>NZ_QHCU01000004.1:37500-337500 GCF_003545925.1 Leptospira yasudae | reverse complement strand
CTTTCAAAAAGAATTAAAATCCTCCGTCTATCTGACGCTTCCGGACAAAAATCATTACGAAGCCATCCTAACTCCCGATCTCAAACGGGACGAGACCATCGCCTGGTTTTTTCGTACATACAAAGGCTAAAATTCCCAATCGAAACCGAGAAATAATCGGAAGAAGCACCGGCGAACAAAAAAATATTTTAGAATTAAAGAATATTCTAAATTCAGAATCAATCCTGATGGATCAAGAACGAAGCGCGTTAGAGAAAAATTTGATTCTCTTCTTTGGAGCCGGAAAGTGAAATCCAAGCCGAAGTTTTCCAAATCAAAGCCGACAACAAAAGCAGAAGAAAACCCGCCAGGATCCGATTGTATTTTTTCGGAAAGATAAGATCGGAGGTTCCGGATTGCGGAATCGATCCGCGTTCGTATTTCATCTTAGATTGACTCGCAATCTTTTCAATCCCGCTGACATGCAGCACCGGAATTTTTCGTTCCAAAAAAAACTTCAAAACGGAATCGGGAAGTTCCGAAACGTCCTCTTCATTCACCACGATTCCTTTCGGAATTTTCTTTTTACCGAGACTGGTTCCGGAAGATACCGTTCCTCCTCCGATATTCACATACAATGCCGCGTTCGATTTTCCGTAGACTTCCATGCGTTTGCGGAGAGAATCCTCGAACGAATCGGATGATAAATACGAATATCCGTTTCTGCGGATCGAAGAAAGAATTTCGTCACGCCCTTCTTTTCCGATACCGATCCCTAAATCGGAAATTCCTCCCGTGGACATATAAATCGATTTTTGGAATATACGGTTTTTCTGATAGAGTTCGTTTTCCAGATCGGGCCAGAGAAAACCGATTCGATTGGCCCCATACTGGGAGGAAGAGACGCTTGCAATCGATACGACCTTCAACCCCATCGCATCGGCCGCGATCCAAAACGAAATATTGAGAGCGGGAAAAGAGCCGGACATTCCTACCGCAATCGTATCTCCTTTTTTTAGATTCGCATTGCGAAATTGTTCCAGAAACCAGGCCGCGAAATCGGGATGCACCGAAGCTTGTTTCGCGGAAAGTTTACCGGCGGAACTCGTAACGGGAGAAAGCTCCGGCCCGATCAAACCCGAACCGGATGGATCCAAGTTCGGAGCGATTGCAAGGTTTTGAGACAAGGCCTTTTCTCGAATTTTCAGAAATGCTTCGTACGTTCTTTGACTGGCGTTGTATTTGATCTCCGCATCGGCAACCGATACGGCGGAAGGAAAAAATTCGACCGCAAACAGACCGAGAATCGATCCGAATGCCAAAAGTAAAATTCCGATCGTAGACCGATCTATCCGCAAACGAATCGACGCCATACAGTCTTTCATCCGCGAATCGCCTCTCCGAACACGAGGATCAAAAACAGACGCACCAAAACGGAAGCCGTTAAGATCGCGGAAGCGGTTCGAAACACGCCTTGTCTTTCCGCAGAAAGAACGATCAGACCGGGAACAATATGGCCTATCGTTCTGGATTCAAATTCCATTGTATTCGAAAAATAGAATGTAACAAGGAAGTCCGAAAACAAAGAAAACAAAATCGAAAGTAAAAGAATAAAAACCGTTTTTCTCTGACCGAAACTCAGAAAGAACGATTCGGAAAGACGATAGACGACGAGCGTTAAAATCGAACTTAAAAACAGAGGAATCAAAACCCAAGGACGATCCAAATACAACGCAATATAACCGGGAACAACCCATCCGCCCGGATGCAGTCCCGTTCTTTCCCAAAGCAAAAAACCGAATAAAATTCCGATTCCGATGGATACGGTTACGAGTTCCATTCGTTCCCCTGAAACGAAGCGAGTTTGTCCGCCGCATCCTGCATCCAAATTCTTCCCTTGCCTTGATAGTTGCCCGCTCCGATCCAAAGATTTGCATCCGACGCAATGTTTTGCGGTTCTAAAATCAACGTTGCGTTTCCTCGATACCGGGATCGAAACAAAGAAAACCAAGGACCCCAAAAAAGAATCTCTTTGATTTCCGTTCGCTGGGAAAGGAAACTTGCAAACTCGACGGTGCGCAACGGTCTTTCCCGTTTCGAATTGAAGACAACGACAACGAAACCGCCGACCGACGTAGCAAGTTGCGCTTTCAAGATTTGTTCCCAAGAGATTGTGTCGTTGGCCGCAAAAGCGAAGACAAAGGTTTTTCTTTCTGCTTCGGTTTTGATCGTTTGGACGCGCAATGCTCCCGGATCGGGCGCACAGCTCGCAATCCCTTTCACAATCGCCTCTTCGGTTACGCCTAACGTTTCGCAAAGCCGGATCGCGATTTCCACATTCTCTTTATGTTCCGGATACCGCATCGTCCGCAAAACGGAGTCGATCCGTTCCGAAGAAAACGAGGAGTCCGCATTCAACATCGAGCTTCGATTTTGTTCCGCGCTTCTTCGTAAAATTTCGTTTTGTTCTAAATTCTTCCCAACGATAAGTACGCCGTCCTTGGGAATCGTATGTGCAAACGAATACAAAGCGGTTTCTTCCGTATCGATCCATTCTCCGTGATCGTTTCGAACGTTCGTGATCACGGAATGCGTTGCGGAAATCAAAATTTCTTCGGATTCCTTTTGATACCTCGGTTGAACGGCCATACATTCCATCACAACCGCGTCCGAATTCTTCCGTGCGGCAAACCGCAAAAAAGATTTTTGTTCCGCGATGGAAATCTTATTTCGAAAGATCCTTCGTTCGCTGCGGTTCGGAAATAACAAACTCGCGGCCGAACCGGTCGTCTTTGCGTAAACGTTCCAACCCGCTTCGACAAGAATCGAATGGACCAATCTCGTAACCGAAGATTTTCCCCTGGTTCCGTTGATATGAATTCGAATCGGAATTCGTTTTTGAATCGAAAGATGATTTCTTTTTTCGATCCAAAGAGCGGCGCAGAAACTCAAAAAGATAAGACTGAAAATCGCGATCGCAAAGGGCATAACAAAGTCAACGTTCGGGCGAATCCAAGGATATTAAAATGGCCGTAATATCGTCTTGTATTTTTTGAGTTCCGAGATGATCCATGAGGCTTTGTAATATCGAAGGGATCGTTTCTTCCATAGGCTCGGTGAATTTTTCCGCGAGAATTTTCTGAACGGCCAGTTCGCCGAATTGTTGTTTGTCGGAGTTGAACTCTTCGTAGATTCCGTCGGTGAGCAGAAACAAACGGTCCCCGTGCTGATAACTCAGTTTAAAAACTCCGTATTGATTGCCCGGGTCCAAACCCAACAAGGAACCTGTCCGATCCAAACCCATAACCAAGTCTTTGGAAAGAAAAAATTGTGGAGGATGTCCTCCCGATGAATACACGATTTTTCTGGCAACCGTATCGATGTCCGCGAGAAAACAGGAAAAGAACATCCCGATATTTCCGAAGTTTCTACAGTATTCCCGGTTGAATTCTCCGAGAATCGTTCCGGGATCGGCTTCTTTCTTTTTGATCGATTCCAAAATCCCTTTCAGAGTCATCGTCAAAAGTGCGGCTTGCACCCCGTGGCCCGTCGCGTCCGCGAGAAAAATACGCAACACACCCGGCCGGATCTCGAAAAAATCGTAGAGATCCCCTCCCACTTCCATCATCGGTAAATACGCGGAATGAATCCGGATTCCCGCGATCGAAGGAATCTCGGGAAGAATTTCCGACTGAAGCCGTTTGGCGAGACTCAATTCTTCCTTCATTCCCTTGTAGTAGTTCGCAAGAAGTCTGGATCGTTGTCTTACCTTCTCCTCCAACCGTTCGAGAAGTTCCTCTTTTTCCCGGTCCATCTTTTTGAGAGTCTGATTGGCCCGTTTCAACTCCATTAGAATTCTATGTTTTTCTGATATATCTCGAATGATGATGTGATATTGATAATCCTCGGGCGGTCCTGTCACGGAAACGGAGACTTCGGAGATCAGAATCGTTTTGTCCTTTCGGATCAAACGGATCGGACCGAACGGTTTTTGTCTTTTTTTATCCGGTAACTTGGCGACGTTCCTGAGAATCCGATAAAATCGGTTTCGAATCCGGAGCGGGAATTGGTGTTCGATGGAATTCCCGAGAAGTTCGGATGCGAGAAAGCCGGACATATTTTCCGCGGCGGGATTGATGAGAAATACGCGGAAATCCTTATCGAGAGAAACGATCGCGTCGATCGCAGAATGAAATAGAATCGAATAACGTTCCTCCGGGTCGTAACTTTTGTGTTCTGATCGCGTGGAACCGGTCATGGCGGGATTCGGGTTTTAAAGAGAGTCTATTAGAATGTCGTGATTCTCCCCTAAAGTCAAGGATCTTTCAGAAAGATTCGGGTAGATCCACGTAAAAGCGGGTGGTTCCGTCCGTGCATTCAAAGGAGAGATCCCCTCCCATTTCGCGGACGAGATTGTAGGAAACGGTCAAACCGAGTCCGGTTCCTTTGCCGATTTCCTTTGTGGTGTAAAACGGATCAAAGAGCTTGTGTCTGTTCTCTTCGGAGATTCCCGGTCCCGTATCTTCGATGATGGTTCGAACGAAATTCCGATCTCCCTTTTTGAACTTCTGCCAATATACGGTGACGGTTTTGTCTTTGGCGGAATCGGGGTTGCTTTCGATCGCGTCCTTTGCGTTCGTCAAAAGATTCAAGTAAACCTGTCTGAGTCTTCCGGCGGAACAAACCGCGTAGATCGGAATGTCGAGCGAAGGCGCGACGGTTTCGATTCCCGCTTTGCGAAACCCGCTCTTTAACAGACCGAAGGTGGAACAGAAGACTGTGGTCAGATCGTGGACCTTCGCTTCTTCCTTTTCCAAACGTGTGAAGGTGAGCATGTCCTTGACGATCTCGGAAATTCGATTGCTTTCCTGCAGAATGATTCCCGCGTATTTGCGGAGAGGATTTCCGGTTTCGATTCCGTTAAAGACCATCTCCGCGTAATTGATCACTCCCATCAAAGGATTGTTGATCTCGTGCGCGACCCCGGCGGAAAGAGTTCCGATCGCTTCCAACTTTTGTTTTTGAACCCAGGAATCGGCGGGTTTTTCCAAATCGTTTCCGAAGCTCGGTCCCACAACTGCATCGTAACGGACAAAGGGTCTTTCTTGAAACTGAGGAGATTCCAAATACGCGAAGATCTGCAGCTCATCCGGATCGAACGCAAAGGAAACCATGAATTCTTTTTTGAATCCGTGTTTGGTGAGAATGAAAACGGAATACGCCGGAGTTTCATCCAGGACGTTTGTGGAAGGCCACAAAGAAGGATCACAGAGATTCGGCTTAGAAGTTTTGAATTCGCAGATTCGGTTCCAATACTCGATTCCCTCTAGTTCCGATTTGGAATAACCGAAGGATCGGGAAAAGGCCGTGTTGACTTTTCGGATGAGAAGCGTCGGCTCTAAGATGCAGGCCGGTACCGGGGAATGTTCGAAGAAGTTGTAAGACATCCGGTTTTAAGCTATCACAGTGGGAAAAGCCCCTCCTTGTATGATAGATTAGAACCGGAAAGCGTTTAGAATCTAACGTCAGAATCCGGTAAATTCTGTTTCAAAAGAATAGAATTCTCAGTACACTTTGAGTAATTCTACTTCAAAAATGAGAGTTGAATTCGGTGGAATCGCGGCCCCCGCTCCTCTCGAACCGTAACCGAGTTCGGGAGGAATGGTCAACTTGCGGATTCCGCCTTCTTTCATACCGCGAACCCCGCGGTCCCATCCTTTGATGACTTCTCCCGCTCCTAGGTTGAACGTGAACGGAGTTCTTCTGTCTCTGGAACTGTCGAACTTCTTTCCGTTTGTAAGAGTTCCCACATAATGAACGGTCACGTTCGAACCGGAGAAGGCTTCCTTCCCTGTTCCGACACGAATGTCCTTGATGACGAGATCTTCCGCGAAGGCCGGAGCCGACACAACGAACAAAATCGCCAGAATCCATAAAGCACTTACTGATTTCATTTTCCTCTTCCTCCGGTTCTTCTTACGGTTGCGCCTCCGGAAAATCCGCCCTTCGACTGATTTCCATGAATCTTACCGGAAGAAGCTCCTCCGCCTTTGAGAGTTTGTTTTTTCTCGAACTCTTTTTTTAATTCTTCAGAATCGACTACGGCGATCTGTTTGCCTTGGATTTCTTTTTTATTCAAAGCCGCGACCGCTTTCGCTCCCGCGGCGTCTTCCATTTCAACGGATCCATAGGACAAGGAACGGCCCGTGGTTTTATCTTTTTTAATATGCGCTTCCTGGACGGTTCCAAACTCCGAAAAAATCTTTTTTAACTCGTCCTCGGTCAACTCCTGAGGCAGATTTCCTACTGATATCTTCATGATTTTTCCTTCTCGGGAATCAATTTGCAAAATCCAATTCTATTGAAAACCAAATTCCAAACCGCGAAAAACAAAACGAACGGGTTTGTATTTCTCTCCCATTAAAGAAATTTCCAAAGAAAGGGGAATCCGGAATCCTGGGGCTTATGGCCGATTTTTTTCAATTGAATCCCGGTGAAATTCTTACCTTAGTCGAAAAAGCGGGATACGAACCCTCCGGTCATTGTATGGCTTTGAACAGTTTGGAGAATCGAGTGTTCGACCTGCGGCTCGAAGACGGCTCTCATATCATCTCCAAATTCTACCGTCCCGGACGATGGAACGACGAACAGATTTTGGAAGAACACGAATTCCTACGGGACTTGCAGGAAGCCGAAATCCCCGTTTGTTGTCCTTTGGCTTTTGAAGACGGAAGCAGCCTGGCTTCGTTTCAAGACGAGATCTATTATTCGTTTTGGCCCCGGGTCGGAGGAAGATCGCCGGACGAACTCAGTCCGGAAAATCTTCGGATTTTGGGAAGGCTTCTCGCGAGAATCCATAACGTCGGTCAGGCGAAACATTTCGAACATAGAATCTCTTTGGATTCTTTGACCTATGGAACCTATCCGTTGGAAACGTTGCTTCGGGGAGAATGGATTCCTTCAAGCTGCAAAAAAGAATACGTAGAAACCGCGAATCGGATCTTCGACCTCTTCCGTGAAAAGATCGAATCGGTTCCCTTGCATCGAATCCACGGAGATTGTCATAAGGGAAATCTTCTCTTCGGAAAGGACGGCTGGTTCTTTGTGGACTTTGACGATTGTTTGAAAGGTCCGGCGGTTCAGGATTTTTGGATGCTTCTTTCCCGAGGAAAAGAAGGCTTGGAAGAAAGAGAACATCTTCTTTCCGGCTACAGAGAATTTCGGGATTTCGAAGAACGGTGGTTTGATCTCGTGGAAATTCTGCGCGCGATGCGCTTCGTACATTATTCCGCCTGGATTTCGAGCCGGTTCACGACCGATCCTTCGTTCCCGGTCGCCTTTCCCCATTTTGCGGAAAACGAATACTGGGAAAAAGAAACCTTAGAACTCAAAGAGCAATACAAACTCATCGTGGATTCCTTAGGGGGGAAACATTTCTTTTCTGTTACAGATTCTCTTCCCGAGGAAGAAGAACTTACCAATAAGGATTTTTTTTGGGATTTGGAAGATTAACCGGTTGATTTTGTAACGGAAAAGTAATAATCACGGATGGGTTTCCGGCAAAATTTCAGTTGTCCGATGCCCCCGATCAAAAAGACTCAAAAGAACTCGAAACAAGAGTCGAAGCGAAAAAAACTGTAGATTCTACAAAACAATAAACGGAAGCGTTTCATGGACTTTTTTTTAATTATCGTTGTTCTCATGGCGATTCTCGGAGTCGGAGATCTCTTAGTCGGAGTTTCGAACGACGCCGTAAACTTTACGAATTCGGCCGTGGGTTCCAAAGCCTCCTCTAAAAGAATCATTCTGGTTGTCGCCGGAATCGGGATTATCCTCGGCGCTCTTTCTTCCACAGGAATGATGGAAGTCGCGAGAAAAGGAATTTTCCATCCGAGCGGATTCGCGCTCCAGGATCTGATGTTCTTATTCTTAGCGGTGATGTTGACGGACATCGTTCTTCTCGATCTTTACAACACGTTAGGACTTCCCACGTCGACTACGGTGTCCCTGGTCTTCGAACTTTTGGGAGCGGCCCTTGCGATCGCGTTCTTAAAAACCGGAACCTTAAACGGAGCGTTTCAGATCATCAACTCGGAAAGCGCCTTGAAGATCATCTTCGGAATCATCACGAGCGTGATCGTGGCGTTCTTTTCGGGAATGATATTGCAGTTCGTTTTCCGATTCATCTTCTCCTTCAATCTGAAGAATTCGATGAAATACTTCGGAGGATTGTTCGGCGGTCTTTCCATGACGACGGTGGCGTTTTTTACGCTTTTATCCGCGATGAAAGGTTCCACCGTAATTCCGCCGGAAATCGTTAAATACATCAACGAAAACTTTACGAACATTCTTTTGGTAACGTTCGCGGGATTTGCGATCATTTTCCAATTCCTAGTATTATTAGAATGGAATATTCTAAAATTCTTAGTTTTAGTCGGAACGGGTTCTCTCGCAATGGCGTTCGCGAGCAACGACTTAGTGAACTTCATCGGGGTTCCTCTCGCGAGTTTCGCGACCTGGACCTTGATCCAAGCGGGAGGCGGAGACGCAAGCGCTCTTGCAACCGGACTGGCAGGAAACGTTCCTACTCCGAACTTCATCCTTTTGGGAGCGGCTTGTGTGATGCTTTTCCCGCTTTGGTTCTCCAAAAAAGCGGAAACGGTGACACAAACCGAAGTAACCCTCGGTTCCCAGGGAGAAACATTAGAAAGTTTTAATACGAGTTTGGTGGCCCGCGTGTTCGTTCAGATCGCTCTCGGAATTTACACTCCGATCAAGGCGATTCTTCCCGCAGGAGTACGCAACTTTATCGGAAAACGTTTCGAACAAAGAAACGGTTTTGCCGAAATCGTAAAAGTTCACGAAACCGAAGCGTTCGACTTGCTCAGAGCTTCCGTAAACATTCAGATTTCCAGCGCATTGATTTTGATCGGAACCCTTTACAAACTTCCTCTTTCGACCACCTTCGTAACCTTTATGGTGGCGATGGGAACGTCTTTGACGGACGGCGCTTGGAACAAGGACAATGCGGTCAATCGAGTGAGCGGGGTTTTGACCGTCGTAGGAGGTTGGTTCTTCACAGCGATCATCGCTTCGGCAACCGCCGGAATCATCGGATCAATTCTTTATATTTTCGGATTTTCTTCCGTGATCGTTCTCGTGCTCGTGGCGGCGCTTTTGATCTTCCTCTTCGGAAGAATCCACAGAAAGCGTCAGGAAACCTACGATGAGAATCTCGAAAAACTCATCACTTTGAAAAAACATCCGGAACGCGCCCTTTCCAGAACGATCTCTTCCATGCTTGCAAGCTTGAGCGTTGCGAGAAAGGCGTTGAACAACGCGTGTGCGGGTTACGTAAACGGTAAAAAGAAGAATTTCAGACAAACCCAGAAACTTCTGAAAGATCTAAAGAAGATGAGAGAGAATTCCCTCTCCAGCTTCTTGTCGATCGCGAATAAACATCTGGAAGAAGACGATCTTTCATCCATTCATCCGATCACCGAGTCGATCAATCATTTGGATCGAATCACCGAAAGCATCTGGAACATCCTGAGAACCTCTTCCAACGGAATCAGCTCCTTCCACGAAGTTTCCAAAGACGAGAAGGAAGAAGTCAAGGAACTCAGAAAGTCCGCTACGAACCTGATGGAACTGCTCGCGGATTCGGATAAGTTCCCGGATCTTTTGGAAAAAGCGAGATCGGAAAAGAAAACCAAAAATCTCGAAAAAATCAAACAGAACATCTACAAGAGTCAGATGAAACGGATCAAGAAGGGAGACAGCAAACTGAAATCCAGCGTTTCCTATTTCGTGATCATCGACGAACTGATCGACATCAACGAAAACCTTCTCTCTCTCGCGGAAGAATTGAGCGTTGCGATTCCTTGGACCGAAAAGAAAAAAATCGAATTGCAAAGCAAATCCCTTCTCGCTCTGAAATCGGAAGAAAAGAAAAAGAAGAAGTAAGTCGATTCTCCCTCTGCTTGCCCCTCGATGCGGACTGGACTTTTGGTCCTGCGCGGGGCAAGTCCCGATTCCGCCGTCTCCGCTTTGAACGAATGTGAAACGCTCGTATTAATGGGGCTTTTCGAAATCTCCAGTGACCCATTTCAAGTCGACAGGTTCCCAAAAATTCGTTAGTTCTTGAAAAAATACCCACATTTTGAATTTTAGTCTCAAAATCAATTTTTTAAAACAGAGTCGAAAATTATGATGAGACAATTTCTTACCGTTCTCCTTGGAGTCCTCTTTTGTACGATCCCGATCGTTTCACAAACGAACCAAGAGCCGAACGAAAATTCCGTTCCGAAAAAGGAACCAAGCAAACAGCAAGGGAATTCGGAAGAAGCTGACGAAACCTCGGAAGAATCCCGCTGGAAAAAAACGGAAATCAGGGTCATAGGGGAAAAAAAGGATCTCAAACGAATTCCTGGCTCGGCTACGATCATCGGTAAAAAATATTTAGAACAAGCCAGACCAATGGACGGAATGGAAGTATTGAGAAGGGTCCCCGGTGCGTCCATCCGCTATCAAGACCCCGCAGGATTGACGATGAACCTGGGCTTTCGCGGAGTTAGTAACGAAGTTTCCAGAAAGGTCCTGATTTTAGAGGACGGTTTATTCACCTCTCTCAATCCATACGGTGAACCGGAAATGTATTATACCCCTTCCATCGAAAGGATGGAAAGAATCGAAGTCGTAAAGGGCTCCGGTTCGATTCTTTTCGGACCGTCCACGATCGGGGGTGTCGTAAATTTCATTACGAGAAGACCTCCTAAAGACCCTACCTTTTCCGTTCAAACCATCGGCGGTGAAAATCGTTACCTTTCGAGTATGATCAATTACGGGGGAACTTTCGGAAACACCGGATTCGACATCAACGTTCTGAGAAAACAAGGTGACGGATTTAGAAATCACCAAGGTTTTTTCGTCAACGAAATGAACCTGAAAACGGTACATCAATTGAACGAAAAACATTCCCTAACGACCAAAGTCGGTTTTCATCAACAGGAATCGCAGGCGACTTATATCGGTTTGACAACGGGGATGTTCCAGCACAATCCCAAAGACAATCCCGCCGAAAACGACAAACGGACCATCGAGCGTTATTCTTTTTCTCTAGGTCACGAATGGAATTTAGGCGATAAGACCAAACTCATCACTAGAATTTATTCCGCTTATACGCAGAGAAACTGGGCAAGACAGGAATACTCCCGAAATTCATCCGCGAGTTCGACCCGCCCCGTGGACACTCTCAACACGTTTGACGGAGAACCGTTTACTTCCCGATACGGTGATACGGTCTGGATGAGAGGTACAAACGCTCACAGAGATAGGACTTATAAATTTGCGGGAATCGAATCCAAACTGGAGACAGAATTCGATACCGGTTCCCTCAAACATGAATTGGATCTCGGAATCCGCTATCACTACGATTCAGCCCGAGCACAACTCCTTACGGGACCTAGAACCTACGACGCGGCTTCGTATCCGAACGGATATCCGAACCCTCCGATTGTTCCGATCGAGTCTCGAACCAGTCTTGCAAAAAGCGGAGATCTAAGGGACGACGAACAGAGAACCGCGAAAGCCCTTTCCGTCTATGTGCAGGATAGAATCCGTTTCACGGAAAAGTTGTCCGTAATTCCCGGCGTACGATACGAGTCCTTTACTCAGAGCAGGCTTATCATGAGAGGAAGGCAGAACTTTGACGAAATTACGTTCAATTATACCACCGGTTCGAATCCTACCTTTCAATTCGACAAGGAAGGAAAGACCACGCAGCAGATCGTCTTGCCGGGATTCGGGATTACATACGATCTTTTCGATCATTTTACCTGGTTTTCGGGAATTCATCGCGGTTTTGCGCCTCCACGCTATGAATCCGCAATTTCCCCTACGGCACAAGACCTCGCCCTAAAGGCTGAAAAATCCTGGAATTATGAAACGGGTGTAAGGGGAGATATCACTGAGTATCTGAACTTACAGGTGGTCGGATATTTTCTGGATTTCCAAGACCAGATCATCAACAGTTCCGCAGCGGGAGGAAATTTAGGCGCACGACCGATAAACGCGGGAAAATCCCAACACAAAGGTGTGGAAACTAACTTTACGTTCGATTTCGGAAACTTCTTTCATTGGAACATGAACGTTCCGTTAGACGTTATTTACACGAGAAACGAGGCGAAGTCGAACCAATACACCTACAATCTAGACGCATGGATCAAAGGTAATACGGACCCTCTCCTCCATAAAGACACGAACGGAAATTGGCTTCCTTACGTTTCAAAGGACGTAGCGACTCTTGCCATCGGGATCATTATGAAATCCGGTTTTTACGTAAGGGCGGAATGGCAGTATTTTTCCAAGCAGTTTCACGACTTGCAAAATACCAGATCCGTTTATTGGTACGACACTGCGGCCTCGGACAGTCAAATAAAGAGTTTGCTGGAATATAACAATATCAAGTCGGACTCTGACGGTCTTAACGGAGTCATTCCCGCTTACGAACTTGTAAACGTCAACATGGGATATAAAAAGAATAACTGGTCCTTATTTATTTCCGGAAAAAATCTGCAAGACCGGAGATACATCTCGACTCGGCTTCCGGAAGGAATCCAACCGGGCTTGTTTCGACAAATCAACGTCGGGTTTACGATTCATCTGTAGATCCCCGTTCGATTGAGAACCCACCCTGTATTTCAAACCGCGCGGATGATCCCGATTTCGGGCCGCGCGGTTTTTTGTTTCCTATAAGAACGCAACTCGCAATCATTCCGGTCCGTTTCGAAGCGGAACGAAAAAATGGAATGAGCGCGTCGCTTCGCTAACGTTATGCGATTTTGGATTCTTTTTTGAGAACTAAGGTAGGAGTCACTCGGTCCGTGATCACTTCCGCCGTGATGATGACTTCTTCGATGTCCTTGCGGGAAGGAATATCGAACATCAGATCCAGCATGATGTTTTCCACGATCGCTCTGAGTCCTCTTGCACCGGATTCCCGTTTGATCGCGAGTTCTGCGATTTTGTCGATCGCATCTTCGCGGAATGTGAGTTTCACGTTTTCGAGTTCGAGCAGACGAGTGTATTGTTTGAGAACGGAGTTCTTCGGTTCGCGGAAGATTTGTTTGAGCATATCCACGTCCAACTCCTGTAGAGTCGCGACGATCGGAAGTCTTCCGATAAATTCGGGGATTAAACCGAACTTGATCAAATCCTCGGGAATCACCTGTTCCATCAAAGAATCCTTGCTGTCGGCTTGGATTCTTTGTTCTTCCGAGCCGAAACCGATCGTTTTTACGCCGGTTCTGGATTTGATGATGTTCGGAAGATCCACAAAGGCTCCTCCAAGGATAAACAGAATGTTCTTCGTATCTACTTGTAAATATTCCTGATGCGGATGTTTTCTTCCGCCTTGCGGAGGAACGTTCGCCACAGTTCCTTCGATGATTTTTAAAAGAGCTTGTTGAACGCCTTCTCCGCTTACGTCTCTCGTAATCGAAGCGCTGTCGGATTTGCGGGCAATCTTATCGACCTCGTCGATGTAGATGATTCCCACTTCCGCTTTTTTGATGTCGTTGTCCGCGTTTTGAATCAACTTGAGAATGATGTTCTCCACATCTTCTCCCACGTAACCCGCTTCGGTAAGAGCGGTCGCGTCCACGATCGCAAACGGAACCTTTATGATTCTTGCAAGTGTTTGTGCGAGAAGGGTTTTTCCGCTTCCGGTCGGTCCGATCAAAAGAATGTTCGATTTTTCGATTTCGATATCGGATTTCTTTTCTTTCAGATTCACGCGTTTGTAGTGGTTGTAAACCGCTACGGAAAGGGCCTTCTTCGCGTGATCTTGTCCGATCACATACTGGTCCAAAATGGATTTGATGTCCGCGGGACTTGGAACCTCGCTGAATACTTCCGACTTCTCGTGAGTATGATCGTGATCTTCCGCTATGATTTCGTTACAAAGAGAAATACACTCGTCACAGATATAAACACCCGGACCCGCGACTAAACGTTTTACTGCATCCTGTTCCTTTCCGCAAAAAGAGCAGAATAGTTTTTGTTTACCGTTGGTTCCCGGTGTTTTCTTAGCCAAGGGATTTCTCCTTATTAAGCCTGTTTGCGGTCGATCTGAATGACGGTGTCGATGATTCCGTAATTCTTCGCTTCTTCCGCAGTCATATAAAAGTTTCTTTCGGTATCCTTCTGAATTTGCTCAACACTCTTTCCCGTATGTTTGTGGTAAATGGAGTTGAGAATTTCTTTCAGCTTGAGAACTTCTCTTGCTTGGATCTCAATGTCGCTCGCCTGTCCGGTCGCTCCGCCCATTGGCTGGTGCATCATGATTCTTGAATTCGGAAGCGCGGAACGTTTTCCGGCCGCCCCTCCCGCAAGAAGCAGAGCCGCCATGGAAGAAGCCTGTCCCAAACAAAGCGTTCTTACATCCGGTTTAATATACTGCATTGTATCATAAATTGCAAGACCGGAAGAAACGTATCCGCCGGGAGAATTGAGATAAAGATAAATGTCTCTTTCGGGGTTTTCGGCCTCGAGGAATAACAACTGCGCCGTAATCACGTTCGCGTAATCATCGTTGATTGCATTCCCGAGAAAGATGATTCTATCTTTTAAAAGGCGGGAAAAAATATCATAGGATCTTTCCCCTCTACTCGTCTGCTCGATCACATACGGGATTACACTCATGCTTTCTGTTCTTCCTTTTGGTTCAGATAGTCTTTCACTTGCGCAATACTCAATTTGTCAGTGTATTTCTTTTCTACAAGATCAAAGAGGGTATCATCCACCTTTTTTGCGAAAAAATTCTCTCGATAATTATCCATGAGTTTTCCCTTTTCCAGCTCTTTTTTAAGATCGGACAGGGAAATTTGGTAACTTGACGCAAGTTTTTCTAAATCTGCATCAAAATCCGCATCGGAATAGGTGATATTCTCGGTTTGCGCGATTTTTTGACGGGTAAAGAAGTGCTTGAGACGGGTTTCAGCCAGATTCTTAAAGGATTCTTGAACTTCCTTCAGATCCTTTTTGATCATCTCGGCGTATTTTTCCATGGTAATGTGCGGAAGTCTGAATTCGTGGATCATGTTATGGAACACGTGCTCGGATTCTTCCTTCACGTACGAATCAGGGAAGATATACTTGGAATCGTCGATGACTTCCTTGTAGATCTCCTCCATCTTTTTATTGCGGATTCCCTCTTCGAAACGTTCCTTCAGATTTTTGCGGATCTTGTCCTTGAGAGAATTTAACGACTCGGAACCGTCGAATTCGGAAGCGAGATCGTCGTCCACAGCGGGAAGTATGTTCGCGTACAAAGCCTTGATCGTAACGGAATATTCGAAGGTTTTACCTGCGACTTCGTTTTGGGAATAATCGTCCGGGAATTTATGGGAGAATTCCTTCTTATCTCCTGCTTTCAAGCCGTAGAGGTTTTCGTCGAATCCTTTCAGATTGCTTTCGTGACCCAGGTGATAGTCGTTGGAAGTATTGCTCGCGTTTTTCGGTTCCTGGCCCGTTTCATGAACCGTATATTCCATATCGATAATATCTCCGGAAGCGGCTACTTGCCCTTCTTCCTTGAGCTGTTTGCGTGCGAGTTGTTTGCGAATTGCTTCGATCTCGTCCGCAACGTCCGAATCCGCAACCGCGACTTCGGGAAGTTTTACTTTTACTTTTTTATATTTTCCGAGGGTAACTTCCGGATTGGTTTCATACACCGCGGTCGCGACGAGAGTTTTACCCGGTTGATAGTCTTGGATTTCGAATTTCGGAAAACGAACCATCGGATGTTCGAGTTTGGTAAGAATGGAAGTCATCCCGTCGATGATGAGATTGTTGATCGCGTCACTCGCAACCGCGTCTCCCAGTTGTTTCTTTACCAGGTTGAGAGGAGCCTTTCCTTGACGAAAGCCCGGAATTTTTACGTCTTTCTGTTTTTCTGCGTAGGTTTTATCAAAAGCTTTTTCGATGTCTGCAGCTTCGAAGGTAAGTTTAATATCAACGGTAGCGTTGGAATTTTTTTTTGTTTTATAGTCCATGATGCAAATCGGCCTGGGGAAGGGTGATATAAAAGAAAAAGCGGGAAACGGGATTCGAACCCGCGACCCCCTCCTTGGCAAGGAGGTGCTCTACCACTGAGCTATTCCCGCGATTATTTCAGGTAGATCCATGATTTTCCCCAAAAGTCCGGTGTAAACACACTTTTTGGAGAATCATCCTTTCTTCAGAATTTTTTGAACAAAGGGGAAAAGATTTTTCGCGAGGATCCGATGTCCTTCCGCAGTGGGATGAATTCCGTCTTTCTGATTCAGCTTTTTGATTCCCGCAACCCCGTCCATAAAGAACGGAACGAGAGGAAGATTCTCTTCCTTGGAAAGTTTCGGATACACGGCTTCGAATTTCTGACGGTATTCTTTTCCTAGGTTCGGAAACGTTTTCATCCCCACGAGAAGAATCTTCGCTTTCGGATTTTTCTTTCTCACTCTTGCGATGATCTCTTTTAAATTCTTCTGCGTTTGATCGGGAGAAATTCCCCGCATCGAATCGTTCGCTCCGAGTTCCAAAACGAACACGTCGAACCCGCCCGACATCGCCCAATCCAAACGCGCGAGACCGCCCGAGGTCGTGTCGCCGCTCATTCCCGCGTTGATCGCTTGGGAAGAAATTCCATTTTTGGAAAGTTCTTTTGCGATCAGATGAGGAAACGCTTCTTCGGGAGAAGAGAGCCCGAGCCCCGCAGTCAAACTGTCTCCGAAAAAAAGAATTCTTACCGGAGAGGAATTCGAATCCGCATGGATCGAAGTGAAACACAAAGAACACAGAATTATAAGGTAGGATTGGAAACGGATCATAACGAAGGTTACCTCCCGGAATTTGTTTTTACAGAATTCAAGGTTTTCCTATTCTGTCAAACTATGATCCGACGATTTTCCTTTGCGTTCCTTCTTCTTTTGGGTTTCTTAGCCGTGTTTTACTACGTGAGTTCTTACCAACAAGAACTCCAAGCCGATAGCTGGGACGGATATTTAGAATCCCAAGCGAAAGCGATCGTAGATAAAATGACTCCCGAAGAATTGACCGGGCAAGTCATCCATGTGGCGATTCCGGGCAAGTCCTTGGATCAAACCGCTGAAAAGGAAATCGAAGAGATTCTTCCGGGAGGAATCATTCTGTTCGGAATGAATCTCGGAAGCAAACAAGAAATCTTAAAACTCAATTACGAATTACAGAAGAAGAGCATGGAATCCTCCAAACTTCCTCTTCTCATTTCCGTGGATCAGGAAGGCGGAAGAGTTCTCCGCGTCAAAGACGGAGTGACTCAGTTCCCCGGCGCAATGGCTTTGGGACAAACCAAAAACGCGGACTACGCGTACAAAGTGGGCTTCGTCACTTCCTATCAGCTGCGTAAACTCGGACTCAATTTCGTGTTCGCGCCCGACTTGGATATCAACAACAATCCCGATAATCCGGTCATCAACACTCGTTCTTTGGGAAGCACGCCGGAGATGGTTTCCACCGCTGGAATCGGTTACGAAAAAGGTGCGAGAGTCGGAGGAGCGATTCCTACGATCAAACATTTTCCGGGACACGGAGATACGAACGTGGACAGTCATCTCGGACTTCCGAAAATCGACAAGACCTTGGAAGAACTCGAGAAGATGGAACTCATTCCGTTTCAAGAATCCATTCGACAAGGTGCGGAAGTCGTGATGAGCGCGCATATCGTGTATCCGAAATTGGATCCGAACTTTCCGGCGACTCTCTCCTCCAAAATTCTCACCGGAATTCTCCGCGAAAAGATGGGATTCAAAGGAGTCATCATCACCGACGCGATGGAGATGGACGCGATCGACGTTCATTACAAGGACAGCGATCCGGGAGTTCTTGCAATCTTGGCGGGCGCGGATATTCTTTTGATGACGAGCTGGGGTAAGACCACGCGCGATATGAAGAATCAAATTCTCACAGCGTATAAAAAAGGAACGTTTCAAAAGGGAGAACGCGATCTTTTGAAAGAAGCCGCATACAGACAGGTTCTTTTAAAACTCAAACACGGAATCGTGTACGAATTCTCTCCGAAGAAATCCGCAGCGAAAGAAAAACTTACCGAACTCGAACAAAAGGAAATCAACTTCTTCCAAGAACAACTCGCGGAACGGGAAAAAAGTTTCTTGGAAATCTTTTCTCCGACTTTGAACGCGGAAGTTTCCAGAGCGTCCATCGTTTCCTTTCCGACTTCTTTGAATCCGACATCGGTCAAAGCGGAAGAAACGATCTTTGCGGTGCGCGGAAAGGAATTCGAAACCGTTCTTACCGAAAAAAATCTTCCGAACTTCAACTCCGGTAAAATCACGGCGCTTCTCAAAGAAAACAAATACAAACGCGTGGTAGTTACGACCTTCAGCCAATTGGAATTGGATCTGGCAGCGGGTCTTGCAAAACGTTATTCGGACATCGAAGTCGTTGCGCTTCACTACGGAACTCCATTCTTAAAATTGAATACGCTTTCGAACCTGAAAATTCTATTCTCGTTTTCCCCGACCGTAGAATCCAAAAAGGCCCTGTTGTATTCGGTCGTGGAAAGGACTTCTCCGATCCCCGTCGTGGATTTGATTCTGAAAAACTCGAGCGACAAAACCGCATCGAAAAAACAATGACGCCTTCTCCCGGAAATCCTGTGGCAAAAACGGGAATTCCGGGAATCTACGTCCACTACCCCTACTGCATTCAAAAATGCGAATACTGTGACTTCTATTCGATCGGGAACGGAAAAAATCCGATCCCGGACGAAACCTCCCTCTTTCGCAGATACAAGGAAGAAACGGAGCGCAGAATCGCGGACAATCCCTCCATCCTCGACCTGAAATTCGACACGATCTTTTTCGGAGGCGGAACGCCTTCCCGCGCGGACGTCTCTCAAATCGCGGATCTGATCGGTTTTTTCAAAAAAAACATTCAACTTTTAGAATATTCTGAAATTACGATGGAATGCAATCCCGAGGACATCACGTCCGATTTCCTGCGATCGATCCACCAAGCGGGAATCAACCGTATTTCCGTCGGAATCCAGAGCTTTGATCCGGCAAAGCTGAAATTTTTAGGAAGACACTACGATCCGGATCGATACGGAAGCATTCTCGAAACGGTAAAGAATTCTCCGATCTCCAACTTTTCCGCCGATTTGATCTACGGAATTCCGGGACAAACCGTGGATGCGATCGTAAAGGACGTCGTTCAGGTTTTGTCCGCGGGAGGAAAACACATCAGCCTCTACGCGCTCACCGTGGAAAAAGGAACCGAATATTCAAGAAAGGTAATGGATCACCTCGTCCCCGGACCCGAGGAAGAAATCCAGGAAGAAGTTCTCAAATTATTGCCGGAAATGTTGGCTCCGCACGAGTTGTTTCAATACGAGGTGAGCAACTATTCCAAACCCGGATTCTTTTCCAGACACAACCTCAAGTATTGGACGATGGAATACTATTTGGGAATCGGTGCGGGCGCACACGGTTATCTGCCTTCGGGAAGATATTCCAATCCGAGAAACGTGGAGACTTACAAACGAAGAGAATTCTCCGTCGAATACGCCAAACCCGATCTTTACGAAGAATTGATTCTATCTTTGTTCCGATTGTTCGGGCCGATTCAAATGGAAACTTTTTACGAACTGATTCCCGAAAAGAAAGAAGTTTTAGAACGACATTTGAAAGAACTCGCCTCTTCCGGGCTTTGTGATTTTTCCAATGGAATCTTTCGTTGGAAATCGGAAGCCGTTCTCTTTTTGGATACTTCCATCCTCAAACTCTCCTCCTTATAAGAGCCCGTTCCCGGAGCCGCCCTTTACGAATCGCAGCTTCCGATACGGAGCTTTGCAGCTTGTCTTTTTATCAAAGTAGAATTCGGTTTAAAGAAACGCCGTAAAGTAAAAAGAATTTATTTCCATTTTATAATCCACGTGCTTCACAAATCGCGCGCTTGAAAAAATGGAAACAAATTCGGACGTATTTGTTACTCGAAAACGGATCATTTACCGAAACTACGAATCATGTGTCATCCGATCTATTGGATAGAATATTCAAAAATAATTGTATACAATTTTCAATATATATCAGAATCATAATTGATAGGAGACCCAAGAAGGACGAACTCCGTTTTGTATCCAAACGATTAACACGCAACAAAACTAGATCAAAACGGTTTTCAAAGCAAAATCAGGAACGCATTCTTTTTATACCAAGCAGTTAGACAAAAGAGAGAACCATGATTCAATCCCATACAAAAACACACCAATTCGAAACTTCCTTCGCCAAACAACAATGTGACGCGAACGGAAGTTTAAACATAGAAAATGCGCAGAAACTTTTGAACGAAGCCAGAAAGGAGGCTTTAAAACAGGCGGGTTTCGATTCTTCCCAAACAAGTACGGCTCATATAGAACCGCTCGTTCTCTGGTCGGAAAGCGATTATAGAGGAACGATTCAATTTCCCGATTCGATTCTCATTCAAACCGAGTTTCGGATGATTACGAACGCACGGTATCGAATTCTTCAGAGATTGATTCGAAAATCGGATCGCAAGGTCGTATGCAATTCGAATTCTTTTTGTATACTTTTCGATTCCGATCGTAAACGACCTTGGAAACAATCCGTTTCCTTGCGGGCTGTTTGAGCTTTTAAAAGAAAAGATCGATCGGATCTTTTATCGATACGATTTAAGATCCGATGCTTCTGTATCGGAGCGCGATTTGTCCGGTGCGGACGATTTCCTCGATTCCGTATTTGGAAAGAATTTCGACGATCGCGTTTACCTTTCTGGAATTCCCGGAATACTCGATCGTGATCGAAGTGTGCGTAAGATCCGCGATCTTCGCTTCGAACACTTCGCATACGGAAAGAATTTCCGTTCTGGTCGCTTCCGTGATCTTCAGCACGAGCAATACCAATTCTCTGCTGACACAATCGTGATACGCGAGGTCTTCCACTTCCAACACGTCCGGCAATTTCAAAAGTTGTCTTTTTACTTGATCGACCGTGGACTCGTCCCCTTTGACCACGATGACCATGCTGGAGATCTCCGGATTCACCGTAACTCCCACAGCGATCGAATCTATATTATAACTTCTGCGAGTGAATAAGCCCGAAACGTGGCTCATTACTCCCGGATGATTGTTTACCAGAATTTTTAGAATGTGTTTCATGCTTTTTTCAGTCCGGCCAGATCCTTGAATTCGATCATATCTTTTTGCGATTTGCCCGCGGGAATCATAGGGAATACTTTTTCTTCGGCGGGAATCATCACTTCCAAGAAAGCGGCTCCGTCGTCTTTTGTGAAGAATTCGATCGCTTTGTCGATTTCGGATTTATCCGAAATCTTCATCGCGGGAATCGAATAGGCTTCCGCGAGTTTTACGAAGTCGGGATTGAAGTTCCATTCCGATTGAGAGAATCGTTCTTCGTAAAAGAGTTCCTGCCACTGACGAACCATTCCGAGAAAGTTATTGTTGAACACGAGAACTTTTACGCCGAGTTTGTTCGCGGCGATGGTTGCCAATTCCTGAATATTCATCTGAATCGAACCGTCGCCCGAAACGCAGATCACCATCTTATCCTTTCTTCCGAACTTCGCTCCGATCGCTGCCGGTAATCCGTACCCCATCGTTCCGAGTCCTCCGGAAGTCAGCCAATTGTTCGGCTCGTCCAAAAGATAATACTGCGCGGCCCACATCTGATGTTGTCCCACGTCCGTGGATACGATGGCCTGACCCCGAGTTTTTTTATAAAGACGTTCCAGGAAGTCCTGCGGTTTGATCGTGGAACCGGAGTTGTCGAAATCGAGAGGATGTTCTTTCTTTAGGTTTTGAAGATAAGAAACCCAGGAACCGTGATCCTGTTTTTTTACGAACGGAAGAATGGCGTTTAACGCGTCCTTCAGATCTCCGTGAAGAAGATAGTCCACTTGAATTCGTTTATTAAATTCGGCCGTGTCGATGTCGATATGCGCCCGTACCGCTTTTTCGGCGAATTCGCCGATTTTTGCCACGCGGTCGTCAAATCTTGCTCCAAGATTCAGGATATAATCGCATTCCAATACGGCTTTGTTGGCCGCTGCGGTTCCGTGCATCCCGAGCATTCCCACGCTCAAAGGATGTGTGCCCGGAAAAGAACCCAAACCCATCAAGGTTGTCGTAACGGGAATTCCGGCTTTCGTCGCAAGTTCGAAAATTTCTTTCGAAGCCCCTGCGTTGATCGCTCCCCCGCCCACGTATAGAAGTGGTTTTTTGGCCACGTTAAGCGCTTCCGCAAATTCTTCCACGTTTCCTTTCACTTCGGGCTTTTTATAATGATGCGGAGCGATTTTCAAACGGGTCGCCTTGCGAACGTTAGTCAGCTCGGTTTGAACGTCCTTCGGAAAATCGAGCAGAACGGGTCCGGGACGACCGCCTAACGCGATCAAGGTGGCTTCCTCGAAATGTCTCGCGATATCGTCCGCGGATTTCATGAGTGCGTTGTATTTCGTGATGGGGATCGTGATTCCGAAAATATCGGCTTCTTGAAACGCGTCGGTTCCGATCGTGTTGGTTGCGACCTGTCCGGTGATCGCGAGAACGGGTACGGAATCCATCTTTGCGTCGGTAAGTCCGGTTACCAAGTTGGTCGCGCCGGGTCCCGATGTTGCAATGCACACACCGAGTTTTCCGGTGGCTCTTGCGTAGCCTTCCGCCATGTGAACGGCGCCTTGTTCATGTCTTACGAGGATGTGTTTGATCTTTTTGCTTTTATAAATTTCGTCGTAAAAGGGAAGAATAGCTCCGCCAGGATAGCCGAAAACGATTTCTACCCCGTATTCTTCCAGAAGTTCCACCATCAGTCTGGCGCCTGTAATTCTTCCTGATTCTGCGGACATGATTCTACCCCTTATCGTCCATAAAGATACCGGAAAGGCTACTGTCAAGAGGAACCGTGTTCTTAGATCCGCTGTTCTCCCGATGAAAAACGCGTTTCCCAAAGGTTCCCATGTTCAAAAAATTAATGAGCAAATCGGAATCGGTCCGACGGTTTTCACAGGGAGACGACGTTGTTTATTCCAACTCAAATTCTTCGATTCAAAACATAGTTGCTATTGAATGAACATTTTTATAAAAAAGAGAAACGGAAATTTTTTTCCAAAATCTAATAGATAGAAAGGACTAATTTTTCGCTCAAATCACTTTTTATTTTAAGAATGTAGCTATCTGTTCTTATTTTCTTTACAGAATATTTGAGCCTCAAAAGAATATTCAATGAATCTTGTCCGTCGAAAAATAATAATGCGAATTCCAAATTTGGAAGAACGAAATTTAAAAAAGAGAGAATCAAATGGAAAATCCTAATATTGAAAAAGAAGAAGAGGACAAACAATTCGCAATCATCAAAGGCCTTGCAAAAGAAGCCTATAAACTTTTAGATTCTCACCAGTATCCTAAAGCCGAAGCGAAGCTTAAGGAACTTCTGGAAAAAGATCCGCATAACACATACGGTCTGGTCGGTATGGGCGACCTCTTCTTCAAGAAGAAAGACTACAAAAACGCCATCGAATATTATCATAAATGTATACAAGAAGATCCCTCAAACAAGTTTTCTCTGATGGGTCTCATGAACTGCTACCGCGAGATGAATCTTCTTTCCAGAGTGATCGAAGTCGCGGAGGATTACAGACATATCACGATCACGGACGCTTCCATCCTGAGCCGCGTCGCGGACGCGCATCGCAAACTGAAGAACTTTAAAGAATCGGAAATTTATTATATGCAGGCTCTGCAGATCAATCCTAAGGATCAGTACGTGATCGTGGGTTTGGGCCACCTCTACTTTGCCTGTCAGAAATACAAGGATGCGATTCACTGGTGGGAAAAACTTCTTCTCATCCAACCGGACAACATCAAGATTCTCACCGAAATCGGAAACTCCTACCGCAAAATCAAGGATTACGACGAGGCGATCCAATACTATCACAGGGCGGCCGAACTCGATCGTAAGAACTTTTTCGCGTTATACGGTCTTGCCGAAAGCTACCGCGGAAAAAAAGATTTCCACAAAGCCAATCAATATTGGGAAAGAATTCTCGAGTTCGACCCGGACAACAAACTCATCATCAACCGTTATGCGGACAGTTTGCGGGGGATGGGAGAATTCGACAAGGCCCTCGAGTGCTTCAACCGGATTCTCGCGGAAGGAGAAGACTACTTCGCTCTACTCGGTAAGGCTTCTTCCCTCAAGCTCATCGGCAAACGCGACAAAGCCGAAGAAATTTATCTCGATCTTCACAAGAAATTTCCGATGGACCCGAGACCCCTTCTCGAACTTTCGGATCTTTATGTGGAAATCGACAAACCCACCGAAGCGGTTCGTCTTCTCGAAGACTTCCAGAAAAAACAACCTCTCAACGAGGAAGTAAAACACAAACTGGAAAGCATTCGAGGCGAATAACGAACTCCGTCCGTTAAAACCGAGTTAGGCGAATTAGAAACAAACCCGTTTTGCGGAAAGTGTAAGCATCGGGTTGATCACGACCCTCGTTAATTGCAAATCGAAATTCGATTTTAGAATTCTTCGTAAGTAATTCCTGGAAAGAGAATTCTCCTTGTGCTTCCGAGCCTTCGTCTTGAAATTTACCTCAAACAAGACAAAGCGCATAACGCGTAAACGGCTTTGGAAAGCAACGTATGAATGATATCACCCGATCGATCCGCAATTTCACCTTTCAATTCATTTTAGTAACCGAGGTAATCGGCTTCTCTCTCGCGATCGTAGCCTCGATTGTCTTTTTCAGATCCTTTTTGGAGCTGGATTCGAGTCAGCTCCAGAACGCGATTCGTTTGACCTTGGGTGTTTCCGTTTTCACTCTCGCCTTTACCGTTTATTCCGATCTGAGAAAGCTGAAACCGATTTTAAAATACCGCAAGGTCGTCGAACAGGGAATCATCGATCGGGAAACTGCGTTTGCGGCGCAGAGATCTCTGACCCGACTTCCTTTGTTTCATGCGATCGAAATTTCCGCGCGTATCTTCGTCACCGCCACGCTCATCATTCTTCTTAGAAGTTTCACTTCTTCCGTGGAGATCGCCGACTTTTACAACCTATTCGCGATTACTACGATCCTTTCTTTGTCGCTCGGGGTTTATACGTTTTTAACCACGGAAAAATTGACGACTCAGCTGATCGAGTCCGGGGCCTTCAGCGTGATCGACGCTTCTTCCTTGTTGAAGATTCGGTTGACGACCTCGCTTACGATGATCTTTATCTTTATCGTTTTGATTCTCGCGGTGGGAGTTTCGAGTCTTGTGTATAAGTTCAATTACGCGGCGGTTCGAAAGTCTTACTTCAATCAGATGATCAACGTGAACGAAACGCTTCACATTCTCACGGAATCGATATTCGACGAAATGAAATCGGATGCGGAAAAGCTAATACACGATCCGATCTTTCTTTCCTATGCGGAGAATTACAAGCTGAACGAGGCGGAACGTTTTTTGGAAACGCTTCTCAGCCGTTCGCCCAAATACGAATCGATCTCTTTGCTCCAAGCCGAGGGAGAATCCTGGAGAATTCTTTCGGGAACCGGAACTCTCGCAAAAGAAGGAGAATCCCTTTTAAAACAGTTCCATCTTCCCTCGGCGAACAAGGTTCTGGAATCCGTTTCCGCAGAACGAACCTTTGTCAGCGAACCGACGGCTTCTCCGGTTTCCGGAACCCCGGTCGTTCTGATTCTGACACCGATTTCGTCTAACGCGAAACTTTACGTCGCCTATTCCCTTCGAATCGCGGATCTCACGAGCAAACTGATCGGTTCGATCCAGATCGGAAAAACGGGTTATCCCGGTCTTTTGGGGGCGAGCGAAGTCGTTCTCAATCACGTGAATCCCGCCTTGAATCTCAAACGTCTGCAGGACTTTCCGTTTTACGAGCAGGTTAAAGACTATCAGGACAACGTTCCGGTTCGTTATCTCTTCGGCGGAAAATACAAGTACATGATTCTTCTGAAGAACAAGAAATACGGATTCATCACGTTCGCCTCCGTGGAAAACGAAGAGATCACGGGAGAAGCGATCGTCGCCGTGTACGCAATGGCGGTGATTTCCTTTTTCGGTTTGATTTTGATCGGAATTCTCATCCACATCATTCTTAGAAAAAAACTGAAACCCCTCGAGGAAAGCCAAGAAGTTCTCGAATCGATGGCCGAAGGGAATCTTACGCAGTCCCTCAAAGTTCTCGCATTGGACGAAATCGGAGAAATGTCCATCTCGATCAATTCGTTTAACAAAAAGGTGAAAACGGTTTTGGGTAAGATCATAAACGCCTCCAACAACCTCGCGACTTCCTCGGATGAAATGTCCGGAGCACTGAATTTCATTTCGGATAACGCGCAGAACCAAGCGGCTTCTTCCGAACAAATCTCCGCATCGATCGAAGAGATTTCCGCGGGAATGGACGGAGTGGAAGCGCAGACCAAAGAACAGGTCGGTCTTTTGAACAAACTCGCTTCGGATATGAGACTCTTCTCCGATTCGATCCACGAAACTTCCAGAAACTTGGACAAGACCTTATTCGAAGTCGAAAAAATCACGCAAGACGCAAAGAAGGGCGGAAGTTCTCTCGAACTCACCAATCAATCGATCACTAAGATCAGCAGCAGTTCGGAAGACATCGCGGGAGTGATCGAAATCATCAACACGATCTCTGAACAAATTCATCTTCTTGCGTTGAACGCCGCCATCGAAGCGGCAAGAGCGGGAGCCGCGGGGAAAGGTTTTGCGGTCGTCGCCGACGAGATTTCCAAACTCGCCGATAAAACTACGAACAGCATCAAGGATATCGAACAGATCATTCAGAGTAACGAAGCGGAGATCGGAATCGGAATTCAGAACATCACCGATACGGTGACCGTGATCTCCGGTATCATCGCGGGAATTTCCGAAATCAACAGTCAGATGAAGGTCGTGAATCAATTTATGGAACATCAGCTTTCCAAAAACGATCAGATGAACTTCACCGCAAAGGAAGTCAAAGACAGATCCGACGTGATTCAAGGTGCGGTTCGGGAACAGAAAATCGCGATCGAAGAAATTTCAAGGACGATCACGACGATCAACGATCTCAATCAATCTTCCGCGGCTTCCTCCGAAGAACTCAGCTCGAGTTCGATCGGTTTAGCGAAATTAGCCGAGGATCTGAAACGAGAAGTGGATTTCTTTAAACTTTAAACCGCGCGTCGGGGAGAAGACCGACCCGACATCGCAAAAACCCTTGATTTTTCCCCCCGTGCTTTTACTTTGCACTTTATGGAATGGGAAAAGATACTCAGGGACTCCGTTAAGGACAATAAGATCAAGGAATTGCATCTTAGAAAAGTCCCAACCCTCAAGACCTGCGACGATTGGAGCAAGGTCCGGGAGATCGGCCTTATCGATCATAAAACAAAATACGCACATTATAAAGGTGGATTGGTTAAATACGGAGAAGCGCTTTTCTTCGTAACCGACGAAAGACTGCAAGCGATCGCTCCGTATCGCAAGTGGGAATTCAAAACCAAAATCAAAGTGGAAGAATAATCTTCCCGATTCCGAGCCCTTCGGCTCGGAAAAACATTCTCTCTACGACCCTCTTCGTATTTTCGCTTTCAGCATCGCCGTCGCGACGATCTTTCCTAGAATACAAATCCGTACATCAAAACCGGAAAGGATTTCGGTTTGAGCCGGACAAAACACGTCGAGTACGCGGAAGCGTACGCGCATGCGGTATTTCCATTTCGGATTAACGGGTGAGATTTACGATGAGATTGAGTTTTTCGGAAACCGTGATCACGTCCTGAACGCGGTTTTTGTCCACGAGAACCGCCGTTGGACCGATTTCGTCCAACACGATCTTCTTTCCTTTGATCTGTCCCAAAAGAAGTTCCATCGTATTTTGGTCCTTCGTACGAACGAGAACACAATCCTCGGTGATGTCGACGACCGGAAGATTTCCGCCCCAATCTTCCAATAAGAAGAGAAGGTTCTGCGCGAGATCCGCCTTGCTGGAATTCTTTAAGAAGTCGATGAACTCGGTCGGTTTGTATCCGAGCAGAATTCCCAATTGGAACGCTTCCTTGGTAAGAACGAAGGTATAAACCCGATCGTAGTCTTTGAGTTCGGTAAACGCTTTGAGAATATGAAGTCCGTGAATGGAAACACGATCCGGAAACGCGATGATCGTAAAGTCCGGATTGATCGTAATCCCGCCTTTTTCCGTTTTGTGGGAAAGTTCTCCGGTTTGGAAAAAGTATTCTCCCAATTTGGAAAGTCCGAGGAAACGGTTCGGATATTCGATTTCCAAAAGCCCGAAGAGATGCAGATAAAAGATCGCGCTCATGATTTCCTTGCGGAGTTCGGCGAGATCGGACTGAAAATTCTTCGTTCTGAATCCGGGAGAAAGAATCATGTGCTCCCGAATGATATTGGAAAAGATCACCGAAAGATGAATGCGTTTCGCCTTGATGATAAGGCTCACGCACTTGTCGAGAATCGGCTTATCGTAAAAAGGCATTTCCGTCGCGGTGAAAACTTCCGCAGGCACGACCCGTTTCATACGGGCTTCGTTGACCTCGTGAACGACGAGTTTCATGATTTCGAAAATATCCTTCTCGTTAAAACCGTTCACGTCTCCCTTGAGAATGATGTTTTCTCCCTTGATATCGACGAGGTTCAAGAGTTTCAGAACCGGAAGAATCAATTCCATCTGATAGATCTGACTCTTTTCCGGAAAAATTCCGATATCCGGATTGAGAAGTTCCTGTTCCGTCCGTTTGTGATCCGCTTGTTTTACCTTTCCGGATTTTGCAAGAACCAGCCCTTTGCGGCTGATGTAGGAAATCAGTTTTTTGATATTGAGAAAGAAGTCTAAATCGTTCGCCGCGAGTTTTTCCGTTCTTTGTTTCGTTCCTTTTTTGATCGAAGGAAGAATCGGATGCGTCTGAACGTATTTTAAAATTTCATCGGGGATCGCGAAAACGCGGACGAACTTCTCGTCCACAAAACAAACGTCCACTACCAACCCTTTCGCGATCAGCGCGGGAACGATCTGTTCGTATTTGCCTCGGCTCGTAACGACGTAACTGCGGATGTCTTCCGCTTCGGAAACTCCACCGCTCAAATAGATACGGACGAGAGTGTCTCTTTCCAAATCGGCAAGAGATTGAAGGTTGAGATCGATTCCTTCCTCGGAAGCGGCAATGGAATAAAACTTTTTGATCGAATCGAGTTGTTTCGGAGCCTTAACGGCAGCCTTCCACTCGTCCGCGATTTCGGTCGTCTTCTTGCGATCGAGATACTTCTCCAAAGAGATCTTGTATTTGTCTCCTTTGAGATTTTGATCCAAAGGAACGAGATCGGCGATCTCCTCAAACGCATGATATTTATCTAAATTGTTTGTAAGACGTTCGCGGTTTTTTCTCTGATAGACGAGCTGATATTTCCGGAGAAGGTTCAACTCCATCTCGACGTTGATCGGAGGAATGTTCACCTTTCTCGAAATTTCACCGAGGGTGAGAACGTTTTTATTCTTAAGAATGCTGGTATAAATCGTAACCTGAAGCTGAGTCAGCTTTTCCAAAACTCCTTTCAGATAAAATTCATCCTGAAAGGTTTCGTAAAGGTAGGCTACGTTCTTATTTTTTTCTTTATAAGGAAGTTTTGCAAGATTCCAGAGAGTCGCGACTTTCTTCAGATCGTTGAGTTCAAGTTTATCGAGTTCCTGAAGTAATACTGAATCGTTGCTCATAAGGAAAGATACGCCGGACGGTGTATTTTATGTAGCCATAATCAGAATTTGAGTTCGTTCGTAAACAAAAAACCAGTTTTGACCCGCAGGCAATTCGGGGAATTCTCCGGTTTTTTGAACCCCCTTTCTGTTGTTGTCTTTTGAAAGGAAGTTCAAAATCTTTGTGATTATGGCCGGTTTTTTTGATTCCCTGAAAATGGGTTTTGGCGGTGCCACCCGAATCCTCAATAGCGGTTTTGTATTCTCCACAAAGACCATTCTCCTTTTAAAGGATCTCGCCTTGGGCGGAGATTCGATGGAGACCTTTCCGATCCGACTTCGGGAGGCCTTTGAAGAGTTAGGCGCCACGTACATCAAGTTAGGTCAATTCATCGCGTCGGCTCCTTCCCTATTCCCCGACGAGTTCGTAACCGAAATGCAAAAATGTTTGGATTCGATTCGACCGATTCCCTATGCGACCGTCGAAAGAATCATTCAGAAGGAACTCGGCGGAAAACTCAGCGATCATTTTTACAGCGTGGAACCGGTTCCCATCGCTTCGGCCTCGATCGCGCAGGTTCATTCCGCGGTTACGAAAGACGGCTTGGACGTAGTCATCAAGGTTCAAAGACCGGACATAGAATCCACGTTATCCGCCGATTTAAACCTGATCTACTTCGCTTCGGTCTTGTTCGAACGATTCGCTCCGGGCCTTAGCAAATCCGGAATCTCGGACATGGTCGAACAGTTCCAAACATCCATATTAGAAGAAATTGATTTTTACAAAGAAGCGGATAACATCGAAGAGTTCGAACGGGAACTTCTTGCGATGGGCGAAACAAGGGCCCGCGTTCCGAAAGTTTACAGAGAACTTTCCACGAAGAAGATCCTCACCATGGAACGTTTTTACGGCGCTCCGATCACGGATGAGAATTCGATCCGCAAATATTCCTCCGATCCTCAAAAGACCCTCACCGAAGCTCTGGAAATCTGGTTTTCCACGTTGGCTCGCAACGGTTTCTTTCACGCGGACGTACATGCAGGAAATCTAATGATCCTTCGGGACGGAACCGTCGGTTTTATCGACTTCGGAATCGTGGGAAGAATTTCTCCTCGCGTCTGGGACGGTCTGATGATCTTTTTGGAAGGTTTAAGTCTGAACAGAACCGAAAAGATCGCGAAGGGTTTGATCCAGATGGATTCCACGGCCAAAGGAGTGGATGAAAAGAAACTCGCCAAGGATTTGGAAGCGGTTTTTTCCAGAATGACCGAAATGGTGATGAAGGTTCAGATGGGCGATCTAGAATCCTTGGACGACAAGAAGCTGAACGCGATCCTGTTCGAGTTCCGCGAAATTTCTCTGCGCAACGGATTGAAGATTCCGAAAGAATTCGGTCTTTTGATCAAACAGATTCTTTACTTCGATCGTTACGTCAAAACGATGGCTCCGGACATCGACCTCATCCGCGACCGTGATAAATTTCTAATATGACGAAATTGTTAAACGAACTCGAAAAAGGTCAGGAAGGTTCGATCCTTTCCCTTCTTCCGAAACCCGGAAAGGAAGATCTGTTTCGAAACATCCTCGACATCGGACTTCTACCGGGAACGAGAATTCTCGTTTTGGAAAAATATCCGACTCAAAAGAAAATCGTTCTTCGCGCCGGTGAAGTGGAAATCGCGATCCGGGAAGGAGAAGCGGAGCTCATCCAAATAGGAGAAGTTCGTGGGTCATTCTAACGTGGAAGCGCACGCAAAAACCTCCCGAATCCTCATGGCGGGAAATCCGAACTGCGGTAAATCGACCTTATTCAATCGCCTAACAGGGCTTAGACAAAAAACCGGAAACTATCACGGGGTCACCGTGGAAAAAGCCGAAGGGATTTTGGGACACGGAGAACATTCCCTGAAGGTTCTGGATCTTCCCGGTGCGTTCAGTCTCGGAGGAAACTCCGAAGACAAACAGATCACGAGCCGTGTTCTCATCGGTCACGAAGAAGGAGATCGGATTCTTTTCGTGATGGACGCGTCTCTCGCGGAAAGAAGTCTTCAGTTTCTGCTTCAGATTTTGGAACTCGACGTACCCGTGTTAGTCGCCGTGACGATGCGGGACGTTCTCGAAAAAAAACGGGTTCACTTGGATCTGGACGTTCTCTCGAGGGAATTCGGAATTCCGTTTCAATACGTGAATCCGAAAAACGGCGATGGAGTCCAGGAATTAAAGGACCTTCTCGTTTCTCCCGGAGCCTTCCGTCTTCCGATCCGTTCCTTCTCTTGGGATAAGGAACGGGAGAATTTTACGAACGCACTGCTGCGTTCGCTCGACTCCGAACATTCAAAATCTCTTAAATTCGTTTTATTGAATTCGTTGAAGGAACTTTCGGGAGAGACGCTTCAGAAAGGTCTTCCCGGTCTTACTCTGTTTTCCGAAGATTCTCAAAACTTGATCCGAAAAGAATTCTCCCGTTTCGGGAAATCGTTCACGTATCTCGAGGAACTCACTCAAAAATCCATTTACGTCAAAAAGATATTGGGAAACGCCCTCGGTGGAAACCCGCTTCCGAACGAACGCGTTCTTTCCAAGGCAGACAAGATTCTACTGCATCCGTTTTGGGGATTGGTTTCGTTTTTGGGAATCATGACCTTGATGTTTCAAGCCCTTTTCACTTGGTCGGAAACTCCGATGGATTGGATCGAGTCGAGCGTCCAAAGCGTCGGAAGTTTTGTCGGCGGATTTATGGAAGAAGGTCCGTTGCGTTCTCTCGTTCAGGAGGGGATCATCGGAGGAGTCGGCGCGGTTCTCGTTTTTATTCCGCAGATCAGTTTGTTGTTTTTCTTTATCGGAATTTTGGAAGAGACCGGTTATATCGCGCGCGCTTCGTTCGTGATGGATCGTTTTATGAGCAAGTTCGGTCTTTCCGGAAAATCGTTTATCCCCCTTCTTTCCTCCGCGGCTTGCGCCGTGCCCGCGATCATGGGTACAAGAACGATCGAAAACAAAGCGGATCGAATCACTACGATTTTAGTTTCACCTTTGATCACTTGTTCGGCGCGGTATCCGGTTTACATTCTCGTGATCGCCGCGGTGTTTCCCGCGACAAAAATCTGGGGAATTTTCAGCGTGCAGGCTCTGACGATGCTCGGCTTGTTCCTTGCCGGACTGATCGCATCCATGCTCGCGGCTCTCGTTTTCAAAAAGACGTTCTTTCGATCGGACTCTTCTTATTTTCTGATGGAACTCCCCGCGTACAACACGCCTTCGATCAAAAGTCTTTTGTTAAACGTATTCAAAAAACTGAAAGCGTTTTTATCCACCGCGGGTCAGATCATCCTTTTTATTTCCGTTCTCCTTTGGTTTTTGGCGAACTATCCTCGAATCGATTCCGCGCAATACCCGAACGCGACCGAAGCGGAACTCAAAAAAATCCAAATCCGCGAATCGTATGCGGGAGACGCGGGAAAATTCATGGAACCGGTTTTAAAACCGATCGGTTTTGATTGGAAGATGGGAATCGGAATCATCACTTCGTTTGCGGCGAGAGAAATCATGGTTTCCACCCTTTCCATCATCTACGGAGTCGGAGGGGAAGAATCGGAAGACGATCTCAAAGAAGCGATCCGCAAGGACAAGGATGAAAACGGAAAAGAAGTCTGGGGTTTGCGGAACTCGGTGAGCCTTTTGTTGTTCTTCGCCTTTGCCTGTCAGTGTATGTCCACGCTCGCGGTGGTCAAAAAGGAAACCAACTCGGTCGCCTGGCCTCTCTTTTTATTCGGATATATGACGTTATTAGCATATACTACTTCGTTTATCGTTTTCCAGGTCTGGAATCTGTTCTCCTAATATAGATTGCGGATGTTCCAAAGAATTCCTTCCAATCTCAGGATCTTTTTCGGTTATACGATCGGCTTTCTGATCCTGTTTCTGCTCTATCGGCTTTGTTTTTGGTTCGCCTTTTCTTCCAAGTTCGCGGCGGCGAATGTCGGGGAGATTTTACTCGCGTTGATCGCTGGATTCCGTTTTGACCTTTCTGTGTGTGCGATTTTACTGGGCCCATTGGCGATCGCATCCGCGATCCATCCTTTGAATCGCTTTCGGACGTATTCGTTGTTTTGGGGAATCGTTCCGATCGTTCTTTTCTTTTGGGTCTTCGGACATTTGATCGGAGACATTTTGTATTTCAGCGAAACGAACAAACACTTGGGTTATGAAGGATTCGTTTTTTTAGGTTCGGAATTTTTCATTCTTCTCAAGGCTTTTTTCTCGGGCAATACTTTACTCGCCTTTTTATCTTCGACCGCGATCTTGATTCTGCTTCCGCTTGCGAGCGTCCGGTACATTCAAAATTATTCCTATAGGTTCGATTCTTCGTTTCGAAAGCGCGAACTATGGCAGCTGCTGATTCTTCCTCCGGTTTTGTTTTTGTTTGCGAGGGGCGGGATTCAAGCAAGACCCTTACGGGCCAGCGACGCGATGATCTCGGAAACTCCGATCGTAAATCAGCTCGTATTGAACGGGGTTTTTACCTCCATCATGGACCTTAAAAATCAATCGATCCCGGCCAATCTGCGGCTTTCTTATACGGAATCGATCGACGTCGTCCGCAAAGAGATCGAATATCCGGGCGCGACCTTTATCTCGGAGGAATTTCCGATTCTCAGGGAAACGAAGGAAACGAATTCCCGTAGGCCGCCTAACATCGTTTTGGTGCTTCTCGAAAGCTGGACCGGCAAATACGCCTATTCCCAAGGACAAATTCTTCCCGAAGGAAAAAAAATCGCCCCTCACTTTGAAACGCTGATTTCCCAAGGAACCTACTTCTCTTCCTTTTTTGCGAGCGGAGGAAGAACCACGAACGGGTTGTTGTCCACGTTAACCGGAATTCCGGACGGTCCCGGTTTGACCGTGGTACGAACGCCGCAAATCTTAAGCCGTTTCGGAGGACTCGGAACGATTCTCAAGCCGCTGGGATACAAAACTCTCTTCGTTCACGGAGGAGACGTCAACTTTGACAACATGGGTTTTCTCTTTTCCCACTGGGGTTTCGATACGATCCTGGGTCAGGATTATTTCGACTCGTTGCGGAAATACGAACGAGGCCCTTGGGGTTATTACGACGGAGATTTGTTAAACGAATTTCATGAAATCCTAATGCAACAAAAGGATTCTCCCTTTCTTGCGGTCACTCTTACATTGACTACGCACTATCCTTACAAAACCCCTTCGAACGAATACGAAATCTTTTCACCGAAAACCGAAGAAGCGGAATACTTCAACGTCTATCGTTATGCGGACGCTGCGATCCATTCCTTTCTCGAAAAAGCGAAAAAGTCACCTTACTTTCGCGATACCGTCTTTATCTTCGTAGGCGATCACACGCATCATAGAAATCTGGATTATTTCGAGGATCGAAACGTTCCCTTTTTGATTTACGCTCCCGGAAGAATTCCCGCCAAGATCGATCCCCGCATTTCCTCTCAACTCGACGTCATACCCACCATCCTCGGAATTGTGGGTAAGAAAGTTCAATTCTCCGCAATGGGACGCGACCTCCTCGACCCCAAGCTGCCAGGAGGAATTGCCTACTTTGCGTTCGGCAACTTTATCGGTTGGATCGAGGGGAATTGGATTTTTTACAGCCTTACGGATAAGATCCGCATTTCTCCGTTTTCCATCTCTCCTAGAATCGGCGAAACGGAAGAATGCAAAACCGATCCGGCAAAATGCGACGCGTATCATACGAAAGCGAAATCATTTTGGAACTTAAGTTATGAGCTAATGAACCGAAATCTTATATATCCACTTAAAAAATAAAAGTACGAAGAATCACATGACCTTTCCAAAAGAATTCACCATCACCCCCGAACTTCCCGTCGGACCCGCGCATCCGCCCGTTGTCGTCGCCGAAATCGGACTCAATCACAACAACGACGAAGAAATCGGAAAACGAACGATCGCCGCCGCCAAAAAAGCGGGAGCACAGGCGGTAAAATTTCAATCCTATGTTACGGAAGAATTCATCGACGTTCACAATCCGGACGCAAAGATCCTAGTGGATATATTCAAAAAATATGAACTATCGGAAGCGATGCATAGGAAGTTTCAAAAGGCGGCCGAAGACGAAGGACTCGTCTTTTTTTCGACCCCTCTTTGCGTGAGTTCGCTGCAAATGCTCGTAAACCTAAAGGTTCCCGCGATCAAAATCGCAAGCGGAGACGTTACCAACAAATCGCTTTTAACGGAAACGGCGCGCACTAAACTTCCGGTGATCCTCTCCTCCGGCGCGGCGGATTTTTTCGAACTCAGCCGAGCGATCTCCTTTTTGGAAAAAGAAGGAACGGACAAACTTTGTCTTTTACATTGTGTTTCCTTATATCCGACTCCTCCGGAAAAAGCGAATCTGAAGGTGATAGAAACATTCAAAAATCTGTATCCGTTTCCGGTCGGTTTTTCGGATCATACTGCGGGAAGCGTCGCCTCGAGCGTAGCGGTTTCGCTCGGCGCCTGCATGATCGAAAAACATTTTACCTTGGATCACAAGTTGGACGGACCGGATCACGGAATTTCGGCCAACCCCGAAGAACTCAAAGCGGTCTGCGATACGGCTCTGACTTCCTGGAAGATGAAAGGAAACGGAGAAAAGAAACCTTGGCCGGAAGAAGTCGGCGGAAGATTTTTCGGAAGAAGATCCTTATACGCGGATGCGAAAGGCGCGCCGATCGCGCTCCGTCCCGATCTGACGCAAAAAGAATCCAAGTTTCTCGATTCTTGGGAAACGGAAAAAGCGAACGGACTCAAAGCGGAATCGGGCAAACCCTTTCATGTTTGATTCATTCCGTTTTTCTAAATTACGAAATCCGATCGTTACGATCGGATTTTGGTTTCTTCTCATTTCGACTTCCGGAGTCGCCGCTCCCGCGGCGTACGGCAATCTCGGTTCGGAAGTGGACTTTATCGATTTCGGAAGATGGACCACGGCTCCCTTTAGTTATTCGGTTTCTTCTTCGTTTTCACCCGAATACGGAGGTTTTAATCTTTTCGATTCGGACCCGAACACGCACTGGTATTCCTCCAACCGACCGGGGGCAGAATGGATCATCGTGGACTTCGGTTCCAAACGTCTGATCAACGGCCTGGAAATCACGGTTCCTTTGTTCCGCAAAGAGCGCGCCGTGAAAAAATACGAGATTCAGGTTCTGATCCGGGACGACTGGAGAACCATATTCACGAATCAGAATGTGGAATTGAACAACTTTCACAAGCTGGAAAGTCTGGACGCCTCGGTTTTACGGATTTATTTTCCGGACACGACGGACAGAGGCGTGGTGATCAGCGACCTCAAACTTTTTCTCAATCAAAGACTGTTGAACGGAATCGATCCCCGGCTCCGCGGATACACCTTTCCCGTTTCCGGCGGACTCATTCCTAGTTTCGATTTTCAGCTTCCGAACGCGCCCCGAGTGTATCGAAACGGGGTTCATAAGGGAATCGATATATACAAAAAACGAGATACGGACGGCCAGATTCGAAATCTGAACTTTCAAGACGAAGCGGTCGCCCCCGGGGACGGAACGATCGTACGTGCGGATCTGAATTATTCTCCTATGACCTTGGCCGATTACGAATATCACACGGCTCAATCGCAAAAAGGTACGGTCACCTTTGTCGAAAAGGATTTCGGCGGCAGACAAATCTGGATCGATCACGGTCACGGAGTCATGACGAGCTTCAATCATCTTTCCTCGATTCGGAAGAATCTCAAAGTAGGAGATAAGGTCAAACAGGGAGAAGTCATCGGTACGGTGGGCAACTCGGGTCTCATCGAAGAAGCGAAAGGAATCCCCGACAATACGCATCTTCACTTTGAAATCTGGGTGGACGGCGAATTTTTCGGAAACGGAGTCGCTCCGGCTCAAGTGCGGAAGATGCTTCAGTTCTTTTTCAAACGATCCGGATCGGATTGAATCCTCTCCGTTCCAACGAATCACAAGGCTCCGTAAGCCACCGCGAAAGCGATGGATATAAACTCAACAGAACGGCTTTCTATGGATCGCCGTTCTGGAGTCAAAAAATTGAAATTCAGAAACTAGAATATTCAAAAAATCAAATTCAATTTTTTGACTAAAGCCGAGAGCGCGGTTTTTCACCGCAAAGCGGTGAAAAATTCGCCCGCCTTTCACTACACAAAGATTCAGTACCCGATTCGTTTTTCTAAACACATTCAAAATGACGAATGAACGCGTTCCACTGCGCTTAACATTTGTGTACCGAAGGAAATTTTTCTAAAAAAATTTGAAAAGGGATTGTACTTTCTTTCCGATATTTGATTATGTCCCGTATTGTAAATTCGGTGGAGATTCGTTATGCCTGAGCAGTTACAGAAAATCTTAAACAACATCCGGGACTTTTTCACTTCCCTGGATACGACTAAAAAGCTTATACTCGGAGGGGTGGCGTTAACCGTTCTCATCGCGATCGGAATTCTTTCCACGATCTCCCTTCAAAAGAACCGAGTGGTTTTGTTTAAGGACTTAACGAGCAAGGACTTTGCCGAAGTCACCAAAAAACTCGATTCTCTCGGCTACCAATACGGCAGTTCCGATACGAGCATCATCACGGTCGATCCCGAACAAAGACAAGAGATCGTAACCAAACTCGCCCAGGAGAATTTAATTCCCGCGGGAGTTCAAGGCTGGGAACTATTTAATGTGGATAAATTCACGGAGACCCAGTTCGACAAGGACATCAAAAAATACAGAGCGTTAAAAGGCGCGATCGAACAATCCTTGATGACCCTTCGTTCCGTGGACAAGGCCTACGTCAACATCGCCTTTCCGGAAGACGAACTCTTCACGTCGAACGCTTCTCCCGTTAAGGCTTCCGTAATTCTCCACTACATTCCGGGCGTCGAATCTCTTTCCAGAAAGGAAGTCAAAGGGATCGTAAACTTGGTTTCCAGAGCCGTTCCCAAGTTGAAGCCGGAAAACGTAAGCGTTGCGGACGCGGACGGTAAGATCATCAGCGATTTCGAAGAGGACCTGGAAAAAGAAAGACTCGAACTCAGAATCGTTCAAGAGAAGTTGAGAATCGGCGAAGAACAGCGAATCCAACGTTTGATCGACATGAGAAACACCCTTCGCTGGCTGCTCGGCGGAGAAGAAAGAGTCGACATTACACGTTTTGAATATAACTTAAATTGGGACAAGGAATCCTACAAAGACAATTCCGTTTCTCCGGTTGTCGCGATTCCCGATAACCCGAACACCCCTTACTCCGAATTAAAACTCGTGGACGGATATTCTCTCAAAGTTTCCTCCAAAGAAACCAAAGAAGACTTCAAAGGAAGAGGTTTTACTCCGGACGGCCCCGCGGGAACCGAGCCGAACATTCCTCCCGGATACAAGGACACGGACTATCAAAAATCGGAATACAGCAAATCCGAAAACATCAACAACTACGAATTCAACAGAAGAGTTTCCGAAGTTCAAAAACAACCTTGGAAAGTGGAGAAGGTAAATCTCTCCGTAGTCATCGACGGTATGTGGGAAAAGAAAGAGAAAGAAGACGGAACCGGTTACGATCGTAAATACATCCCCGTTTCCGACGACGAACTCAGACAGATCCGCAAAAACCTGGAAGCAGCCGTCGGAATCGACAAGGCAAGAGGGGATCAAATCTCCGTCATCACGATTCCAAAAGACAGATCGGCTCAGTTCGCGGCGGAAGACGAAGAACTCCGCAAACAGAAAGCGATCCGTCAGATGATCATCGCATCCTTAATCATCATCCTTCTCCTGATCGTAAGCATCCTGGTTTACAGAGCGGTTAAGAAAGAAATCGCAAGAAGAAGAAGACTCAGAGAAGAAGAACTCGCCGCACAACAGCAAATGATGAGAGAAGCGGCACTCCGCGTCATGGACGAAGGCGGAGCCGAAGTCGAACTCTCTCTGGACGAAAAATACAGAAGAGAACTTCTCGAAAACGCGATCAACCTCGCCAGAGAAAAACCGGAAGAAGTCGCACAACTTCTCCGCACATGGCTCTCTGAAGAGGAAGCAAGCTGATGAACTCCCTGTCGTCCAGACAAAACAGAGCGGGAAGTCTCCTCCGGATCTTGGGGGAGCATCTCCCGCCGGAAGTCTACCGCCATCTGGGTCCGGAAGCGACGGGGAAACTTCTCGAAACGTTTCACAAAACCGGAAAGCCGGATTCGAAAGAAGAGAGAGAGGTTCTCTCTTCTTTCTTAAACTCTCTCACAAGAATTCAAAAAGAAGAAAGCATCGATCCCGAAAGTCTCAACCTGATCCGGGAACTCGAAGCGCTTCTCAAAGAGGAAAAGGAAGAACGGGATCTTCTTCAAGAGCTAAAGACAAAGAGCGCGGACGAAATCTCCAGAATCGTTTCCGGCGAAAACTCGGATATGATCGCCTTGGTTCTTTGTTTCGGAAATCCGGACGCTGCGGCCGCGGTGTTAAACGACTTCCCCGAAGCGAGAAAAGAGGAGATTTTGATCCAGATCCACGACTTGGATCTTTCCAGCGAATACGAAAAGAACCGCCTGGAACGCTTTCTTAAATTCAAACTCGAAGCCTTGGCTCTCGAAGAGAAAAGTCTTCCGATCAAAAACCAGAGGGGCAAAAAGGCGGCCGACCTTTTGGGCCGTTTACAACCCGGAGATTCGCAAAAAATCTTCGATCGTATCCGCGAGAAGCGCCCCGGTTTTGCCGAAAATATAATTGAACACTTCTTTCGGATGGAAGATCTGTTATTCTTGGAAAGGGACCCATTGAACCGGTTCTTTTCCTCCTTTCATCCGATCGTCCTCGCGTGCGCCTTGAAAGGCACGGAAACGGAAGTTCAGATCGCCATTCTTGAAAAACTGGAACCGGCCCTCTCCTCTTCCATCCGATTGGAATCCGATTCGATGGGACCGATCAGTCTCGCCGAAATGGAGACCGCTCAGAACGGAATCCTGGAAAGACTCCGGGACGCGATCGAAGAAGGAAGTATCAAATTTTGGAGAGCGACCTAACTCATGGCTAAACTCGTCTTTAAACCCATACAAATCGCAGACATCAAAGATCAGGTCGAATTAGCGATTCCCGATAAATACAAAAAATTCCACAGGGATGAAGACGCCGAAGAGTTCGAAGTAGACCAAGAAGGAAATATCATCGAACAATACCAGGGCCCTTCGATCGAAGAGATCGAGGCGGAGCTGAGCCGTTACCGCGAAGAGAACGAGGAACAGGTTCGTAAACTTCTCGAGGACGCAAGAAGAAAGGCGGAAGAGATCGAAGAAGAAGGACGCAAACGCGCCTTCCAAATGATCCAAGACTCGAAGGAAAAAGTTAAACTCGAAGAAGACACCGGTAAGGCGAAGGCCGAACAGATCCTCGACCGCGCCAAGATGGAAGTCGAAAGAATGATCAAGGAAGCCGAGATGAAGGTCGCCGAGATCGAACACGAGGCTTACTTAAAAGGATACGATGCGGGCCGCGAAGTCGGTTTCAAAAAAGGTCAGGGAGAGGTAAGACGACTCATCGACCGTTTGGGAACCATCGTAGGTAAGGCTATCGATATCCGCGAAGAAATCATCCAAGCTTCCGAAAAACAGATGGTGGAGATGATTCTCATCATCGCGCGCAAGGTCATCAAGGACGAGATCATCGAAAGAAAGGAAATCGTTCTGAACAATATTAGAGAAGCCTTAAAGAGAATCAAGGACCGCGACCGTGTGGACATCCGAGTCAACTTCGCGGATCTGGAACTCACGACCGCACACAAAGACGAACTTATCAAACTTATGGAATCTCTCCGCAAGGTCAATATCTACGAAGATTCGCGCGTGGATCGGGGCGGCGTCATCATCGAAACAGACGTGGGTGCGATCGATGCGAGAATTTCCACACAGCTCAAGGAAATCGAGGAAGCGATCCGGAATGCGGAGCCGATCTAAACTCGAACCTGTTTCGGCATCCGACGCCGTTGTCGGTCGGAAGCCTTTGTCTTTTTTCTCGGTTCGGAATTCGCTTTCGAGCCAAGACATTCTTCTCCCTTCTTATCGATCTCCCGGGAAAACCGGGAGATCTTTTCTTTTTGTGGGAGATCCTACAAATCCGTTCTTCGGAATTCGTGCGGGAGGACGTTCTACGTTCTTCCCCTTGCATTGTATGAGTTCCCACATTCACGGATGCACCGATTCACAGGAAATTTCTTCGGAAGAATTTTGTAAGAGTTCCCACAAATCCGATCGTAAACACAGTCGGCGTATGAGTTCCCACAAACCGGCACGGTTAGGACAGAATTCCTGTGGGAACTCACACAGCCCCTTCTTCGTAAGCGACATAATTCTTTTATTTTCCCATAGATACTTGACTTTCCGGGAAATTCTGGATACCAAGAGATATTCTTACGGCCTATGATTGAAAAGAAGTTTCACGAGAAAGTGGACGTAATGTCCAAATACTTCCTGATCATGGATCGCACCGAAACGATCCGTAAATCGGGGAAGGTCATCCGCGTTTCCGGAAACGTCATCTATTCCGAAGGTCCGCCCGATTCCAAAATCGGGGAACTCATGGACGTCCAGAAGAGCGGCAAAGAAGGCTACCTCCAATGCGAAATCGTAGGCTTTGAAGGCCACGTTTATACCCTGATGCCTCTCGGACCCGTGGAAGGAATTTATCCCGAAGCGTTCGTATTTTCATCAGGCCGTAAACTCGCAATCCCCGTCGGAAAAGAACTTCTCGGTCGTGTCCTAAACGGCGTCGGAAGACCGATCGACAAAAAAGGTCATATCATCACAAAGGAAGAACGTCCTCCCGACAACGACGTTCCCAACCCGCTCGATCGACCGATCATCCGCGACATTCTGATGACGGGGGTCCGAGCCATAGACGGAATTCTTACCATTGGAAGAGGACAACGCGTCGGTATCTTTTCCGGTTCCGGCGTCGGTAAATCCAGTTTGCTCGGAATGATCGCGCGTTATACCGACGCGGACGTAAACGTGATCGCTCTCGTCGGAGAACGCGGACGAGAAGTGAACGAATTCATCGAACTCGATCTCGGTAAAGAAGGTCTTCAAAAATCCATCGTCCTCGCGGCGACATCCGATTCTCCCAAAATGGAACAGGTCAACTGCGCCCTGCTCGCAACTTCCATCGCCGAATATTTCCGCGACCAAGGAAAACACGTGAACCTCATGATGGATTCCTTGACTAGATTCGCGCAGGCCAATCGGGAAATCTCCGCATCCAATCACGAACCTCCGATCACGAGAGGTTTCAGTTCTTCCGTGTTTTCTAAACTCGCAAAACTCGTGGAACGTTCCGGAACTTCCAAGTCGGGCGGAACGATCACGGGGTTTTACACAGTTCTTACCGAAGCCGACGAGATGGAAGATCCGGTCGCCGATGCGGTTCGAGGTTATATAGACGGCCATATCATTCTCAGCCGAAAACTCGCGGAACGAAATCATTATCCCGCGATCGACGTTCCCGCTTCGCTTTCCCGGGTCATGGTAAGAATCGCACCGGAAGATCAAAACCTGAGAGCGGGAATGATCCGCGAACTCATCAGCGTTTACAACTCCGCCGAAGAATTGATCCGCTTGAACGCATACGTTTCCGGTTCGGACCCGCGCGTGGATCTTGCAATTCGCAAGAAGGACAAGATCGATCGTTATCTGAAACAGAAAATTCAGGAAAGAAGCAACTACGCTCAGGCTTTAAAAGGTTTGAAAGACGTCCTCGACGACGAACAGGAAGAAGAGGAATTCTAATCCTTGAAACGATTTCGCTTTAATTTAGAGCCCGTTTTGAATCTCCGCAAGAAGAAGGAAGACGAGAAACTCAAGGCATTCTCCCTGATCGCGGGCGAGATCAATCAGATCCGGAATTCCATTCAGGAGAACGAGAAACAGATCGAACTCCTCACGGGAGAATCCTATTCTCTCAGCGGGGCGTCCTTGCGCGACTATCAACTGCATCAGGGTTATATTCGTTCCCTGATCACACAAAACGAGAACCTGGAATCCGATATCGAAAACCGAAGACCGGAACTGGACTCAAAACGCGCGGAACTGATCTCCGCTCAGAAGGACCGAAAGATCCTCGAGATTCTCAAAGAGAATCAATACAAAGCTTACAAGAAATCATACTTCAAAAAAGAAAAGTTCGAACTTGAAGAACATTACAATCAGCTAAAATCCATCCAATGGAGACAAATGAATGAATCCTCTGAATCTGAACCGGCTCCGAGAGTCTTTACATACGATACGGGATCAAGCTCTGAACCCGCAAACGACGACTCGGGAGCTTCCGAACTCAAAAAGATCTACGACCGATTCAAAAAGTGAGTCTCTGTTTCAGAAAATTCTAAACGTGGCGGGCGGAAATTCTCCGCAACCGACGGATTCCATACTCAGCCTTCAGAAGAAAATTACCGATTTTCAAGAAAAGGCCGAACGTTTGGAGAACAAAATCCAAACCAACCGGATCGATCTAAAGGTTTAAAATGGCATCGTTAAGCGACAAAGCAAGAGCTACCTATCTCGTCCTTCTCATCTTTTTCTTATTGGGAATCGGTTTTTTCGTATTTGATTACTTTCAGATCATCAACGCTTCGGAAATTTTTCCGTTTCTCCGCAAGGAACCCGCGCTCGTAAATCAGGACAACGAATCTCCTTCCGAACTTCAAAAACTCGAATTCGCAAAAGCGCAGGAACGTTTTGCGGAAGAACTCGACGAGTTGGAAAAAAGAAAAGCCGAGTTGATGAACGAAAAAGGCCGCCTCGAAGCGGAAATGGAAAAACTCGAGGAAATGCGCAAAGGTCTCATCGCAAAAGAGAAGGAGATGAAGTCCTCGGACGCGGAAAAGAACAGCCGTCAAAAACTCGTGAAGGTTCTCGCCGATAAGGTCGGAAACATGCCGCCCGAATCCGCGGTAGGAATGCTCGTAAACTGGCCGGACGGAGATATCATAGACGTTTTTATTCAGATGGACAAGGACGCAGAGGAAGACGGAAGACAGACGATCACGACCTATCTTTTGACCCTCTTCCCCGCGGATCGAAGAGCCATGATTACGAACAAATGGCTGAGCAGATCGGGCGGAATCAAAACTCCCGATATTCCCGACGACGCGGTAGAAGCCAACCCTTAATTCGGAGAACCCATGAACCAGAAATTAAATTCAATTTTTATAATATTCTTTGTAGTTGCGATTGCGGCGTTTCCGATTTCCGCAAAAAAGAAAACGAATTCCGCACCTCCGAAAGTGAGCGGTTACGAACTCGTTTCCAATCCGTCCGCGGCTTTCGGAAAAACGATTCATATCTCGGGAACCGTTTCGGAAATTTTATACAAGGGAAACTCGATCCGCTTTGTGGTTTATTTTTCCGGAAAACCGGTCGCACTGGACTCGGACGCTTCCAACCTCATTTCCAACGTTCAAGTGGGAAGCAGCGTTTCCGTTTGCGGATTTTATCTCAAAGACCGCGAACTGAAGGTGAACGGAACTCCTACAACGATGCCGTTCATTTTGGTGGACGCCCCGGATTGCAGATAAGGTAGAAATTCGATCGAATAGGATAGAATTTTTTATAGAATGCGGTTGAACCGAACGAACCTTAGGAGCGAAAGTTCGAGTTTCGGAAAGATTCCGCCGCGTTCATTCTTTCGTATTTAACGTTTCCGATTTTCGAAATCGTTCTTAGAGATTCCGAAGACCCAGACTTTTCCGAGTTCTTCGTTCGGTTCTTCGGATAAGAATTTCATTCCACATTTTTTCAAAACTGAGTTCGATGCGTTCTCTTCCGCCAAGGTAGTCGCCTTGACTTGAAGCACATTCGGTTGTTTGAATGCGAATTCGATCAGCTCGTTGGCCGCAAGAGTCGCATATCCTTGATTCCAAAATTCGACGGCAATTTCATAACCGATTTCCACGGAGTTTGCGGAATCCGGAGCCCCCGTGTAACCGCCGTTTCCAACCAAACTTTTGATGGTCGGGTTAATAAAAAAATAACCGCCCCATAGATTCGGTTTTTCCGATTCATCCGTTTTCAAATCTCGATCGGAAACTTGAAATGCCTCCGGGAATGTCGGCCAGGATTCGGGAATGTTCAAACCTAAATAGTCGGCGAGTCGGTCTTTGCCTTCCAAAAGTTTTACTTTATGGATTTTATGAACGGGAATTAACGTTAGATTCATTTGTATCTTTATTTTTAAGAATGCCGTTGAATGATTTTGGAAGATTGAGATTTCAACGTAAAAACCGCTACAATCAAATTGAATAACATTTAAATAGAAAGATTTTTGCGGTATTTCCTGAAATCTTCGAGCGCTTTCGCAACCATATCAGGCCTCAGCTTTTCCGTAAAAATGGAATAAAAGACGTTAAAATTCTTAATTCCATAACTTACTTTTATTTCCGGATAGGGATATCCTATGAATACGAAGCTGCCTGAAAAACGGTTGAATGTTACGAATTGAATATCGTTCCACGCGATCTTCTTTACTTTCGAAGTAAAAACCTTCTCCGTCAAACCGATCGAATCCACACATAGCGTATAAAATTTTGAATAAAAAATCATGTAAATTCCCAGCAGACTGAATCCTGCGAAAATTATCGATACGTAATGAAAGTTTTCGTTCTCGGAATAAGCCGAAACATGAAAGGCTACGGAGAGCAGAGCAAAAAGAATCGTTAACAGAGCTCCGGTTACGACAAAGCTTTCCGGAAATACGAAAACATTCTTTTTCGAATCGAAATCGTTCGTGGAATCGGAAACGAATAATTTCCGAATCCAATATCGTAGCAAAATTGCGGCTATTATATTGCCTACGATTCCGGTAAAGATTACGGTTATAATTTTAATCGATAGTGGAAACATTCAAAAATCGAACGTTATACGCTCATCAAGTCTACGATCCTTTGTTTGCGGTTGCGCAAAAAGGTTTTGAAAAACAGAAATCGATTCTTACTCCTCTACCTGGTTTTCTTGCGTTGAAACATGACTTCGGAACGATTTGTCGTAGTTCCGACGATTTTTCCGTTCTACAAAGCGCGCCCCCACCCTCGTTGGGTGGTGGTGGCGGGTCCGCGGGAAATCCCGGCAAATTTTCCAATAACAGAAAAATCCCCACGGATCAACAAAAAATTCCTGTCCTAATTTGTGGGAACTCCTACTTCGAATTCGATAGAATAATGCTTTCCAATTCCCCCAACGCCTTTTCCAAATCGTCGTTCACGATTTTATAATCGAATTCGTTCTGACGTTCCAATTCGAGTTTTCCGTTTTTCATCCGCTTCGCAATGCTTTCTTCGGAATCGGTTCCACGGCCGCGCAATCTTCTTTCCCATTCCTCTTCGCTCGGAGGTAAAATAAAAATCGTAACGATCTTACCGGGAAGTTTTTCCTGAATGATCTTTGCGCCCTGCACGTCGATATCCATAATCACGGACGAACCGTTAGCGAACGCCTCTTCGATAAACTTCAAAGGGGTTCCGTAGTATTGATCGTGAACGAGAGCCCATTCCAAAAAAGCGGACTCCGCAATTCCCTTTTCAAATTCTTCCTTCGTTAAAAAGAAATACGTTACGCCCTCTTTGTCTCCGGGACGGGGCGCGCGGGTCGTGCAGGAAATCGAGAAAAGGATTTCCGGATGTCTTTCTCTGAGTTTTTGAATGAGAGTGGACTTCCCTCCTCCGGCGACGGAAGAGAGAACGAAAAGTTTGGGAGAATTCAGTCTAAGTCTTCCTCTTCGGAAGCGATCGAGTTGTCGCTGGATTCGATTCGTTTTGTGAGGGACTCCACTCTCAAATTGGAAAGAATGAGATGGTTGCTGTCGGTCACGATGATCGAACGGGTTTTCTTTCCCTGAGTGGCGTCGATCAGGCTGTTATTCGTCTTGGCCTCGTTGCGGATCCGTTTGGCTGACGCCGAATCCGAATGAATGATGCTGACGATCTTAGAAACCAGAACGATATTCCCGAATCCTACGTTCAATACGCTAAACTGGGACATCAGAACCTCCTATTTCTATCCAACCTGAATCTTTCAATGATATCCACCTCGCCGAGTGCGAGATCCAGAACTTCCGAAATTTCTTCATGAGTATATTTTCTTTTTAAAAGGAAAACAACTTTCTCGATTTTCGTGGAATCTTCTCCGATTTCGAGTAGCGCCCCTTCGGCGGAAATACGGGTGGAATCCGGCTTAGGCGGCTTGTAACCGTTCACGTTATCCTGGAGAATTCTTCCGAAATCCGCTTCCTTGGACTTGAGATTGTCCTTGAAAGAAGGTGTTGCGCTTAACGTGCTTTCCGTATCGGCCGTCGGAGCGAACGGGTCCTCGTCCAGGGAAATATCCAAAGTGGAGTTGCGGGTTCCCGGAAAAAAATCGTTCTCGGAACGTTCTTCTTCCGCACGAATCGTTTTGATTTCCTGAATTCCGAAAAAGCGGCGAACCCCTTTCCCGATCGTTTCCAAAACGAGGTTGGAAGTGGAACCGCTCGCTCCGGGAACTTCCTTGGTTTCGCGGGGTTGAGACGAAACTCCTTTTTTCGGTTCTTCCGCTTTGTTTTTCGGTTTTTGAATATAAGAATTTTGTAACGTTTGATTGCGAACGGGAGAAGCCGCCCGATTTTGCGCGGTCGCCGAAGCAAAGGAAGAAGCATCCGCAGAAAGCGATGTCTCGTGTTCTTCGCGGACCAGATCCAAATTCTCCTTGTAGATATGTCCGATTCCTTGTTGAACCGAACCCGCGATCTTTGCGGCATTCGTAGTTTTGAATACGGGCTTTTCTTCGTCCTTCGAAGCGATCGTAGAAAACGGATCTTGACCGGAACGTTGAATCGGTTCGGGGGAAATCTGAATCCGGTTTAGGATATCGGGAGTCGTAGCTTGTTCGATTCGTTTGACGAGTTCTTCCACCTTGGCCGTCATTTCCTTAAAGGTAAGAATTCTCGATCCGATCAGATCGACTTGGCGGAGCGACTCCGTTTCCAGTTCGTCCACAAAATCCCGGATTTCTTCGTTGATCTGTTTGAGCATGTGCGTACGAATTCTTTCCGTTACTTTCGAAGTAATCGTATAATATAAAACCACGGAAATGACCGCGTTGATCGCTAAAACTGCAAATAACTCCATACCTTTTCCCCCGGTATTGTCTCCAACAACATCCCTTTGGAAAAGATTAAGCGAAGAATTCGATTCTGCCCCGATTGGCGGGTGCGTTAGACGCCTTTTGACCGCCGGCGGAATACGTCACCAGTTCGGTCCGATCTCCGGAAGCCGGCTTGTATGTTTTTAACCGGTCCTTGATCTCGTCGATTTTTTGATTTCTGGCCGAAGCCAATCTTTCCCTGGATTCCGGAGAAAGAGAGAAAACGTCCGTATACAACTCGACCGCGTATTTTCTGGTATCGTTGTATTCTTTGACCACCCGAGCGGTTTCGGAGATCATATGAGGCATGGTGAACGGATTTTCCACCTGTTGCTTCCGGATTATATCCGGAGCTTGACCGTAACCCAAGAATGTGTCGCTCAGCCTCATCCTATGGTTTAATTACCACGGTTTCGTTTTTTTCTCCAGTCTTTTTTATTGTCCGGATCGGGGTCTTCGTAAGGCACCTGGCGGATCATTCCGTTCTCTTCCACGAAGGTCTTGTTCTTGATTTCGTTCCGAGTCTTGTAATCCGAGTTTCGGATCTTCATCGTCACGCCGCCGTAGAGAACCTTTTCGATGCTGATCTTCCCGTGAGAAGACTTCTCTTCCATATAATTTTTGAGATTGTTGATTTCGGTTTCGAATTCCTTGATCCGAGAATCCAGTTTTTCAACCGCCTTCTGCATCTTGCCGAGCTGATTCTCGTGTTCTTCCGTAAAGGAAGCCGGATCGGATTCTTTTCTTGCCTGAAGCGTCTTGAGACTTTTAAAAACCTGTTCGTGTTTCGACTGACTCTCGTGCATCTTCGCTTCGTAGTCCGCGATCTGCTTGAGAACTTTCGGATCGATCCCCACGACGAGTTCGGTTGCCGGGTTCGCGGGAGAACCGATGCTTCGAGCGCCGATGAGTTCGGAGGCGCGTACGGTTCCGCCCACGATCTGACCGCGTTTTCCGTTGCACAAAATCTTCCCGCCCGCGCTCACGAACGAATGGAGAATTCCCTCTTGAACCAGAACGTCTTTTTCGGTGATCACTGTCGCGCTCTGAATGAACTTGGCGATCACGTTTCCTCCGGTGGATTCGATATGCGCTTCTTCTCTTCCCGAAATTCCCTGACGAATGATGATGTCTCCGTCGGCTTCGACCCTCGCCTTTTGAACGGTTCCGTAGATTTCGATATTGCCCGCGGCCTTTACGGAGTAATTGTCTTCCACGTTACCCGTAATCACGATCGAACCGAGAAAGGTCACGTTCCCCGTTTTGATTCCCACGTCTCCGTTGACCCGATAAACGGTTTCGACAGAAAGTCTTCCCGTTGCGAAGACGACTTGACCGTTGACTTCGGCTGTGAGTTTGCTTCTGTCTTCGGAAAGAATGGTTCCCTTTCCTTGTTTGAGATCCGTATCGGTTCCGTCTTTTGCGGGAAGAAGTTCGTTGAATAAAGTGCGACCGTATTTTCCTTTTTCGGCGGGAATTTTTTCGGCGAGCAGCTGACCGACGACTACGTTTTCGATGAGATCCAAATCCTTGAAGTCCACTCTTCCCGATTCGTCCTCTCGGAACGAAACGTTTTTGGAAGTGCGGACGTGATAGATGATCTGCGCGTTTTTCCCGTTGATCGGATAATCCCCTTCCGCAGCGAGAAAGGGCTGGTTGTAGAATTCCTCTTCGAGTCTTCTTTGGATGTCTTCCTCTTTGAATCCGTATTTGACGCCCGCGTTCTTGAGATGATTGACGATGTCCTTTACGTCCAAATCCCTTCCGCCCGGTCTCGGAGGAAGAATGGTGACTTTCGCCTTCATCTTATCGGACGTGATGTCGAGTATGAGTTTAGCCTCCATACCCGGTCTCGGTTTTTGATCGGAGATCAGAATCGGTTCGCCCTTTGCGTCTTTGACGATTTTGCGGACGAGTTTGTCGTCTTCTCCCGTGACTCCTTTGAGAACGAGTTTTTTGGAAACCTCGTCGATTTCCACGGGACGACCTTCGCCTAACGGAGGGAATACGGTGAGATACACACCGTTGCGGAGAATCTGAACGAGACTTCTTCCGTTTCTATCCTTTGGTTGAATGAAATCCTTGAGGTCCTTGGATACGAGTTTGCCGGAACCTCCGGTGAGTTTCTGATCGAGTTCGGTGAGTTCGTCGAGAAAGTTGTCTTCGGGAAGAATGGAAACTCGGATATGCCACGGTTCGTGACCGAACAGTTTCTTCTTGCCTCGTTTTAAAACGACGTAGTCGAGTTCGTGGATCTGTTTTTTAAGATGTTTAGCAGCGAGACGAAGAGAGTTTTCGAGCGTATCTCCGTACACTTCGACCTGCTCTTTCTGGATTCGATCCAGTTCCCTGCCTTGATCTTCTAAGAATGGTAAAAGGGAACCCATACATTAGCCCCGTTGAAAAGATTACTTTCGAGAAATGACGGACTTTACTTTACCGAGTTTGCTTCTCAGTCTGGAAACCGCTCTTGTGTGAAGCTGCGAAATTCTGGATTCGGTCACTTCCAACACTTCTCCGATTTCCTTTAAAGTTAGATCTTCATAATAATATAATACGATTACTTTCTTTTCCTTTTCGGGGAGGGTTTTGATCGCTTCCACGATCACGTTTTTGATTTCCTCTTTTTCGATGATCGTGTCCGGGTTCATGTTCATCGGAGATTCGAGGGTTTCCATAAAGGAAACTTCGTCGTTCTCGTCGCCGAGAAACCAGATGTCGTTTAACGATACGAGGGAAGTTCCGCTGATCTTGGTAAGAAGGGAATTGTACTCTTCCATAGAAATTCCCAATTCTTTCGCGATCGCGTCGTCGTCGACTTGCTGGCCTTCTTTATTTTCCAGCATACCGATGATTTGTTCGAGTTGTTTTGCTTTTTGACGGATCGATCTCGGAATCCAGTCGATCGAGCGAAGTTCGTCGAAGATACTTCCCCGAATTCTCGTCATTGCATAGGTTTTGAATTTGATCAAACGTTCGGGATCGAATTTTTCGATCGCATCCAAAAGTCCGAACACTCCGTAGGATACGAGATCGTCAAACTCGACGTTTTGCGGCATTCCGATCGCGATTCTACCCGCGACGTGTTTGACTAACGGAGAATATTTCTCCACAAGATAGGATCGGATGTCTTGGTCTTTGGTATCCCGATAGGATTTCCATAGTTCCGTCTCATCCTGCTGGTTATATTTCTCATATTTTTTGGACATAAGCTCGGATCTGGAAAAACCTTGACCTTCATTCTAAAGTGTCGAGCTTCTCAGAAAATTGCAATAGCATTTTTTAGGGCAAAAACAGGGAAATCAAGCAGTTTTTTGTCTCATTCACATTCTAAGCCCGATGCGAAGGAAATTAAAGGGAAGTCTCTTACTTTTCTCCCATGTCGTCGCGAGCCAACATCGTTCGAATCGCTTCGGCCATGAGTTTCGGTTCGTTTTTGATCGCTATATTTTCGACCATGATGTGATCCCCGAAGTTTCCGCTTTTCTGACGTTTCGGAGTCGCGGAAGCGAAGACTTCCGTGTTGGAGGCGCTGTCTCCCGATGAGAAATCCGAGTCGCTTGCGTGACTTGTGTAGTCGTGTCCGCCCCCGCCTGCTCCGTCCGCATCGGAAGAAGCCGGAACGAATTCTCCGCCTATGTTGGAAAGGAAGTCGAGAAATTCGGGAACTTTCATTTCCAAGATCGCGTGTACTCCGAATCCGAGAACGGCGAACGCGACGACGGAAAGAACCGAGACGAGAATGACATGTCCGAAGGAATTTCCGGTAAGAAATCCGCACACTGGGCTCACGATCATTGCGATCAGAGCGAAAACACCGATAAAAACAATCTGAAGGTTCAAGACTTATTCTTCGTCGCTTTTATCCAGCTCTTTGTCGCGGACGTCCATAAAGTTGAAAAACTTTTTGAAGAATCCGCTGATGCCGGCGTCTTCCAACGGCTCCATTTCCTGATTTAAAAGAGAATACGTAATTCGGTTCAGACAAGCGGCTGCCTTGCTTTTCGGAGAATTGATGATGTAAGGCTTTTGTTCTCGAATGCTCTTCTCGACTTCCTCGTCCTGAAAGATAAATCCGAGGTTTTCCACCTTCACTTCGAGGAATTGTCCGCTGATGTCGATCACTCGATCCGCGACCTTCTTTCCTTCGATCGCGCTGCGAACACGGTTCACTACCATCTTGAGATTCTTATCGCGGCTTTGGGAAACGATTGCCTTGATGAGTCCGTACGAATCCGTGATCGCTGTCGGCTCGGGAGTGGTAATCACGATGACGTCGTCCGCGGGAAGGGTCAGGCCGATGACGTTGGAACTGATTCCGGCTCCGGTATCGATGATCATAATATCATAATTGTCTAATTCGGAAAAACCCTTGATCAGGGAATTTCTCTGCGTGTCGTTCAGGTTCGCGAGTTGAGAATAACCCGAAGCTCCCGCGATGATGTCCACGCCTTCCGGGGTTTGGATGATGATGTCCTTGAGGCTTTTATGGCCTTTGACTACGTGATACAGATTGTATTTGGGAATGATTCCTAGGATGACGTTGACGTTCGCGAGTCCCAAGTCCCCGTCGAACACGAGGACTTTTTGACCCGCGCGGGCCATAGAGATAGCGAGGTTGACGGAGATGGTACTCTTTCCAACTCCTCCCTTCCCGGACGCGATCGCTATGATCTTTGTCGTGGGCTTTCTGGATGACAGAACTTTAAGACTCGTGTTCCCCTCGGTGAGTTTCCGTAAATGAGTCGCCTGGTCCATTCTTTACCTCTTCAAAAGCTTCGGAATCAGCCACCGGCAACGGTGAAAACTTCTCCTCTCAGCTCTGCAATTTTCTCCGGAGTCACCACACATTCCGCCATCAGGTTCTTTTCCGCAGGAAGAATGTCGAACGGAACCTCTTGCCCCACGCTGTAGTATGTGAAACTCTTAGAGTATGTATCGGCCAGTTCGAGAAAACCACCTAAAAAATCTGCCTCGTCCAATTTCGTAAGGAGAATTCTTCGGTAGTTTAGAGACTCATAGGCTTTCAATACCGCACTTGTATGATGGTAGGAAGAAGTCGCGGAAAGGACAAGAAGATTTTCCACCGAGTCTTTTTCACCGAAACAGGAAAGGTAAGAATTCATTCTTTCCAACTGCTCCATATTGCGATGACTGTACCCCGCGGTGTCGATCAAGATCAGTTCCGACCCGTCTCGAGCCAGAGTTTCCTTGAATTTTTTTATGTCCTTAACCGGGTAAAACGGCATTCCCATTGTGTCTGCGTAACGTTTGAGCTGTTCGATCGCCGCGATTCGATAGTTGTCTGTCGTATAAAGCGACACGGATCTTCCCATGTGCAGGAAGTATTTCGCCGCGAGTTTAGCCACGCTCGTCGTTTTCCCGGACCCGGTAGGACCTACGAGAAAGACGACCTTTCTCTGATTCTTTCCGGTTCCGCGGAACAAGTCCGGGTCCACGCTGACGCGCTCCTTCAAGATCTCGACCGCTCGTTCTGAAACCGCATGGTTGCGTCCTTGATCGATGGGCGAAAGCCGCTCTTCGATCTTGGAAAGAAGTTCGTCCACATAACCTTGGCTCATTCCTTCCCGAACCCACTTCTCACCCAGACGGGTTAAGGGAGAATCCTTTCTACCTCGAACGGGGGAAGTTTCTCTGCGAGCGGGAGAAGTTTTGTCAAAAAGTTCTTTCTCAAACGACAAGCCGACTCTTTCGGGTTCGGTCGTGATGTCTTCGATTTCCCAGGAATCCTCCGCGACCGCGGTCGCGGCTTCCTTTTCCTCCAGGGTTCTGGAAAGAGGCTTTAAGGTCTGAAGAGTTTTCTTTCGTTCCGCGGGAGCGTTGTAGGACTTCTGCTTCAGAAGATCCTTAAGATCCTGAAGTTTGCGTTCTATCTTTTCGCGGGAAGCCTGTTTTTCGGGAATTCCGATCTGAATCTCGATCATCTTCTTTGCAAGAAGACCGGTTCCCATCACACCGCCTTCGGTGACCACGGTTTGAGAAATCACGGTCGCCTCCGATCCGTATTTCATTTTCATTTCCATCAAACAGTCTTGGTAGCTTTTACCGCGAATTTTAGCGAATTCCATTTTCAACTCCCTGATCCTGGTTTATAAGCAAGATCGAATATTCTAAATAGTTCATACTTCTTCCCCGACTCCCGCCGTCGCGGTCTGTGTCTGAGGAAGTTTGAGCTCGGCCTCGATCACCGAATCCACGGAAGAATGAATTTCCTCGTAGGCGAGAACGCCGAAGTTTCGAGGAGGAAATTCTTTTGCCAAAAGATACGAGAAAGGCAAACGAACTTCTCGGTTTACGACGAAGATCGGGAACTTTCCTTCCGTTCTAAAATTGCGGTAGAGTTCCGCGACGCTGTCGATCAGCCTTCTGTAAAAATCGGGAGCCAAGGACAACACGTCCCTGTTCTCGATCCGATCCTGAGTGATCGATTTATTGAGTCGGTCGAGAATTCTACTTTCGAGCGTGATGACTCGCAGTTTACCGTCCATCGAGAGATAATCCCGAACCACGGTTCTCGAAATCGATTGTCTTACAAGCTCGGTGAGAATGTAAGGATTTTGATACTTAGGCAAATTGTTCGCGATCGATTCCAAAATCGGAACGAGGTTGCGGATTCCCAAACCTTCGCGTAACAAATTCTGCAATACCTGCTGAATGATCCCCAAGTTGCCCGGCTTGTCCGCGTCGAGTTCTCCGATGAGAGTCGGATAACTTGCCTTGTAGTGATCCAGAAGTTTTTTGACTTCTTCCCTTCCGAGCAAGGTGGATGCGTGCGTTGCGAGAAGTTCCTTCAAGTGAGTGACAACGACCGTGGAAGCGTCGACGACGGTATAACCCTTCGCTTCCGCTTCGGACTTGTCTTCGGAAGAAATCCACTTCGCTTTTTGACCGAAAGAAGGTTCTAGGAAATCCTCTCCTTGAATCGACTCCGCGGTCCCCGGACTTGTGTTGAGCGCCATGAGTTTGTCCGGCTTTACAGTCGAAGTTCCCACTTCGGTTCCATTGATCTTGATCGAATACGTGTCCGGATTCAGATCCAGATTGTCCAAGATTCTTACCGGAGGAATCACCACCCCGTTGTCTTGCGCGAACTTCTTACGCAGGTTGCTGATCTGATCCAAGAGCGCGCCTCCCTGCGAAGCGTCGACCAATGGAATGAGATGATAACCGACTTCGATTTCGATCGGATCGGTTCTGAGTTCTTCGTAGAAGTCTTTCGGTTTGCGATCCTGACCGGATTCTTTTTCCTTTTTCTCGATCGACTCGAGTTGTTCTTTGACCGTCTGCTCGAGAGAATATCCGAGATAGGCGATTCCCGCAGAAAGAAGAACGAGAGGAATAAACGGAAGTCCCGGAATGAACGCGGCAAATCCCAAACTTCCCGCGACCACGTAGAGAACCTTAGAATTGCTGAAGAGCTGGCTTTTGAACTGCGTAGCAAGATCGGATTCCGAACCGGAACGGGTTACGATGATACCGGTTGCAACCGTCGTTAAGAGCGCGGGAATCTGCGATACAAGACCGTCCCCGATCGTGAACTTACCGTAGGTTTCGATCGCTTGGGTGAAGGATTCTCCGCGGATCGAAGCTCCGATGATAACTCCGCCTAACAGGTTTATGGCGGTGATGATAAGCCCCGCTCGTACGTCCCCTTGGACGAATTTACTCGCTCCATCCATGGAACCGTAGAAGTCCACTTCCGCTTCGATCTTCTTCCTTCTTTTTTTGGCTTCTTCCTCGTTGATGTTTCCGGAAGAAAGCTCCATGTCGATCGCCATCTGCTTTCCGGGCAATGCGTCCAACGTGAACCGGGCTGCGACCTCGGAAATCCGCGTCGCACCTTTGGTGATCACGAGAATCTGCACCAAAACGAGAATGATGAAGATGATGAATCCCACCACGTATTTCGAAAGACCGGATTCGCTTCCGATGATAAACGAACCGAACGCGTCGATGACGTGACTGTTCATCGCCGGACCTTTGGAAAGAATCTGCCGGGTCGTCGATACGTTGAGCGCGAGTCGATACAAGGTCGTAATCAGCAAAAGGCTCGGAAAGATCGAAAAGTCGGCCGGTTCGTTCACCGAAAGGGACGTCAAAAGAACCAAGAGACCGATCGCCAAACTGACTATAATCAAAATATCTAATATGAATCCGGGAAGGGGAATCACGAGCATGGCTACGATCGCCACGGCCCCGATTCCCAAGATCACGTCGGATTGATTCCACCACTTCTTTTCCATAGTTTCCTCTTACACCGCTCTCCGGAAGGATTCCAAACGAGAGAGAATGGTCGCAATCGCGCGATAAAATTGTTGTGGAACCTCCGCGCCGAGTTCCACTTCTTCGTAAAGTCCTCTTGCTTGAAGACGATCTTCCACCGTGGGAACGCCGTTTTCCCGCGCGATCCGAATGATCAGAAGAGCGAAGTCGTCCACCCCTTTCGCGATCACGATCGGCGCCTTGTGAATCCCGGGTTTGTATTCGAGCGCGACCGCAAAGTGAGTCGGGTTCGTGATGACTACGTCGGCTTCGGGAACCTTCGCGAGCATTTTGCGTTTGTTCATCATGTCCCGCGCGAGTTGTCTCCTTCTGGCTTGAAGGGACCGGTCCCCGTCGGATTCCTTGGCTTCTCTCTTCGCTTCGGAAGGAGTCATCTTTAAGGATTCTTCATATTCGTATCTTTGATACAAGAAGTCCACGATGCTGATCGCAAGAAGAATGATCCCGACCACAAGAAAGATCTTGAACGAACTGCTCATGACGAGGGCCACCGCTTGTTCGAGTCCCATTTCTCCCGAAAGTAGTATGGGAAAAAAATCCTTGCTGATGATGATGTATGAAACCCAAGCGATGAGTCCGACTTTTGCGAGGGACTTTCCTAAATTGAAAAGAGTCTGACGCGTGGGCAGAACCTTTTTAAAGTTCGGCTGAACTCTGCTGAAGTTGAAACTGAGCGCGCGCGGTGTAAAAATAAATCCGACCTGCGCCACGTTTCCGATCACCGCGCCGACGAACGTGATACCGAACAAAGGCCAAAGAAGAGTGAACAAATCCGTGGAGGCGTTTTTTAAAAGTTCCGTTACGGACTCGGGACTGATATCGGTTCTGAGTCCGACGCCGTGAATGTATTTGCGAAGAATGTAAAACGTTCTCATGAAAAAATATTCTCCCATGAGATACACGAGAATCACTCCCGCGAGAAGGACGACCGCGGCCGGAAGCTCGGGAGATTTGGGAACGTTCCCTTTTTCCCGTTCTTCTCTTCTTCTTCGTTCGGACCCGGGTTCGGTTCGGCCTTCGTCTTCCGCGGCGAATAGCTGGAGATCGATCCGAAAATCCGCCGCGTTCGGAGTCGCCAAACATGGATTTGTGGGAGCTCCTACAAATTGCGGATGGGGAAATCGGAATTGACTTCCAAAAGATTTCGTGATAGAGAAAAATCTTCCGATTCTTCCCACCAACCCGCCACCACCGCCCAACCAGGGTGGGGAAATGGTTCTATCACGGAAGATGTCGGAACTACGACGTTCCTTTTTCCACCAACGCATCTCTTTCACTTCGGCCACTCCTGCAACATCAGATTGACCTTGTCGAAAGTAAGATCGAACGCCGCACCCATCTGCGAAACCAAATACGGCGTGATAAAGATCATCACGATCAAACCGATCGTCACTTTGATCGGAAACGAAAGCTGGAGAATATTGAGTTGCGGCGCGGCCTTTCCCATGAGCGCCTCGGAAACTGTAACGAGTAAAATGATTCCGAGAACCGGCAAAGACAATTTGAACGCGACCAGAAACATCGCGCCGACCGCGTCTTCCATCGCCTTATAAATTCCGTTTTGGATTTCCGGAGTGAAACGCAGCACTTGAATCTTTTCAAAGGAATACGCAAGACTCTCGAACATGATTCGATACGCGCCTAACGTTAAAAAGAGCAACATCCCCAAAAGATTCTTGAGAGTGCTGATCACGGGCAAACTGGTTTGAGTCACCGGATCCAAAATCTCCGCATAACCGAAACCGAGCTGAACGTTAAAAAATTCTCCGGCCATCTGAAAGGCCGCAAAGATCAAGCTGATCAAAAAACCGAGAAGCATTCCGATCAAGGCTTCGGCCATCACGACGAGACCGTAGGTTCCCATGTCACCCGGAACCGGAGGAAGAAATCCCGCCGTGACCGGAAACAGAATCACGGAAACCAAGAAGGAGAAAATCATCTTCTGAGGAACGCTGATCGAAGGATAAGAAAACACGGGCGCGACGGATAACAATCCCATCAGCCTCGAAAGGATCAGCAGAAACACCTGAAAATGATTGATGAAGTATTCCATACTTTTCTAAAACTTCTCGATCATTAGGAATAAGTTGCGCGTATAATCCGTCATCGTCTGGATCATCCAGGACGAAAAAATCACGATCACGATAAAGATCGCCACGAGCTTCGGAACGAACGCGATCGTAGGCTCCTGAATCGAAGTCGTAGTCTGCAGAATCCCGATGATCAATCCCACCACAAGCGCGGTCAAAAGAATCGGAGAAGAAATCTTCAGCGTAATGTAAAGAGCATCCCGAATCAGGGTCATGGCGTCGAGTTCCGTCATTTATAACTCCTTACCAATTCGTAGACGATCAGGTTCCATCCGTCCACGAGAACGAACAGAATCAACTTGAACGGAAGACTCACCATAACGGGAGGAAGCATCATAAGACCCATAGAAAGAAGAGCGGAAGCGACCACGAGGTCGATCACGATAAACGGAATAAAGATGATGATCCCGATCCAAAACGCCTTTTTGATTTCGCTTAACATAAAGGCCGGAATCAGAACGTAGGACGGAACGTCGTCGAAGGATTCCACCTTCTCCACCTTTCCGATTTTTAAGAATAAGGCGACGTCCTTGGCGCCGGACGTTCCGATCTGACGCATCATAAATTCACGGATCGGGACCATTCCCTTTTCAAAGAACGCGTTCGTATCGATCTTACCTTCGAGATACGGAGTCAACGCGCGTTCGTTCACCGTGTTCAAGGTCGGAGCCATGATAAAGAACGTCATAAACAACGCGAGGCCCATCATCACTTGGTTCGGCGGGAGGTTCTGAATCGACAACGCCCTTCTTACAAAGTCGAGAACGATCACGATCTTCGTAAACGAAGTCAAAGACATCACGATCGCCGGAGCTAAGGAAAGAATCGTGACGAGAAACAAAACCATCAGAGACAAACTCGTCTCTCTCGGACTCTTCGCCTCGTTCACGTTGATGTTCAAGTTCGGGATCGGAATCCGAGTTCCCGCGGACTGCGCCTCCAAGGTGAAAAAAGAAGAACCCAAGGACAAACCCGTGACCAACAGCAGGATCCATGTTATGTTCTTTATAAGTTTTTTATGTCTCATTCTCACCTGAAAAAAATTCCTCAAATCCGATTTTTGTCCGCGTCATCTCAAATCGAAAAGCCCGCTTTCGAGCGAGCTTGTTTTTTCTTTGAGTTCGTCCAGTTTTTTGCGGGCTTGCCTTCGTTTCTCTTCCCGAGCCGCCCCGCCCTTTTCGCTCGTCTCCGGCGGACCCTCCTGGGTTCCGGAAATCCGAGAGTTTAAGTCCTTGATCTGTTCCAGGACCGTGACCAAAAATCCGCCTTCGGGCGGTTGAAAGCTTTCTTTCTTCTGAAGAATTCGATGCTTCACTTCCGGATCTTCGATCTCCGTGATCAGATTGATTCCGTTATCCGCCACACCGAGAACCAAAAGTCTTCCGGAAACTTCCACGATCTGAAGCTGCTTGTTCGGTCCGAGCATCAAACTCGAAAGAACGTTCATCTCGCCGCGGACCGGCAAACGTCCTTCCCGATTTTTAGATACGTATTTTAGAATATAGTAAAGCGCTGCACAGAGAAGTCCCAGAATGAAAACGACCCGAAACAAAGTTCCCGCGATTCCCGGCCCGTCGTCGCTCGGACGATACCGTTCTTCCACCGGATTCGGTTCCGTCGAGGTTCCGCCTGTATTCGTCTTCTCAGAGGAAGAATTCGCCGAAGCGTCGGATTTTTTTTCGGTTCCGGAAGACTCGCCATTCTTCTTTTCGTCTTTGGAAGAAGCGGATTGTCCGGATTGTCCTAATTCTTTTTTGAGAGCCTCGTCCATAAGCTCGCGCTCGGACTGGGCCTGCAAAGAAACAAAAGAAAAGCTGAATATAAGAAAAACGGAAAGTAGGAACGCGGCCTTCCTTCCGTTTGCCGGGAAGGATTCTAAGAATTTCACTTGCCCTCCGGCTTGATCCGATCGGTAGGACTTACGATATCCGTTACGCGCACCCCGAAGTTTTCGTCGATGACCACGACCTCGCCCTTGGCGATCAGCTTTCCGTTGACCAACAGATCCACAGGCTCGCCCGCGAGTTTATCCAACTCGATGATCGAACCTTCTCCCAAACCCAGAATGTCCTTGATATACATCTTGGTTCGACCGAGTTCCACGGTGACGCTCATCTGAACGTCCATAAGAAGGTTCAAGTTCGGCGTACTCGAAGCACCGCTTGCGGTTCCCAAATTTGGAAACGCGACCGACTTGACGGACATGGAACCGGCGGACATTCCCATTCCACCCATGCCGCCCATTCCCATTCCACCCATATCTCCGCCGCCGCTTCCGGAACGACGATATAGGTTCAAAAGATCGGACGCAGTGGAAAGGGAGAGAAGAAACTGAACTCGAAAGGAAGGAATACTTTCGATCGTTAAATTGAAAAAGACTCGAACGATACTTTCCCCGTCCGGCAGCACCAAAGCTGCAGGAGAAGTTACGTTTCTCGTTTCAGAAGGAGATCCGTTGACGCCTCCTCCGGTTTTTGTACTGATCTGGGAAATCAACGCACCCATCACCGGAGTCAGAGAATCGCGGAGAGTCTGCATCTGTGCTTCGTCCAATTCTCCCGAATCAAAACCGCCCATCATAGAATTGGCGATCTTGACCGCGTTTTCGGCGGACATCGCAAGAACCACTCTTCCGTTTACGCTTCCGGATAACGTGGAATATAAAAGAAAAGAACCTGATTTTAATTCGGACTCGACGTCCTTACGCGATCTTGTTTCCACATTCGGATTTAAGAATGCGGAGGAACGGGAGAGAACGGCGCCTAACGTGTTCCCGGCGACTTGAAAACAGGAAGCAAGAAGATCGGACAGGATGTCCCTGTCCACGGGAGACATTCCCGGAACTTCTTTTTGTGCGGCCGCAGAAGCTACCGCCCCCGGATCAAACGTATCGCTTGCACCGGCTAATAATGCGTCAATTTCTTCCTGTGAAAGGGAACCTTCGCCCATTTTGGGAACTCTCCCGGGAATTTTAGTTAATGGGACATAAGAAAAGAGTTTTTGTCACCTCATTTTTTTCGTCCCAACTTGATTCCACCCGTTTTTCGGGTTAAAACAACCTTTTTTTCGAAAAACGCCCTTCGTCGTCGGGCTCAAAGAGTGAGGTCGCCCCCCAATCCGTCCGCGAGCATTCTTAAACCGTCGAAGGAATAAATTCCGGTTTGATGATTGTCGCTCCATACCGGATTGATCGCATATCTTCCGACCTTGTTGATCGAATAGAGTTTGATCGATTGAATTCCGCCGGTGGTAGTTCCCACTTTTCCTCCGTGTCCGCCCTTGCAGACGACGCACGGACAACGTTTGCGGAGATCCAAAAGCTCGAAGGTGGACGTAACTCCGTCCTTCCAGGTGATCTTCAGATGATTGTCGTCGAAATCGATCTGATCGGGAGTGGTTGCTTTTAAGCTGAGTTGAGTCATTTTGGTTGAGTTCCTACATTTCCAAGATCTCGCGATTCCGTGTGAGTTCCTACATTTCCCGAATTTGCAGGAGTTCCCACACGTTCCCCGATTTCAATAAAGAATCACTTCGGAAGTTTGCACTTCTTCGCCAAAAACTTCCCGATCGGAGTTCCATACGTGATCTTTTCGTTCACGGAAAGCGTCTCGAATTGGAACGTATCTTTTTCCATCAAAAGAATCACGGTCGATCCCATCTCAAACCGTCCGAGTTCCGCACCCTTGTCGATCATGATCGAAACGTCCTTATATTCGACGTTTCTCGCGGTCCGAATGAGCGTGTTTGTCACGATCTTATTGTCGTAGGTCACGCGGATTCTTCCTACGTTCGACGCTCCGACTTTGATGACGGCGACTTTCCCGTATTCGGTTTGCAGATACGTAATCAATCGTTCGTTTTTCGGAAAGAGCCCTCGAATCCCGAAAACCGCAAGTTCGTTCACCGGAAATAATTTTCCGGGCTCGTAGTAATACCCTAAGATTTTTCCGTACGCGGGTGAATGGATTCTATGATAATCCTGCGGAGAAAGATAGAACGTGATGTATTTTCCGTTCGTAAAGTCGTCGATGTATTTCGACAATCCCCCGCCCAGAAGTTCCTTGAGATTGTAATCCACTCCCTTGGCTTGGATGATGATTCTCTGATTGATATCCCCGTATCCGGTAACTCTCGCGTCGACGGGAGAAACCATTTCATTATCCGCGGAATCGATGATTCTCGCTTCGGCTTTCAAGGCTCTCGTAAAGAATGCGTTGAGGGAATTGTATTCCTGAATTTCAAGTTCCGCTTCGTCCAGATTGATCTTATACGCCCTTGCAAACGCCTTCAGAACGGGAATCATCACAAAACGCGGAAGACGGGAAGAAGCCAATAATCCGAACAAACGGGAAAGAAGATTCTTAGGTACAAGAGAAAGAACGAGAAGATAAAAGTCCTTCAACACTTCATAGCGCGCGCCGCTTTCCGTTAAAAAACGTTTCAACTCGGTCCTTGCGATCTTCTCAAGCAAAACGAGAGAAATCAAAACCGGAACGGCGGTGATGATCGACAAGGAATATCCCAAACCGAACGCTTCGAACACGATCTGTTCCCCGTTCTTCACATACAAATAGGCGGCCAAAAGAATCGTCACGAGAAAGAGCATTCGAAAGAAGTTCGCGAATTTTTCTCCGAACACATAGAGCGCGTTTTGTTCTCCGGTATAAAACCAACCCGTGATCGATACGACTCCCAAAAGCAGAAACGAGCCGAAGAACGCCATGTTGATCGGATTCGTATGTCCTTGAAAAAGAGCGTTCACAAAAAGAAGCTGCTCTTCCATCTTAAACGCTCCGTAAGAAGAAAGAGCGTAGATCACGAGAGTCGATACCACGAATCCTTCGAAGAAAGTCGCAAGCATGCTCACGAGTCCTTGTTTCGCGGGATAATCCGTTCTTACAACCCCGGACAACCCTGCGCTTTTCCCGATTCCCGTTTCGGTGGAAACGAAGAAGATTCCGGAAGCGGTACTGAAGGTTCTTGCGAGAACGAAACTTCCTCCCGCGATCGCGGTCAGCGGCTGAAACGCATCCTGAAACGAAAGCCAGAGAAAGTCCTTGAAGTTCATTAAGGAATTCTTAAATAGAAAGAAGTAACCGGAAAAAAACAGAAGGATCGCGATCGGAGCGAGATACGCGGAAACTTTTCCCACCCTTCTTACGCCGCCTAACACGATAAATACGAGAATCACGGACAACAAAAACGGAACCGTCATTCCGCTGACTTCGAACGCACGATTGGCGATATGGGTTACATACAACATCGGAACCGCGCCGCCCATAACGAGAACGGTCAAAAGTCCGGCGATCGCAAAACTCACCGCGAGCCATCTCGCTTTGAGAGCGCTTTCGATAAAATACATCGGGCCGGAAAGATATCTTCCCGAAGCGGTCTTGGTTCTAAATCGGATCGCAAGAGTCGAAGAAACGAATCGGAGAGGCATGATAAAAAAGGAAGAAATCCAAATCCAGAAGAGAACCCCCGGACCGCCGATCATCAGAGCGAGGGCCGAACCGATCACCGCCCCCGGAACGAGTGAGGACGCTGTTCCGGAAAAGAAAGCCTGCGAGTGAACGAGCCTTCCCCGCGAACCTTTGTAGTCCATGTTGCCCGAAAAAATTTTTACGGCGAGAAAGAGGAACCGAATCTGGGGGAACCGGAGTCTGAGTGTCAGATAGATTCCGATAAAACTCAGGAAGTAGAAATACGGTTTGAGTAAATCCCAATCAAAGAACTGAAAAAACTGAAATTGCAACATGTCTCCGCCCAATACGAAAGAAAATCCGCTTTTTATAGAAGTCCTTGCTAGAAATCCTGTAATCATGCGCGCTACCAGCAAAATTTTCGGGATCTCATTCTGTGTTGTACTTTTTTTCCAGCTTCTCCCCGCCCCTTCTTCCTCTTTGAACGCCGAAACGGAGCTTCCGAAAACGAAGTCTCATTCCCGCAAACCCGCGCTCGAAATTCCTCCCGAAGAGGAATCGTATTGGGAACTCGGACTCCGCGCCGGAGTCGGATACAAGGGAGAAGACAGGCTCAATTCTTTTCTGCGGGGATTTACGGATACGTACGATCCGAGGGTCGCTTCCAAAACCAAGCTCGACCCGCCGTCGAACGTTTCTCAGGGAGAATTGTTTTTGCGTAGAAAGATCGCGCCCGAGAGTCAAATCGGTTTCATCGGAGGTTATCGCGAATGGCAGAAGTTCGGATTGAAACAGGTTTCGTCCGAACCGTTTTACACCGATCTGACCTTTAAACTTTCCAATCCGTACTTTCTTCTGATGTATTGGCACGAATGGAATTACAAACGATGGATCTTTCAAGGCGGACTCGGAGCCGGAATGTCGCAAGTATATTGGGACACGAAAGGATACGCGACTTCGGGAAGAGAAACCTTTCGACAAGAAGGCTCTTTGACCGGAACCGGAATCGAATTTCGTTTGGAAGGTTCGGTCAATCGAAGAATCACCGATTCCACGAGCCTTCAACTGGGGATCGCGCTTTCCTGGATCAACATTCCTTCCTTAAACGGAACGTTCAATGGAGAATCAGCCAGCTTTTATTTGAGGGAAGACGGACGGGTCACTCCTCTGACAGAATCGAACAATCAAACCGCGATCTTGGTTACGAATCAATTTTCACGCAAACTGGAGTTCCAAGTCTTGACTACGACCTTGTTTTTCGGAGTCGCACAGAAGTTCTAAACGTCGAAGGAAGTTTTTTCCCGTTTGTATCGAAGCGGTTTTTTCAGATATTTAATCAGAAGAACCCGGTTTCCTTTTTCGTTAAACCGAACGATATCGAAGACGCGTCTCGTCATCACGATTCCCCGTCCGTGCGTCAAACTCGTTTCGTTCAGTTTTTCGATATCTAAGTTTAGAATTTTCTTATAATCAAAACCTTCTCCCTCGTCCGAGATCAGAAATCCGATCCTGCGGGCGTTGAGAGAATACGAAACCTTTACGGTTCGATAGTTGTAGAACGGTTCCTTTTGTCTTTTTTGGATGAATTCGAGATAACGACCTTCGGCGAGCGCCTCGGTTTTTTCGTCGAAGCTGATCGCAAGATTTCCGTGTTCGATCGAATTGATGACGATCTCCCGGATGCAGGTCCGAATCGCGATTACGATCTCGGTTCCGACGAAACTGGAAAGATTGACGGTTAAAAGTCGGCTTAACAGATCCGCGTTCCGCAGATAGTTGTTGAGAGTAAAGTGCATGGATTCGCTTACGATGAACTTCGAAAGAATATCCTCGTCGAGTTCATAAGCCTTTCCTAATATTCCTTTCCGATCGCCCAAATCCAAGAGCTGAAGACGAACCCGAATCTGCCTCGGCTCCAAAACGAATTTCTGTCTGAACTCGACCGCGAACTCCGAACTTTTCCCGGTTCGCAAGAGTTCGTCGATCTTATCCTTCGCCAAAATTTTTGCGTAGGCGGCGTCCCCGCCGGTTGGAACGAAGATCAGATCTAGAAAATCCCAACCGATCACCTCTTCCGGATCGAAACCGAGAAGTCTCCCGATGGCCTTGTTCGCGTTTCGGATTCTCCCGTTCGTATCCATCGTGAAAAGGAATTCCTCCGATTCTTCGAAGAGATTCTTAAACCGTTTTTCGGATCGTTCGGCGACGAGTTTGGTGGAACCGAGTTCTTTGATTTTCGCGGACAAAACCTTGGACAAAACTTTTACACGGTCCGCAAGACCCAACCCCATTAAAACGACATGAAACAGGGACGCGATCTCGATGACCCAAAATTTTAAACCGAAGTTGCGGAACCAACCGCTGTGCAAAAACAAAAATAGAATCGATCCTAAAATCAGAATTCCCCAGGCGGAAAGAAAATACGACGCGTTCCCTTGATTCCAAGCGATGCTTCGGATTCCGTTGATAAACAAAAGAATCACGCACGCGAACGTGCAAAACAATCCGATCCAAATTCCGAAACGTTCGGGAATCCAAAGAGAAACGAACGCGCAAGTCAAGAATACCGCTTGCGAATATTGGAATATACGATGAGAGATTTTAGAACGGTTTTTCAAATCCAAATATACGTTCACGAACAGACACATCAAGGTCAGGCAGATCAAAAGAAAAAACGGAACGCAAGCATTGGTCCAAGCGACCCAATTCGGCCAGAGAATCTGAAATCCGAACCCTTCCAAAACGAATTGAAATAGGGAAAATCCGAAGATGTAGATCGCAAAGAAGAAATAACTTCTTTCTTTTGTGGAAGCGAACAAAAGAAGATTGTAAAGCGCCAGAACGAGCATCGCTCCGAAAAACAATCCGAAAAAGAATTGTTCGTAGATCACCTTTTGATAAAATCCGAGCGCGCCGTAGTAACGCAGGGAAAGCTGGATTCTCGAATCGGATTTGATCCGTAAAAAAACGGACTTCTTGGTTTTCGGAAGACCGACCGAAGGAAAGGCCGGGTTGCGGTATTGAATCGGTCTAACCCCGAACGGAATCGAATCCCCCGCCCTGTAAAACGGGGCTTCCCCTTTTTTTACGTCGTAGTATTCGACCAAATCCGCGTTCGGATATTGATATTCCACGATCCATCGGATCGGCTGCGCGGAGGAATTCTCCACGTTCAACCGTATCCAAACGGAAGCATTCGTATATCCTAAAGAGCTAATATTCCCGGAATTGAATTTACCCTGATCCGCCAAAGCCCGGATCTGTTCGAAACCGAGTTCGTTCGTAAAGTCCTCGTAGTATTCGAAGGAATCCTCCGATCCCACGGACGAATCGTCCAAACGAACCAAATCGATCCCGAACGCAGGAACGGAAAAAAACAGAAAACCAACGGCGAAGATTTGAAATAACTTTTTGAACATGAATGCGACTCGTCGATTCCCCAATCAAACCATGATTTCAAATTCTCTCCCGGCTTCAACACCGGTTCAAAGAAAAAACAGGATCCAACCGATCAGCGCCGTTCCGATCGGCAACAAGATCGTCCATATTCTTCCCAACGTTCTTCCGTCAAGAACCAATGCGGTATGTTTGAATCCGTAAAAGACGTATAAAATGACCGGTAGAATTTTCCAAAGTTCGAGCGCGCCCGATTTGAAAAATCGAACCAATGTTAGGGACAAAACGGTCCAGAAAACGAATTCCGTAACGCCGAACCATTTCCGAGCCGACGGGACGACCGGATCGAATTTCAGATAACGGCTCCGATCTACTTCTTCGGGAATCAAAGACGGTCCGATGCTCGCGGGTCTCCAACCCGGCGGTTTAAGAAGAAGGAGAAGCTTGTCTTTAACGTTAGGCGCCTTTCGCATTAACGAAATAAGCTCCTCGTATACGTGCAAGTTCGTATAAACCGGATCGAAGGTCGTGACCGGTTTCGTTAAACCGTAGACCGGTTCCTCCTCTTCTCTCGCAAACGATCCGAAAATCCGATCCCAGAAAATGAGGATTCCTCCGTGGTTCTTGTCGATATATTTCGGGTCCCTTCCGTGATGAACGCGATGATGAGCCGGGGTCACGAGTATTTCCTCTAAAAAACCTAACTTTCCGATCAGTCTTGTGTGAACCCAGAACTGATAGATCTTTAAAATTCCGTGCGCCAAAAGAAACGCCTGCCAAGGAACTCCGCAGAACGCGATGCTGAGATTGAAAGCGTATTCGAAAATTCTTTGAAAGCTGGATTGACGCAAGGCCACGGAAAGGTTGAATTCCTCGCTCGAATGGTGCGTAACGTGACAAGCCCAGAGGAAATTGACTTCGTGGGTGGCACGGTGAAACCAGTAATACACGAAATCCACCGCCAGAAATACGAACACCCATCCCGCAAAATTCCTAAGATCCCCATGAAAACCGGTTGCATCCTTCCAAATCGGCGCGCCCAGAGGAATTTCGGGAATCCCGAACAAAGTCTGCAAAGAGTAGTATATTCTAAACTTCTCATATACCCAAAGCGAAGCGATGGTGACGAGAACCCCCGTCAGAGAAAAAAGGATTCCCGTGCTTAAATCGGCGACCGTATCGTTCCACCGATAGACTTTTTTACCGGAGATCCCGGAATAAAAAACCTCCACTCCGATCAGGAGCAGAAAGAAAGGCACCGCTAAGTCTATAATGGATCCTTGCATACGATCAACCGTTTTGATTTAAGAATTTTGCGATCTTGCGAATGATGAATCGAGGGGTTATCCGGACGCTCTGCGCCAAAATTTTGTTCAAAGTTCCCGAGATCACGACCGGCTTTCCTTTTTTCAAGGCGGCGTATCCGATTTCCGCTACTTTTTTCGCGCTCATGATCGGGGCCATCGGATTATTCAGAAGTTTCGATTTCGTGATTTCGGCTCTTTCAAAAAATTCGGTTTGGGTAGGACCGGGACAAAGAGTGGTAACGGTGACTCCGTCCTTATACACGTCTTCGTAAATCGCTTCCGAAAGAGAAAGTACATAGGCCTTTGTCGCATAATAATTCGCCATGTTCGGTCCGGGTTGAAACGCAGCGGTAGACGCGACGTTCAGAATTTTTCCGCTCTTGCGTTCCACCATACCCTGCAAAAAGAGATGGGTCAACTCGGCGAGAGAAGTGACGTTGACTTGGATCATCGCGAGTTCTTTTTTCAGATCCATCTTGTCGAATCTTCCGCTCGTCCCAAAGCCCGCGTTGTTCACGAGGACTTCCACGACCGCCTTGGATTTTTTCGCGAAGTCGAAAATTTTCTTCGGAGCCTGGCGGTCCGCAAGATCCACGGAAAGCGTATCCACTTTCACTTTGAAAGACGATTCGATTTCCTTCTTTACCGATTTGAGCGTTTTTTCGTTTCTTGCGACGAGGATAATATCGTATCCGTCTGCTGCGATAAGTTTACTGAGTTCGTAGCCGATTCCGACCGTTCCGCCCGTGATGATTGCCGTTCTTGCCATTTGCACTTTTCCTTTTGTCGGTCGAAAATATTCCCGGGAAAAAAGAGAGAAAGACTTTTTTCAAGCGAAATCATCGATTGAGATCGGGATCGAGTTTTAGAGAAGACTCTCGGCAAAGTGAAAAGGAAGAGACACAAAAAAAGCCGCCTGGTGTTTTTCCAAGGCGGCTTTCGTTTAAGATCGTTCGTAGTCGTTCGACTACTTTGGAGGAAAGATTCCCTGAACTAGTTTCACTACGCTCTCTTGAAAGTTCGGCTTTACGATATCCGCATACGTCCAAGGAACAAAGATGCTGGAAATCCGTTCGCTTTCTCCGCTTTGAACTTCGATCAGCTGCAAGCGAACGCCGACGATAGATCCCGCTTCGAGACTGGAAGTGGTACGCGTTTGAGTCGTAGTTCCCCCTCCGCCTCCGGAATTATTATTGTTGTTGTTCTGCTGAACCGAAATCGTTTTCGTAAACAATTCGTTGCCAGGCGTGCTGTACGCATACGGAACCAAAACGTATTCTATGTTTTTCTTTTTCAGTTCGTCGCGCAGACCGGAACTCAAAGGAACGAAAGGATTCTTGAACGTCTTTTGAATTTCCGGCGTTAAGCGTTTTTCGTCCTTTTCATCCAGATACTGTACCGAAGGATTCTCAGTGGAAAGAACGTTTTTCAGAGTGGAATATAAGGTTCCTTCCAGAAACATTTTGAAACTTTTACGAGCGGGAGAATCCTGAAATTGTTTTCGGGGATCCACGGAAATCTCGACGATTCCGTCTTTCGACTTCGGCTTGCTCAGCGCATTCTTTCTTTGACTGTCTTGAAACGGAGTGTGATACACGTCTTCCGAAATGTAATCGCTGTAATTCGGCAAAATCAGAAGAATCTTCGAACCTTTTACGTCCTTTCCTTCCGCTAAATAATCCGCTTTATAATGCGAAAAAGAAATACAATTCGCGAGAATCAGAGCGGAAGCTCCCAACATTATGGTTATAGATCGATTCAATTTCATCTTAATTCTCCAAAACTTGCATGAGCATTGCGTCGATCTGTTGGTTGGATTCTTCCACGCCGCCGGAACCGAGAACGGAACGGATCGTGCGGATATTTTTTCCGGACTTCAGGTCTACGACGAAATAAGTCATAGTATAATTTTCTAATACTGTTTTTCCGATATAAACGGGAAGCGCGATAAACCAAACGTCGGTTACGGAAACGGTCGGTCTATAGTCCAAAAGAACCGGAAGGATCGCGTAATCTTCCTTCAACTTTAAACCTTTAAAATCCCCTTCCAAACCTTTTAGATCTTCTACAAAGAAGTCATCGTTGGTTTCGATGGGCTGCATTCCCGTAACGTTCGCCATTGCAGGATCGCTCATGGCCCTTACCATCGCCGCTTGCAAAAGTTCCTTACCGGTTGCTAATGCGACCCTTGCCGATTTTTCTCTTTCCCAAACGGATGTATAAATCTTGGAAAGAGACTTCGTGAACGCCGCGTCTTTCAAGGACTTCTTAATATCAGCAGGAGTCGACTGAACGTAAGCAGATCGACTCGCCTTCAATGCGTCCAATCTACCGTCAATCTCGTTGCCCACCGCAGCGGCCGGATAGACGTTCAACGTAGGAAGGATCGCCCATTTTTTCGTTTTCAACTCGTTCAGCTTCGGAGAAGGAACGGAAGAATACACTCTCGCTCGATAGGGAACGTTAACGCAGGCCGCACTGATAAAAAGTGCGCCCATCAAAATCAAAGTCAGTTTTACACTTCTTTTCATATTAGTTCGCCACCTTTGCGCTTAACAGGCCGTCTACGAGAATCGAAGCTAACTTTCTTCCTCTTGCAGGTCCGTTCACGGGAGAATCTTCGGAAGAGATGAATTCTTGAAAAATTAAATCCGCCGATTTGAGTTGAATCAAGGAAATGGAATGAAAAATTCCTCTTCCATGTCCGACACTGGTCGAGATAACCGCACCGGAACCGAAATACATAAATGAATCCGATTTAGGAAACGCGTCTTCGTCGGAATATACTACGATCACATTGTCCGTACCGAGTGCGCTCGCTAATTTCGCAAGAACAGCGGGGTTGGCCTTTAATGCGACCGGATCGTGCAAGTTGAGTTTTGCGATGTCGGAATCGAGCTTGGCATCCTGGATTCTTTTGCGGCTTTCTCGAAAGGAAATGAGTTCTAAGCCCTTTTCATCTTTGAGTTCCTCTTCGAATTCCTTCAGGAATATCTTTTCATCCACATAACCGTATCGTTTTACGAGATGGTTTTCATGAACCAATGCAACCTTTCCCTCTAATTGGACGGTGGGTTGCGCTTTAAATTGTTTTCCAACCCGAAATCGATGACAGTTGCTTAGGAAGGAGACTGCTACCGGAATCAGGATTAGAAACAGAACGAGTTTTTTCAGTTTCATACAATCCTTTTGCTCAATGATGAGTTTGTGGCATGTTATAAACTGCGATCATTGATTGAACACTATTTTTTCTAATCAGGAAATCGAATAGGATGCAAAATTTCACTTTTCCAGTCTACGGTCGATTTTCAAATTCTACCCACTTCTATACTCTTGCGGACCAAACTCGGACATTCTCCCCAAAAAACACTTTCCAAACCGAAGCGATCGATCAACTTCCTTTCCATGATCAAACTGCATGGCGCAAGCATCAGCAATTACGTAAATAAAGTAAAGTTAGGGATCTTAGAGAAGGGATTGGAATACGAACAAATCAGGGTGGCTCCCTCGCAAGAAGAGGATTTCTTAAAGATCAGTCCTATGGGAAAGATACCGGTCTTGGAACTCGACGGAAAATTCATATTCGAATCGGGAGCTATTTTAGAATTCTTAGATACGATTTACCCGCAAGAACCCAAGTTACTTCCGAACGATCCTTGGGAAGCGGCCCGAGTCCGGGAAATCACGACGATCGTCGAAACCTACATCGACATTCCCGCGAGAAGAATTTATCTGCTCTCGACCAGAGGAAAAACGATCGCACCCGAATTGATCGAAGAAATCCATCCGATCCTGATCAAAGGAGTAAAAGCCCTTCAAAGGGTGGTGCGATTTTCTCCGTATATCGCGGGACCAAATTTCACTTTGGCGGATTGTTCCGCGTTCGCAAACTTAAGCGTGATCGACGAAGAACTCAGGTCCATCTATCCGGACAATCATCCTTTGGATCAACTCGCGGGTTGGAAAGAATACTACGAATTTATGAAAACGAAGGAAGGACCCGCGCTTGTGGAAAAGGAAAAACAAACTCTTCGAAAAATTCTCGCGCGAGCGAAAGCGAAAATCGATTAGAACGGAAATTCTTACCCGGTTTCTTCCAAAATTGATTTGACTCTCCCGGTACGGGAAATAGCCTGCTCTGGTCTTTATGGAACCAGAAAAAGTAATTTCGATCCCGATCCGGGAACTTCCCCACCTCAAAGTTCTCTTGGCCGGCTGGTATAATTTTCTAAAAGAAAGCTACGATCAAAAAGTGATCAACCAGAACGAATTCAAAGACGCACTCAAAAGCAACGTGGTTTACAATATCGATCAGGACCAGGTCGAAGTGTTGTTGGCGGGAAAGGAATCCCTGCTCCAAAGTTTCAGAAAAAGCCTTTCCTAACTCGAATCCTAAGCCGCGTTTTTCAATCCGTACAATTTGAGAAGGGACCCGACTTCGGGATCTCTTCCTAAAAACCGTTTGAAAAGAACCATCGCGTTTTCGCTTCCACCCTTCTCTAAAATTTCCGTAAAGTATGCGTTGCTCAGCGAAGCGTCGAACACACCTTTGTCGACGAACGCGAAGAATGCGTCCGCACTCATCACTTCGGCCCATTTGTAGCTGTAATACCCTGCGGCGTATCCTCCCGAAAAGATATGGGAGAATCCGTTTTGAAACCGGTTGTATTCCGGCGGAATCACGACGCTCACTTCCTTTCGGACGTTCTGAAGAATGGAATGAACTTCCTCTTCGGTATGACTTTTTTCGTGAATGAGAATGTCGAAGAGGGAAAACTCGAGTTGTCTTACGATTCCCATCGCGGAAAGAAAATTCTTCGTTTCTTTGAGCTTTGCGATCATCGCATCGGGAATCGTTTCTCCGGTTTGATGATGTTTGCCGAAGATTTTCAGAACGCTCGGCGCATGCGCAAAGTTCTCCAGAAACTGCGAAGGAAATTCCACCGCGTCCCATTCGACTCCGTTGATTCCGCTGACCGGAGGTTCTTCGATTTTCGTGCAGAGATGATGCAACGCGTGGCCCATCTCGTGAAAGAAGGTGACCACGTCGCTGTGTTTCAAAAGAGAAGGAGAAGTCGCCGTGGAAACCGGAAAATTGCAGACCACGAACGCAGTGGGAAGAACTTCCCGATCTGCGATCCGATTTCTGGAATACCAGTTGTGCATCCAAGCCCCGCCCTGTTTGTCCTTGCGCGCTTCGAGATCCAGATACAAACGGGAAAGAAGTTTTCCGTTCTTGTATAAATCGAATACCTGCACCTTATCTTCCCAGACGAGCGCGGATGTTTTGCGGAATTCCAAACCCAAAAGTTGATTCAAAAATTGGAATGTTCCCGAAACGACTTTTTCTTTCTCGAAATACGGACGGGTTTGTTCCTCGTCGAAATCGAAACGGGCTTTCATCAGTTTTTCGCTGACAAAGGCGGTATCATACGCTTGTAAAGAATCGATTCCCAAAGTCTTTGCGAAATTCGCAAGATCGGTAAATTCCTGTTCGGCGATCGGTTTCGCTTGTTGGGCCAAGTCGCGCAGGAACTTCAAAACCGTCGTTCCCGAATCGGCCACCTTGGTCGCTAAAGACAATTCCACGTAATTGGGGTACCCTAACAGTTTTGCGAGTTCGCTGCGAAGAGCCAGAATCTTTTCGATCAGAATTCCGTTTTGAGGAGCCTTGGTCGTATACGCTTTGTATAAGGTTTCTCGAATGGAACGATTCGGACCGTGCGTCATATACGCGATGTAACTCGGCATCTGAAGGGTAAAACGCCATTTTCCGTCTTCCGTTTTGGCCGCGTTCAGGTCGGATTCCGGAATTCCTTCCACGTCCTCTTTGCGGTCTAGGATCAGTTCGAACGCGTTGGTCGCATCCAAAAGATTTTGCGAGAATTGATTGTCCAGGTCGGAAAGAGAGATTTGAATTTCCTGGATTCTTTTTTTGATTTCCGGTTCGAGACCGATCCCGCTGAGTTTAAACTGTATGATGGAATCTTGAAGTACTTTTTTTCTCGGTCCGTCGAGAGTTGCTTCTTCCTTCTTTAGAATTTCCTGATATGCCTGATTGAGTTCCTCGTTTTGACCGAGATCGGAATAAAACGCGGTGATTTCCGGAAGCACTTCCGTATAAAGCGCCTGGATTTCTTTGGAATTCTTTACGCTGTTCAAGTGAGAAAGAACGGTGAATTCGATCTGCATTTCCTGCACGAGGTCGTTCAAAGGACGAATGACGTGATCGTACGTTCTTTCTTGTTTCGAAAGAAGGATCGGAAGTTGTTCCCGGATCGTCTTGATTTTTTCTAAGATTTCGTTTTTAGTGCGTTCGGGGGCGTTCGCTTTGAATTCTGGCAACATCAAAGTCAATCTCGTTCTCCCCTTGCGAAAGTTCATCCACTTTTTCCGGTTTGACTATCAGCCGCCGCGTTTTAAAACACGAATCTATGTTTGTACGATACATTCTTCCATTCGGAATCCGGATTCTTCTTATAACCGTAACCGGCACGGCTTGTTCCGGTCCCAAGAACGAATTGCCGACATTCTCCCCCAACTTGGAATGCTCCGAAAAAGAAATCCCTCTTTTGATCCAACCCGCGCACGACATCGAAGACGGCAACCGATTGGAAGTCGTTTATTGCAACCAAAGGGAAACTCCTTCCGGAAAACGGATCGAACTCAGTCTCGTCTTTCAAGACGAACGACATCCGGCGAAATGGAAGGATGTCCTTTATAGAATCTACCGCGGATTCAAATACGGAAGAAACAAGGACATTGAAAGCTTCCGTCTTCAATTTTCAAAAACGGGAGAATTGTCCACGGTTCATTTAAAGAACGTCTACTCGGGCGATCAAAGATTCAACGAAGATCCGGTGCAACACTTCGATTCCGTTTTAAAAGCCGAACAACTTAGGAAGGAAGAAGGAAAGCCGGTGTTATTCATCAACACATGGAATCACATGTTTTCGGAAAAGGATCAGAACCCGGAACTCGCCAAGAAAAAACTTCAGGGAATCGAACTCAGAACGGGGAGCAGAGAGGAATTGGACGCGTTTTATCAGGGAAAATAAACTTTTCCCTTGGATCGCAGACAAAACACTGGAAAAAACCGAAAAAGATCAAGAGGCCTTTAGTCATGACAAAAGTTCCAAACAAACCTTTTGCGGAGCTGGCTCCGAGCACTGCAGTATCCAAGGATCAAGTAAAACGCAATATTTACGGAAGATATCTGGAAGAATTCACCGAAGGTGAAATTTTCGAACACCCGAGAGAGATCACGATCGATCGAGCGTTCGCGCAAGAATTCGCAACCACCTTTATGGATGCGAATCCTCTTTTCTTATCCGCGGCGTACGCACAAGCGCACGGTTTTCAGGACATGCTGGTTTCCTCTCTTCAAGTTTTCAACATCGCGCTTTCCCTCGGAGTTCAGAACGATTCCGAAAAAGCGCTCGCGAACCTCGGTTACTACAACGTTCAATTTTTAAAACCCGTATATCCCGGCGATACTCTTTCCGCGAAAACCAAAATTCTCAAAGTGGACGACAAAGGACCGGACAAACCGGGAATCGTAAGCGTTCGCACGATCTGCTTAAACCAAAAGAAAGAATTGGTTCTTCAGTATGAAAGAAAGATCATGATCTATCAATCCAACGGAAAACCGAAAGGAAGTCCGAAGCCGGTGATCAAAGATGCGTTCTTTCCGGAAACCGACGCTCCCGTCATCGAACTTCCCGCTCTGAAATTTCCTACCGAATTCAAATCGGCGACCTGGTCCGATACGTATTTCGAAAATTTCAAAGCCGGTCAGATCTACATCCATCAAAACGGAAGAACGATCACCGACGAACATTTCCCTTGGACCTACAGAGTCGGAAACACGCACCCGCTTCACTACGATAAACTTTACTCCGCGGGAATTTCCGGACCGATGGGCGGCGAACCCGTGGTTTACGGAGGACTCGTCTTCGCGTGGTTATGCGGAATGGCTTCCAGAGACATCACGGAAAACATGATCTGGGATCTCGGATTCACGGAAGGATATCATACACAACCTTCTTTCAGCGGAGACACGGTAACTGCGATCACGAGAGTTCTTTCCGTGGAAGACCGCGGAAACGATTTCGGAATTCCCGCAGGAGCGGTTCATCTGCAAATCATCGGCTTGAAAAACATCAAGGCGAACGACGCGTTCGAGAAGTTCGGCGAAGATCTGTTCTTAAAGGAAAACGATAAGAAGAAACACGGAAAAGAAAAACTTCCCGAAAAGATCTTCGAAATCGAAAGAAAGATTCTCGTTAAGAAAAAGGGTTAATTCTTTCCAACGTTTCGACGGCATCCGCACGGAGTTACAAACGTGCGGGGAGACGATTACGAACGCTTCCGGTAAAACGGGAGCGTTTTTTATTGGAACAATTTCGAATCACGAAGATTCTGATCTACGCTGCCCCGCCACAAAAAAATTCGGAATGCGTTTCGCATAACGCGGGTTCACCGGAATTGGAAAATTCATTTTTTGAATGGTACAATTTCGGTTTGTCAACGTAAAATTTTCAACATTTGGTCCGACAAACCTTCACGAAATAGAATTGCTTTCTGTAACGGGTATCGCAAGGAGCAACGACAGATTGAATCTACAATTTTGTCTTCCAATCCTAAAAACAAAACGAGCAAAAAGAATTAGCCTTTCTTCCCTCCTAAAACCTCTTGCATCTCTCCTTTCAGCTCTTGTAGATATTCGGTTTTTCCCGTAATTCGAAAAAGCTGGGAACTTCCCTGAAACAGCTTGAGAATCTTTTTTGCCGCGGCGTGGCAATCCAAGGAAGAATCCAGATTTCCTTTTTTCTTTTCGGATTCGAAGTAGGATTCGAAAATTTGAATCCAACCGTGCAGAATTTTTTCCGCCACGAGTTCGAAGTCCTCGTTCTTCTCTTCTACGCTGTTTAAAAAGCGCGCAATGGGACATCCGATGAACTTACCGCTCTTCACCTGTTTCAGCAAAAGGGAATTCCAAGTATGAACGAATTCTTCCCAAGTTTCTGCGCGATCCATCATTCTTTGCAGACCGTTCTCGAAATTCTCCCCTTGGAGCTTTAGATATTCGAGAGCGATCTCTTCTTTGGATTGAAAATAACGATAAAAGCTGGCCTTGTGAGTTCCGGAATCGGCGATCAGCTGATTGGTGGAAGTCCCCGAATATCCGCGGTGGTAAAAAAGATCGAGCGCGGAGGTCATCAAACGATCGTATGGATTGCTCTGCTTATCGAGATTGGAAGCCATTCTAAAGAATCAGAATATCAACCCCCGAAAAAAGTTCAACAAAAACCGAAAAAAATGATAGACTAAATAGTCTATATCGAACTTTTTCAGGATAGACCGCATAGTCTACCAAGGAGATTTACATGTCCGAGCTGATTCTCACGGAAAAAAAAGGACACATTCTTCACATTATCATCAACCGACCCGAGGAAAGAAACGCGTTCAATGTAGACATGCTCTACGCTCTGAGCCGCGCCTACGACCAATTGGAAGCGGACCCCGAAATCCGAGTCGGTTTGGTTTATGCAAACGGAAAACATTTCACTCTCGGCCTCGACTTAAAGAATGTCGCGGAATTTTTAAAGAAAGAAAAGCGCTTCCCTCTTCCACCCGAAAGCGTCAATCCCTGGGGAACCACGGGTAAAACCAAAACGAAACCAGTCGTAGTGGCCGTACACGGAATGTGCATCACCCTCGGAATCGAATTGATGCTCGCGAGCGACATTCGCATCGCCGCCAAACGCACGTTATTCGGTCAAGTCGAGGTGCAAAGGGGAATCTTCCCGTTCGGAGGAGGAACAATGCGCTGGCCCGCGCAATGCGGTTGGGGAAACGCGATGAAATACATTCTCACCGGAGAACCGTTTGAGGCGGACGAAGCGCTTCGGATCGGACTCGTTCAGGAAGTCGTAGAAAAAAGCGAACTCATCGAAAGAGGAATTCTACTCGCCGAAAAAATCGCGGCGCAGGCGCCGCTTGGGGTTTATGCGACTCTAAAGTCGTCCCTCGAATCCGTTTTATACGGAGAACCCAAGGCGGCCGAAAATCTTTTTCCGCAGCTTTTGGAATTGATGGATACGCAGGATGCGGAGGAAGGACTCGCCTCGTTCGTGGAAAAAAGAAGCGCTGTATTTCAAGGAAAGTGAACTTACTTTGAAACGTTCTTACGAAGTTTTTCAATTTTTAGATCAGAGATAAGGTGAATTATGAAACGAATCGTATTCAAAAAGAAGCATGTATTAGAATGGGAAAACGTTCCCGAACCTAAGATTCAAGGCGCAAATCAGGCGATTGTAAAACCGATCGCGGTTTCGCGCTGCGATCTGGATCTTCCCATCGTAAACGGTTACACGTTGTTTCGACCGGGAATTCCGATCGGACACGAATTCGTGGGAACGATCGAAGAAACCAGTCCCGAAATCGCGGCTGAATATCCGAAAGGAACCAAGGTAATCATTCCGTTTCAGATTTCCTGCGGACTTTGTCCGGACTGTACGGGCGGTCGTTCCAAGGCCTGCACTTCTATCCCGTATGCGAGCCACTACGGAATGGGACCGTCCGCAAAGGAATTCGGAGGAGCTTTATCCGAAAGAATCTGGATCCCCTTCGCCAAACAGATGTTAATTCCTATGCCTTCGAATATGGACGCGATCGCACTGGCTTCGATCAGCGATAATATCGTCGAAGCGTGGAAACTGGTGGGACAGTGGCTTGAGAAAAAACCGAATTCTCCCGTGATGATTTTGGGCGGCTTAGCCTCCAGTATCGGCTTGTATTCGGCTTCGCTCGCGGTCGGAATGGGCGCGTCCGAAGTTCTGTATTTGGACAACGATCAGGAAAGACTCAAAATTGCGGAGAATCTGGGTGCGACCGCGGTTTCCTATACGACTCTTCCCAAGGCCTGGGAGAAAAAATTCCCGTTGATCGCGGATTGTCACGGACTGAAAGAAGGAATGGACTTCGGATTAAAATCCCTTTCCACCGAGGGAGTGTACGGTTCCGCATCGATCTTCTGGACCAATAAATTAGAAATTCCTTATTTAGATTTGTATAATACGGGTGCGACTTTGAAGATCGGACGGGTGGATTCGAGAGAACATATTCCCCATATCCTGAATAAGATCTCCGAAAAGAAAATCGAACCGGAAAAGATCGTAACCAAAACCTGTTCGTTCGAAGAAGCGGCCGAGGCTTGGCTTGAACCGGCGATCAAGCTCGTCGTGAAAATGGACTCCTAACCTTGCGGAATTTCGTTGCTTCTTAGATTGATCGCGGTTTAAGGAGCAACTTCTTTTTGAGTCCTTTGTCGGAGGTACGACAAAAGAAATCGTGGTTGTAAAAAAAGTGTTTTTTTGATAAGGAGATTTGTCCGGATTCTTCCCGCCGCCTCTCCACCACCACCCGAGCCTGGGTGGGGCCGCCTTTGCTTACTACAAGACTTTGTCGGAACCCCGACCAATTCTTACTTTTCCAGAGTGGCGCTCATGGAACCTTTTGAATTGCTCATTCTCGGGTCGGCGCCGTAGGTCAGGATTCTTTCTTGAACGTGTTCCGCGTGTTCGAATTCTCCCGAAAAAACGACGGTGCGTTTTTCCTGATCGACTTGAACCGCGTGTAAAAAAGCTTTTTCGACGGTCATCGTGCAGATTTCCATCAGCATTTCGATAACGTATTCGTAGGTATGTTCGTTATCGTCCCAAAGAACCACTCTCCAAGGTCCTCCGGTCGATTTCGTGGACTCCTCGGTAATTTCATTTAAGTCAGGAGTTTGTGTGCCCGCCATCTCGCTAATCAACCCAGGAAAATTTGAGTCAAAGGATTCTTTCGGAAAACTCTTCCGCTCCTTCGTTCTTCTTTTAAAAAGAAAAAAGAGTAAGCGAAAATCCGTTTAAGTCAAGTCATCCGATCTTATTTTTTGAGAGCGATCGCCTTTTTCGCGGTTTCGACGATGTTTTTGGAACGGAGACCGAAGTAGTCCAAAAGTTCCTTCCAAGTTCCGGACTTTCCGAATTGATCCTTCATTCCCACCTTCAAAACGTGAACCGGATATTCTTCCGACAAGAACTCGCTAACCGCGGAACCCAATCCGCCGAGAACGTTGTGCTCTTCACAAGTAACCACGGCTCCGCATTCTTTTGCGTATTTTAAAATCGCATCTTTATCGATCGGCTTGATCGTCGCCATATTCAGAAGAGTCGCGTTGATTCCTTCTTTCGCCAATTCTTCCGCGGCCTTCATCGCCTCATTGACCAAAACCCCGTTTGCGATGATGAGAACGTCTTTTCCTTCTCTCATCACTTCGGCCTTTCCGATCTGAAATTTATAATTTTCGCGTTCGATCACGGGAACGTTCGGACGGCCTACGCGCACGTAAACCGGACCCTTATAATCCGCAATCGCATGAATGATTTGTTTGCATTCGTTGTAATCCGAAGGACAGATCACGGTCATCTCCGGAATGACTCTCATGATCGCAAAGTCTTCGATACATTGGTGAGAAGCTCCGTCCTCTCCTACGGTAACGCCGCCGTGAGAAGCCACAAGTTTCACGTTCAAAAACGGATAAACGACGCTGTTCCGAACGATTTCCCAAGCTCTTCCCGAAAGAAACATCGCAAAGGAAGAAGCGAACGGAACCAATCCGGACAATGCCAGGCCGGCCGCGTGACCGACTAAGTTCTGTTCGGCGACACCCACGTTGAAAAAACGATCCGGGTAGCTTTTCGCAAACTTATTGGTTTTTGTGGAGCCGGAAAGATCCGCGTCCAGGACGACTACGTCCTGACGGGAAGCTCCCAGTTCATGCAATGCGTCCCCGTATCCGTCACGGGTTGCTTTTTCGGTAGCAGTGGATGTACTCGGAGCTCCCATTTTCTTCTTATCCCTTTAATGCCGCAGCTTTGTCGGTTTCTTCCCAAGTAAACGTGGAACCCTTTCTTCCGAAGTGACCGTAAGAAGCGGTTTCTCTATACTTTCTTCCTTTTTCGAGAAGTTTCAGAGATTCGATGATTCCTCTTGGAGTCAATTTGAAGTTCGCGCGGATTCTTTTAACCAATTCTTCTTCGGAAATTTTTCCAGTTCCGAATGTGTCGACGTGAACGGAAACCGGTTCCGCAACACCGATCGCGTAAGCAAGCTGCACTTCGCACTTGTCCGCAAGACCGGAAGCCACTACGTTCTTCGCAATATAACGTCCCATGTAAGCCGCGGAACGGTCCACTTTGGAAGGATCCTTACCGGAGAATGCTCCTCCCCCGTGTCTCCCGTATCCACCATAAGTGTCTACGATGATCTTTCTTCCAGTCAAACCGGCATCTCCGTGCGGTCCGCCGACGATGAACTGACCGGTCGGGTTGATAAAATATTTCGTATTTACGAGGAGATTCGCGGGAATCACCTTCTTGATACACTCTTCGATCAGAGCTTCTTCGATTTGTTTATGAGTTACATCGGGAGAATGTTGTGTGGAAATCACGACGGTGTCGATTCGAACCGGTTTTCCGTCCTTGTATTCCACGGTGACCTGGGACTTTGCGTCCGGTCTTAAGAATTTCAGTTTATTTCCGTGTCTGAGACCCGCTAAGTATTTCACCAATTCGTGAGAATAGTAAATCGGCATCGGCATGAGTTCCGGAGTTTCGTTGATCGCGAAACCGAACATCAACCCTTGGTCTCCCGCGCCTTGCTCTTTGAAAAGACCTTCTCCTTCGGTTACCCCTTGAGAGATATCCGGGCTTTGCGCGTGAACGTGAGCGGAAACAACCGCAAAGTCCGCGTCGAAACCCATGGTAATATCGTTATAACCGATATCACGGATTACGTTTCTTGCGATTTCCTGAGCGTCTACTTTCCCCTTGCTTGTAATTTCACCTGCGATCACGACCAAGTTTGTGGTTACTAAGGTCTCGCAAGCGACTCGAGATTTAGGATCCTGTTCCAGGTATGCATCCAGAACCGCATCGGAAATTTGGTCGCAGACTTTGTCTGGATGGCCTTCGCCGACCGATTCCGAAGTAAAAATAAAATCTTTCAAAGACATTTGTTCTTCCTGATGGGTGAAAATTGACGGGAAAGTCCGGAGGAAACCCGCTCTGATCCCAAAAACCTGCGGATTCCTTCAGTGTCAAGAAGATCCAAACTATGTTCCTTCCGCATTCTAGAACAAATTGAGCAACCTAAGTCAGAATTGAATTGAAGCGCAGGCACCCCGAATATTTTTGAGAAACAATGAAAATTCGAGTTTCGGACATCAAAGTTAAGAATCGTATTCGCAAAGATCTCGGGGACCTCCGCCCTCTCAAAGAATCCATCCAAAAGCTGGGACTTCTTCATCCTATCTTGATCGATCTAGACAACACATTGATTTCCGGCGAAAGAAGACTCGAAAGCGTAAAAATTCTGGGTTGGGAATACGTGGATGTTCGAATCGTGGATATTCGAAATAAAAAAGAAAGAGTTCAGATGGAAGCGGAAGAAAACAATATTCGTTTAGAATTTACTTCCGAGGAACAGGATCGCGTCCAAGAGCTCCTAAAAAGATATTCATACACAACCATCTTTGGAAGAATCTTTGCTTGGATTTTGGATCTTTGGGACTGGTTAAAACGGTTTTTTCAGAAAAAGTAAGAATTCAGGCTGACAGAACGAATTCCATCTCCTTTCAAAATTTCTCAAGTTAAAATCTGCAAGGATTTCATTCCCCGGCGGCCGACGTTTTTTCCCTGTTTCCGTCCTTCCGTATTTATCAATCAGAACTTAAATCACGTACTTTCAGGCAAAAAATTATCCAATATTGATTTACAAAAAGTTCACGAGTTCATACCGTGATCTTCCTAACTAAGGAGAGTCTATGAAAAAACTTTCGATTTTGGCTGTCTCCGTTGCACTCTTTGCAAGCATTACCGCTTGTGGTGCGTTCGGTGGTCTGCCAAGCCTTAAAAGCTCTTTTGTACTGAGCGAGAGCACAATCCCAGGAACAAACGAAACTGTAAAAACGTTACTTCCATACGGGACTGTAATCCATTACTATGGATACATCAAGCCAGGACAAGCGCCGGACGGTTTAGTCGATGGAAGCAAAAAAGCATACTATCTCTACGTTTGGGTACCTGCTGTTATCGCTGAAATGGGAGTTCGTATGATTTCCCCAACAGGCGAAATCGGTGAGCCCGGCGACGGAGACCTAGTAAGTGACGCTTTCAAAGCTGCAACTCCAGAAGAAAAATCAATGCCAAATTGGTTCGATACTTGGATTCGCGTTGAAAGAATGTCTGCTATTATGCCAGACCAAATTGCAAAAGCTGCGAAAGCAAAACCACTTCAAAAGCTCGATGACGATGATGACGGGGACGATACTTACAAAGAAGAGAGACACGCAAAGTATAACTCTCTTACAAGAATCACCATCCCTAATCCTCCGAAATCTTTTGACGAACTGAAAAGCATCGATACTAAAAAACTTTTAGTAAGAGGTCTTTACAGAATCGCTTTCACTACCTACAAACCAGGTGAAGTGAAAGGATCTTTCGTTGCATCAGTAGGTCTGCTCTTCCCACCAGGTATTCCAGGTGTGAGCCCTCTGATTCACTCAAATCCTGAAGAACTGCAAAAACAAGCAGTAGCAGCTGAAGAGTCTTTGAAAAAAGCAGCAGCTGACGCAACTAAGTAATTTTTACTTAGAGCTTAAACAGCTTCTATAAGGTGAAAAGCCACCGCAAGGTGGCTTTTTTATTTTCTTTTAGGTTTCGCAGCTTCGACGATCCAAACGATTCTACTCGAATCATAATTCAACCTTTCCTTTCGTTTTACCATAGACTGGAAATTACTTTCCAAGGTGCCCGCACCCGCTTTCCGCCGCAAAATCGAAACGTCATCCCGATCGATTCTACTTGCAAAGACCTGCTAGAATGCGTTACAATAGAAGCGATTCTCCGCTCCAAACGGCGTTCGATACGAAGAATTTCGGTTTTCAACCGAGAAACGCGGTTCCTGAGTGGTAAAGAATCGAATACAAAGCTGAACAGCAGTTCACAAAGGAATTGAAATGATCGAGAATAACTATTTTTTAGAAAACCAAGACTTGCAGGAAAACTTCCAGTCGATCGTCGATTGGAAAGAGATCATCGACGGTTTCGAAGGCGATTTCGAAGATCATAAGGAATATCAAAAAAGCGGCAAGGAATCCCTTGCGATGGCGCCCGGCTCCTATGAAGACGCATTAGAATATTATAAATCTATTTTAGAATCGGGAGGCGATATTGCCGGAAAACAGATCGCCCCGCTCGCCAAGGATATGGACGTCGAAGGTTTGAAGTATTCCGCCGGAAAGGTCACGTTTCCGGAAGCGATGATCAAGGGAGTCAACCAAGTCAAAGACGCTGGAATTCTCCCTTACAGCATCGGAAGAAAACACGGCGGACTCGGAATCCCCGCAACCGTTCAAACGATGATGATGGAACTTTTTTCCAGAGCCGACGGATCGTTTGCGATCACCCTCGGTTGCCTCAATCTCGCGGAAACGATCGAACGATTCGGATCCAAAGAAATGATCGATGAATACGTTCCCAAAATGGCGAACGGAGAAATTTTCGGTGCGATGGCGTTGACCGAACCGAACTACGGATCGGATCTTCCGAACCTGCAAACCAAAGCGGTCAAAGACGCGAACGGAGTCTGGAGATTGACGGGAGCGAAACGTTTTATCACGCACGGTTGCGGTTTCGGAGATATTCCCGCGGTGATTTTGACTCTTGCAAGAACGGGCGCGCCCACGAGCGGAGCGAGAGGACTTTCCTTCTTCTTAGTGAAAAGTTCGGACGTGTTTATCGCCGGAATCGAAAAGAAGATGGGACTTCACTGTTCGCCGACTTGCGAAGTCGTGTATGAAAACACTCCCGGAATTCTGATCGGTGAAGAAGGATACGGCTTGGTTCGTTATTCCATGGCGATGATGAACGGCGCGAGACTTTCGATCGCCGCTCAAGCGATGGGAATCGCGACCGCAGCTTATATGGAAGCGAAGAAATACGCGGCCGAACGCGAACAGTTCGGCAAAACGATCCAAAACATTCCCGCGGTTCGCAAAATGTTGACTACGATGGACCGCGAAATCGCCGGAATGAGAGCGGTCTTGATGGAAGCGTCCCGCTCCATCGACCTCTATCACTGGAAATCCGAAAGAATGAAGGAACACGGAGTCGACGAACGGGAAATCCGCAAGGACGAATCCGTCAAAAAATGGGAAAAACTGGCCAACCTGTTTACTCCATTATCCAAATATTATATTACGGAACTTGCAAATAAGATCGCGTATGACGGTCTGCAGATCCACGGAGGAGCCGGATTCACGTACGACTACGACATCTCCCGAATCTACAGAGACGTCCGGATCACGAACATCTACGAAGGAACGACTCAGCTTCAGGTCGTGGCCGCGATCGGAGGAATCGTTTCCGGTATGACGGCAAAGGGACATCTTCGTCAATACTTCGAGGAAGAATTCTCCAAAATCGGAGGCGGCTCTTCTTTGTTAAACGAAAACAAGGAAACCCTCGAAAAGATCCTGGAAGCGTATTCTGCGATCGAAAATTCCTCTTTGAGAGACGAGGTAGCGTTCGAAGTGGTTCAATCGACCGCGAGAATTCTGATCGGAATGTTGCTGGAAAGAGGAGCTTCCCGACTCAAAGGAGAAGCGAAGGAAAAACGCGAGGCGCTCGCAAAAGAATACAACTTGGAATCCAAGGCGATACTTCTTTCCAACCGGATCACGATCGAAAACCGTCAATCGCAACTGACGTTCGCGTAAAACGAATCGTAAAACTCTCCGAATTCACCGCTTTGTTTCGCGTAGGCTTCGGAGAGTTTTTGAATCGGTTGCATTGATTCGAATTCGAAAGAATTTCGATTCAACGAAATTCCGCGAACGATCTACCGAACTTTTTCCGATCGTCTCGATCACCGTTCTCCCGTTCCCATTTCGGATGCTGTCGAAGATCTGTTCTCGATTTCGGAACACGAGAAAGGAAGATCGAATCAATTTCCTCCCACGGCCTCGATTCGATCCGATTCTAAAATACGAACCCCGGAAGGACCTTTTTGCGCGATACGGATCATCGCTTTGGCGACCGTTCTTCCGTGAATCGATCTGTATTTCCGAATTCCGCCGAGCAACAACGGATTGATGATCTTTGCAAAAAATTGACCCACGGCTTCGCCGGGTCGGGTTTCTTCCCGTTCGCCTTCGAGAAGAGAAGGTCTGAATATTCCGAGAAACGGAAATCCGATCGTTTCTAGATCCTTCTCCATTTCCCCTTTGACCCGATTGTAAAATACGAAAGACTTGCTGTCGGCGCCCAAAGCGCTCACGACGAGAAAGGATCGAACCCCTTTTTCTTTCGCGAGTTTTGCGATCTGCATCACGTATTCGTGATCCACTTTTTTGAAATTCTCCTGGCTTCCGGCCTTGGAGATCGTTGTCCCCAAACTGCAATAGACTTCCGTAATCCCTTTCGGAAAGGAAGAAGCGTTTAACGCATCATAGTCGACGACGATTTCTTCCGCGCCGCTAACGGAACCGGGCTTACGTACGAGTGCGTAAATTTTTTGATACTCGCCGGAAGAGTTCAACTCTTCCAAAAGATACTTTCCGATCAATCCGGTCGCACCTGCTACCAAAGCCGCTTTTTGAGCCATGTTTCGTTCTTCTCCTGAACTGCGAAAAGAATGCGGCGGTCCGTTTTTTATGAAAGAATTTTTTTCAAATGTCCTTCCCTTTCCCGGAAAGAATTGATCTTGAATCCCGAAATTTCTATCCTGAACTTTGTGAATCTACTCCGATCGATCAAGCAAGCGTTTCAAATTCTGGACCGAAAGTCCATGCCGGATTCCGTTCTGGATGTTCTCAAAACGGAGGAAAGAAACGGAATCATCATCACGAATTACTTCCGTTATCTCATCGCGCTTTTTTTTCTGGTCCAGATCCTCGTCAACGTCGGCAGCGGAGACAGCGAAGCGAATCTCATCGCGTTCTCCATCTATCTCGTTCTGACCCTCGCCCATACCATCATTATCCGCGTTTGTCCCGATTCGATCGTGAGCATTTTCAATTACGTTACCCTGTTTGCGGAATATCTTTTGATCCTGGGCGTTCTTCTGTTTTACACCTTCACGACCAAAAACGTGAATTTAGGTTTCGCTCTGAAGAATACGATCAATCTATTTTTTCTATTTCCGATCATCTATTCCCTTTTGCAGTTTCGAATCCGCTTCGTGTTCACAGGTTTGTTTTTGTTCTATGCGATTTACTTTTCGATTCTTTGGATCGCCATCTCGACGAATCAACTGACGTTCACGAACGACTGGGGCCGTTATATCAGCGGGCCGGACGTTCTTTTGGAAGACGTCGTTGCCGGTAAACCCGGTTTGTATTTTTGTTTCGCGGTGATGATCTCCATGGGGATTTTTCGTACGGTTTCCATGGTGCGAAGAATCGGAATCGCGGAAGGACAAAAGACGGAACTTTCCCGTTACTTTTCTCCGAAGATCGTCAACGAGATGATGGAAAATCCTGAAACACTGCAGAGCGGCAATCGTCAGATCGTGAGCATTCTTTTTTTGGATATTCGAAACTTTACCGCAATGTCCGAGAACATGGACCCGAAGGAACTCGGAGAGCTTCTATCAGAATTTCGTAAAATTATGATGGAGTGCGTTTTCGAAAACAACGGAACCTTGGACAAATATATCGGCGACGCGGTGATGGCTACGTTCGGAACCCCTCACCCATCTCCCTCAGCGGAAGTCGACGCAAGAAACGCGGTCGGTTGCGGAGTGATCATGCAGAAACGTCTCGCGGAGTGGAATCTGTTTCGAAAGTCGCAGGGCAAAACTCCGATCGCGATCGGAATCGGAATTCATACGGGAGAAGTGTTTGCGGGAAACATCGGAAGCGATCTTCACAGAGAATATTCGGTGATCGGAGACGCGGTCAACACGGCTTCTCGAATCGAATCGCTCTGCAAGGTTTTGAAAAAATCCTTCCTCATTTCCAAAGACACCATGGAGCTGTTAGGCGGCAAATACACTCTCACGCGAATGCCCCGCGTCAAAGTCAAAGGCAAAGAAGAACCACTTCAGGTTTACGAGGTCATGTGGGGCTGATTCACGCCCCATAGGAAGTGAATCAGGCTAAAGCGAAGCGACAGCTCTTTGCGAAGCAAAGAAATGCGACCTACGTTGTGACCCATAGGGAACAACGTATTGAGTTAGGGAGCGAAGCAACGACTCTTTGCGAAGCAAAGAAATGCGACCTGCGTTGTGACCCATAGGGAACAACGTATTGAGTTAGGGAGCGAAGGCGTCATCGATATCAATACGAGCCGTTTTGAAATGAATAAACGTTTCGGATCAAATTCTTCACTTCAAAAAATTCTCCCGAAGAGTAAATTAAGGCATCGGAAATTTTCGCGAGATGCGCTTCCAAAGAATCGACGACCTTCCAATCCTCTTCCGCGATACTGACAGGATCGACCTCTACGACGAACATCTGAACGGATTTCAGAATCCGATCCATAACTTTCTTTCCCGACACATTTGTCGGCTCCTCGCGGAGAACTTCTAAAATTTCGCGTTTCGTCTCCGTAAAAACCTCATGATCGCTCGGATAAAAGGAAACGACAAAGGGTTTCTTTTTCGGTTTATAACGAACTTTTAGATCGAAGAAACCAGATTGGGAAAGATTTCGCTCGAATTTGGGACCCGGTTCCCAATAGGAACCTTCTTCCAAAAATTCCTCAATGTCTTTCGGTTTTACCCCGGTTATCTTGTTGCAAAATAGGAGAATCGAAACGCTCATTCTTTTGTTTCAGAGATTCAAAATTCTACTCGAATAAGAAACATTCCTAAAACAAAAGAGTTGAACGAAAAAAATCGGATTGTTTTCTTCGAACTACTTCTTGCCGATCTTTTCCAATTCCTTTCCGATCTGTCCGGTGAGAATGTAAAAATACATCACCCAGTCGCCCATAAAGGATTTAAACGGATACGTGAACGTAGCGGGACGGTTTTTTTCTACGAAGAAATGTCCGATCCACGCAAAGAAATATCCCGAAAACAAAGCCGCTAGGATGTAATACGGATTGAGATTGATGATGGCCGTCAAGATCCAACCGATCGCAAAGGAAGTTCCCACGAAATGCAATGCACGGTTCACCGGATGCGAATGTTCTCCCAGATAGAAAGGCCAAAATTCTTTGAAAGTCGTATACGTTTTTGGAGCTGCCTCAGTTGTCATAAGTACCAATCCTCTTTTTCTACGATTTTAGGGTCCGCGGTTCTAAAAATCAAGCATTTGACTCAAAACAGATTCGAGCCGTTTCCTTCCAAAGATTCCACGTATTCGAAGTAGGACTTGAGTTTGAATTTTTTAGCGGTCGATTCCGATGACATATAACGAATGTTACCGAAAACGTTTCGTTCCGGAAACCAAGGCCGATCGAACAAACCGAAACACCATAAGATTCCCGTATACGAATTCGGATCTCTTCCGTCGTACGCGTATTTGTTGTTTAAGTCCTCAAGGATTTCAAACGCGGTTTCGTAATCGGCGCTCCACTCGATGACCTTTTTCCCCCAGAGCATTCTTAAGTAATTGTGCATGCTTCCGGTTAAGACGAGTTCCTTTTGCGCTGCGTTCCAAACCGCGTCATGCGTCTTTGCATTCTCAAGCTGCTCCTTCGTATAAAGATACGGACGAACGTCGTTTTTGTGAAAGTCCAGATTCTTCTGCAGCCATTCGGGAAGAATGGTAAGATTTTTTCGAAACGAAGGTTGTTTCCAAAACATCAGAAACCCCACGTCCCTCCAAGTGACGAGCTCGTCCAGGAAGGAATTCACGTTGTCGTCCGGATGATAGAAACCTTCCTTTCGATTTTTATTTTCGGGAACGATCACTCCCGGATTCCAAGGTTCGTCCAAGTTCCAATCTAGAACGGCGCTTACGACTTCTTCCTGAGAAATATGACCGAAGTGGAGATAGGGAGACAACAAGGAAGAATACGATTCTTTCGGATCTCGAGGCTGACTTCTAAGTTCCGCATAACCGCTCAGTCCTTGTTTCAAAAAACGTTTGAGAAGTTTCAACCCCTCTTCCCTTCCTCCGATTTTTTCCGCAACGGGCAAAACTTCCGGACAAAGAAAATTCACTTTTTTGCATATAGTTTCGATCTTCTTCTCATCCCCATCGAACCAAACGATCTTGGAAAACGGAGAATCCGGATTCTCCCTAAGCGAAGATCCGTTCGTGCTTGTGTACGGTTTGCCCGGTTTACGGGAAGATCGAAACTTCCAGGCTTCGGCGAACAATTTATGGACTCGTGGGCGTAGGATTCTCGCGGCAGATGCGAATTCTCCGTAAAGATCGAGAGGGATGATGGAGTTCGAATCGACGGCGAGCAGTTTGCATTCGATTCTTTTGCCGACTTCGTTTAACAATTCGGGAACGATGTAAGCCGGATAATCGTCCGTGACGATAAGGGCGGCCGCGGACGAAATTCTCCCGAAAACCTCCGCGATCGGATTGTCCGAAGTTTCCACAAAGGCGCGGTAATTCAACCCGAGCTTGTTCGCCTCTTTCGTATTCGCCGCCATTCCTTCGAGGATAAACCGATGCAGCCTCGGCGAACTCCAAGGATAATCCATTTTCAGAGGTTCGTAGATCCAAAGTTCCTTTTCGTATTTTTGGGAAAGATGAATTGCGTAATCCAGGGAATGATTCCATGCCAGCCTTCTCGCCATGGACATCCAATACAGAAGAATCGGCTTTTCCTCCCGAACCGGCTTTTGATTGAGATCGCGGACTCGAATCAGATTTTCTTTCGGAAACATTTTCTCCTTTTCATGCGCTTCGGAAGATTTTTCCTTAGACGCAGAAAGAATCGATTCGTTTTGAAATTTCTTCCCGATTCTTTTTTTCTCGTCATCGAATTTTAGCACTCTCTTACCGAAAGTGCTTGACCCTTTTTTCACGAATTTTTTTAATGGAAACGATAGTAAGCACTCTTACTCATGCAGTGCTAAACCACGATTATAAGGAGTTAGTCTATGGCATCGATTAAACCTCTGGGTGACAGAGTCCTCGTAGAACCAAGACAGGAAGCCGAGGAAAAGATCGGTAGCATTTTCGTTCCTGACACGGCAAAAGAAAAACCTCAAGAAGGGAAAGTCGTAGAAGTCGGAAGCGGCAAATATGAAGACGGGAAACTCGTTCCTCTCGAAGTGAAGGTAGGCGACACCGTCCTTTACGGAAAATATTCCGGAACTGAAATCAAATCCGAAGGCAAAGAATATCTCATCATCCGTGAGAGCGATATTCTCGCCGTTGTTAAAAAATAATCAGGAGTGAATCATGGCTAAAGATATAGAATACAACGAAACAGCAAGACGCAAGCTCCTCGAAGGTGTGAACAAACTCGCGAACGCGGTTAAAGTTACCCTCGGGCCTAAGGGTCGCAACGTAGTGATCGATAAAAAATTCGGCGCGCCTACCATCACTAAGGACGGCGTTACCGTTGCGAAGGAAATCGAACTCGAAGACGCTCTGGAAAACATGGGCGCGCAAATGGTGAAAGAAGTTTCCACAAAGACGAACGACGTCGCCGGAGACGGAACCACTACCGCAACCATTCTCGCTCAATCCATCATCAACGAAGGTTTGAAAAACGTAACCGCGGGCGCAAACCCGATGTCTCTCAAAAGAGGGATCGACAAAGCGGTTGCCGCTGCCGTGGAAAGCATTCAAAAAAGAGCGGTTAAGATCGAAAACAAAAAAGACATCGCAAACGTTGCGACGATCTCCGCGAACAACGATACTACGATCGGGAACCTGATCGCTGACGCGATGGACAAAGTCGGTAAAGACGGAGTCATCACAGTGGAAGAAGCGAAGTCCATCGAAACCACTCTCGACGTGGTGGAAGGGATGCAGTTCGACAGAGGATACATTTCTCCTTATATGGTGACCGATCCGGAAGCGATGACTGCGACTCTGAACGATCCTTTCATCCTGATCTACGACAAAAAGATCTCCTCTATGAAAGATCTGATCCACGTTCTTGAAAAAGTGGCTCAAGCGGGAAAACCTCTCGTGATCATCTCCGAAGAAGTGGAAGGAGAAGCTCTTGCTACGATCGTAGTCAACACTCTCAGAAAAACCATCTCTTGCGTTGCGGTGAAAGCTCCAGGGTTCGGCGACAGAAGAAAATCGATGCTCGAAGACATCGCGATTCTGACCGGCGGACAAGTGATTTCCGAAGACCTCGGAATGAAACTCGAGAACACTACTCTTCAAATGCTCGGCCGCGCGAACAAAGTGACCGTGGATAAAGAGAACACCACCATCATCGAAGGCAAAGGCCAAACGAAAGAAATCCAAGGAAGAATCGGTCAGATCAAAAAACAGATCGAAGACACGACTTCCGAGTATGACAAGGAAAAACTCCAAGAAAGACTCGCAAAACTCGCAGGCGGGGTTGCGGTGATTCACGTTGGAGCGGCTACCGAAGTCGAAATGAAAGAGAAAAAAGCCCGTGTGGAAGACGCTCTTTCCGCAACTCGCGCAGCGGTGGAAGAAGGAATCGTTCCAGGCGGCGGTTTGACTCTTCTCAAAGCGCAAGAAGCCGTGGGCGGACTCAAACTCGAAGGCGACGAAGCGACCGGAGCAAAAATCATCTTCAGAGCTTTGGAAGAACCGATCCGTATGATCACTTCCAACGCAGGTCTGGAAGGTTCCGTAATCGTAGAACACGCGAAGGCGAAAAAAGGAAACGAAGGTTTCAACGCTCTTACGATGGTTTGGGAAGATATGATCCAAGCCGGAGTCGTTGACCCTGCGAAAGTGGTTCGTTCCGCTCTTCAAAACGCAGCTTCTATCGGTTCCATGATCCTGACTACCGAAGTTACGATCACTGACAAACCGGAAAAAGACGCTCCAAACCCGATGGCGGGAATGGGCGGCGGTATGGGAGGAATGGGCGGAATGATGTAATTCATCCGAACCTTCTTTACCAATCGCAAAAAGGCGGTCGAGGTTCCCCTCTTCCGCCTTTTTTTGTTTTCAAGGATCGGATTTTCCAAAAACATTTCCGAACTATGAACCGATTGAAACTGATTCTTCTTACGTTATTCGTCGTTCCCGCATTGGGAATTTATTCCGAGAACAAACAAACCGTAACCGTCTCGGGAAGCGGAACCGCGGTCGTGGAAACCGACTATATCCAGATGACCTTCGCGGTGGAAGTCGAGGAAGCGAACGCAAAAACGGCGCAGGAAAAGAATCTTGAAAGAACGTCTAACGTGATCCAGGCGCTCTCCAAAGAATTCAAAATTTCTCCCAAGGACATCTACAGCACCGATTATACGCTGCAAAGACAATATCTTCAGGACGGAAAACAAAGACCGTATCTTTCCACGTCCGGAATTCTTTTAAAACTCAGAAACTTAAAACTTTATAAAGAAGTATTGCTGGAACTCCAAAAGTTGGGAGTCAACAACGTAAGCGGAATCGAATTCAAATCGGATTCCACTTCCAAACAGGAAAAAGACGCGCTCGTATCCGCATACGAAGACGCAAAGAGCAAAGCCTTGGTTCTCGCCAACGCGATCGGCAAAAAGGAAGTCGCTGCGATCAAAATCATCGAAACCGATTCCACTGGTTTTCCGCAGGTGGTCTATCAGATGAAAGGAAGAGAAAGCGATTCTTCACCGCTTTCCGTGGGGGAACGAAAGATCCAAGCCAAGGTTTTAATCGAGTTCGAAGTCCGCTAAGAACTCTTAATTCTTCTTGATTTCTATTTCGAAACCGACTCCACTGTTTCGCCATGAGTAAAGAAAAGTTCGAAACCTCCAAACGGGAAGGCGTCCACAAAGAATTCGAATCCTATACGGGGAATTGGAAAGGCGTCAACCAGATGATGTTCAAAGAGGGAGAGGTCACCGACGAGTCTCCGATCGCGGGAACCATCAAACTCGTATTAGGCGGAAGATTTCTTCTGCACGAATACAAAGGAAGTTACGGAGGCGAACCGTTCGAAGGAATCGCGATCTACGGATATCATATCGATAAAAAACGATACGAGTCCGCTTGGATCGAAAGTTTCGGAATGGGGAGCGGAATCCTATTCTCGGAAGGAGTTCCCGGTGCAAAGGAATGGTCCGTTACGGGACACTACGGCGGAGACACTCCAGAAACCAGTTGGGGCTGGAGAACCAGTCTGGAAAAAGACGGAGACGATAAGTTGATCATCTTCTCCCAAAACCTCAGACCGAACGGAGAAAAAGCCGGAGGAGTTCGAATCCTCTACGAACGCGTTTCGTAAGTTTCGCAAGCGCAGCGGGCGCGGGAACTCTTCCGCCTTCTTTACGACGTTTCTAAAAAACCGAATGTATGTTTGATAGAAAGAGAAACCGCAAGAAGCGGCCCCAGGTCGGAACGGCTTCTTATAAAAAAGAGAAACAAATTCTTTCTAAGCCCTGAATTTTGACGATCTTCGTCCATTCGTTCTCCGTCCAACACACACGCGCGTAAAACGCAAAAAGGAGACGGATGGAAACCGCAATCATTACGAAAACGGAATGGGACCCGAAACAAAAATTAGTCAGCACGAGGATCAGCGGCAAAGTCGAAATCGAAGACGTGGAAGCCTGGGAAAAATCCCTTCTCGATTCCCTCGCACAAATCCCGGACAACGGAACGTTTAAGATCTTCATCAACTTACACGGGTTCGAGGCCGCCAACCTCGAAGCCCACAAACGCTTTCGATCGATCATACCGCAAATCTTATCGGACTACGGATGGAAGGTCGGTTACTTGAATCTCTTTGAAGAATCCAAATCGATGCGGTTTCAAAATCTCCGCGGAATCCGTTGCCTCGCGGCGGTTCACGTTCATCAAGACGAAACGAAGATCGGAAACTACGAGGAAAAATTCGGAAAGGAGAACGAGCATTTCTATACGGATCCGATTCGAGCCAAGAACTGGATCGAGTCGTACGTTCTTAGCGCTTAAAAATCCTTTGACTTTCTCCCCGCCCTAAAAGAAACCTATGGGAAATGAAACAAAAGGGGCATTTTCTTTCCATAGGAGCCGGGACCAATCAGGTTCCCTTAATCTCCGCGGCGATACGCCTGGGTTATTCGGTGATTGCGGTCGATCAAAACGATCGCGCTCCCGGTTTGGGGATGTCCTCTCTTCGAATCATGGAGTCCGTTACAGAATATCGTAAAATTCTAAAGACGGTTTCCGAAATTCCTTTGCACGGGAGAATTCTCGGAGTAGGAACGCGTTCCTACGGAAAGGCGACGTATACGGCTTCTTACATCGCCGAAAAACTCAAGCTGCGTTATGCGAGCTTGGACTGCGTGGAAATCTGTTCCGATAAAAATCTTCTGAAAGAAACCGCGGCCAGAGTGGGAATTCTCGTTCCCGAAAGCTACGATACTCATTCGAACTTATCCAAAAATCAGTTTCCGTTCGTATACAAACCCGTTCGAGGAAACAGCAAAGAAGGAATCCGAACCTTTCACGAACCCGAAGAATGGGAAACGTTCTTAAAATCCAAAAAGAAATCGCCGAAATCGAAAACGTCCCTTTCCAAAAAGAAGACAAGCGCGTCTAACGCGGAAAAGGAAGATTGGATCGCGGAGGAATACGTTCCCGGTTTCGAAATCACGGTCTGCGGACTGGTTCAAAACGGAAATTTCTTTCCCGCGTCGATTTCCCACAAGGACGTCACGAGCTATCCTCCTTATTTAGAAATCGCTCATACTCTTCCGTTTTTACACACCGAATTGATCGGAGAAATTCTGCTCAACTGCCGCGCGCTCATCGCAGCGACCGGAATGAACGACTGCCCGTTCGTGGCGGAATTCAGAATCACTCCTCAAGGAGAAATCTATCTGATCGAAGCGGTTCCCGAAGTGGGCGGAGAATTTTTGGCGGATTCTCTCATCCCGAATTATTTCGGATCGGCCTACTTCGACAACTTGGTGAAACTTCTGGTGGGCGAACCGATTCGTCCGTTCGAGAATTATACGGGAGTTCCCAAGAAATACGCGGGAATCTTTTTCTCCACGCCGCCCGAAGGAAAATCGAAACTTGCGGGGCATTCGGAATTCGCCGCGGCAGGAAAAGAAAAACTTCTCTTTGACCGCAAACTCAAGGAACAAGGCGACATTCTCAAAACCTCCGAAGGAAACGGAGTTCGCACGCGCACCGTCGGACTCGTAGGTCCCGAACAAAACGAACAGACTTTGGAAGAATGGAAGGCTTCCGTTCTTCAAAGACTGGAAGGTAAATTTGAATCCTTCTGAACCTTCCTCCCAGTCCGCTTGGAACACGCATTATACCCGGAACAAATCCAGACTCGGTTATCCGGATGAGAATCTGGTGCGTATGTTGTCCAAGATCGGATCGGAGCAGACGGAATCTTCGGAACAACGGAAGGCGCTCGACTTCGGAGCCGGTTCGGGAAGACACTGCGTTTTGTTAAACGAATTCGGTTATCAAGTCTATGCGACGGATTATACGGAGAATTCGGTCAAAACGATCTCGCAGGAATATCCTTTCGTCAAAGCGTCGATCCACGAACATCCTCCTTTTTCCTATCAAGACGGCTTTTTCGACGTGATCGTAAGCTGGGGAGTTCTGCACTACAACTCCGTAGAACTCGCAAGAGAAATCCTGAAGGAGAAAAAAAGGATTCTCAAACCCGGAGGATTTCTCGCGGGTTCGGTGCGCGCCGTCGGCGACACGCATCTTCAGGCGCAGGGAACCGTGATTCAAACCCCGGATTTAAAAGGCGCCTATTCCCGTTTTTATACATTAGAAGAATTGAAAGAAGATTTGAAAGGATTCTCCCGGGTGGATTTCGGTTATACGGAACGGACGCCTTTGGGAAAACTCGAAGAAAGGATCTGTCATTGGATTTTTCTGGCCAAACTATAGACGAAACCTGCCCTTGCTGTCAAAGAAAAGATTGGAAATTTCTATACCATTCTTCCTTTCAAAATTATAATATTCCAATATACCTCTGTATTTCCTGCGGGCTTCAGACCCAATACCCGAGACCGGAACCCTCTTCGCTTTATACGGAGGAATATTATTCCGGCAGGGCCGACTTTTCCTATCGCGACGAACGACAAACCGAAACGTACGATCGATACGTTTGGAAGGCGCGTCTTTCCAATATCCGCAAGTTCAAACGCAAGGGAGAATTTTTGGACATAGGATGTTCCTTCGGCGGATTTTTAAACTGCGCAAAAGAAGCGGGCTTCGGCGTGACCGGAGTGGAAATCTCCTCGTATTCCGCGGAGGTCGCAAGATCGCGCGGATTCAAAATATACACGGGAGAATTTTTAGACGCGGATTTACCCGAAGCGTTTTTCGACGTGGTGACTCTTGTGGAAGTCATCGAACATCTTTCCGAACCGGAGAAGGTTTTCGAGAAACTAAATCGGATCTTAAAACCCGGAGGACTTCTTCTTCTGCAAACCGCAAACTTCGAAGGCTGGCAAGCGATCGATGCGGGACCAAACTATCACTACTATCTTCCGGGACATTTTTATTATTATTCGGAATCGAATTTGAAAAAAATTCTTGATCGTTCGGGTTTTACGAATCATATCACGTATCCCGGAGTCGATTTTTCGCTCCTTGCAAAATTGCTCAAGTCCAGAGGAAGTTTTCGTTCCTGGAAAGAATACTGGAAGTGGATTCGAATTTCGATCTATCACTGGAAGAGCAAACTCAAAAAAAACGGCAGACCCTTGACCTCGTCCATGGTTCTGTACAGCTTCAAGGCGGAATGAACGATGCAGCATCTTTTAAAACCGGGTTGGCTTACCGATTCGGATCGAATTCCCGAAAAAGGTTTTTTAAGAATTTTCGTACTCTCGATTCGAGTCATCGTCGGTTCCGCCTATCGTTTCATCAAAGACGATTGTTTGATGCAGGCCTCCGGAATTTCCTACACTACGATCGTTTCCTTGATTCCGATGTTGACCGTCGCTCTTTCCTTGATTACGATCACTTCCGGTCTGGAAAATCGTAAGGAAGAAATCTTCGATACGATCAACACGTTCATACTCCAGAGCAACATCAACGTGGACATCAACACGTATCTCGAAACGATCGGCGACCTGATCGACACCGCGACTCAGATCGGAGCCATCGGTTTTGTGATCTTGGTTTTTTCGGCGACCGCCGTTTTGCGTTCTTTGGAGAACGCGTTCAACGGAATCTGGAGAATCAGCTCCAACCGTTCCCTCTTTCAAAAACTCGTATTTTACTTTTTCGTGTTGGCGATCGGTCCTCTTCTTTTCGTGATCGGAGAAGGAGTCGCCGAAAAGACGATCGATTTTTTCAGACCGCCTCACTACTTCTCCATGGAAAAAGATCCTTCAGGAAAAATTTGGGTCAGCGGAGAAAACGGAACCCTCTTCCGCATGGATTCCAATCTCAAAAAAGAATATTCCATCCGGGAAGACGAGATCGATTTCGAAAACATGAAATGCCTCGATAACCTCGGAGGCCGTCTCGACTTTTGTAAAAAGCCGGACATCGGGAGTTCGGATTTTATCAGGATCCGAATCCGAGAAGGTTTGATCTACGCACTCTCCCGCAGAGGTGCGCTTTTGATCAAACCGATCGAATCCTCCGTCTGGACTCTGACGTCCTTTGAAGGCGTCGAACTCCAGGACATTGAAATCGTAAATCTAAATAACATTTTCATTGTATTCAAAAACGGCGAAGTTCTTCATTACATTCCCGAAGGAATCTCCTTCAAACCGATCTTCAAGGATCGCCTCAAGATGAACGCGTCCAAGGTGTATTTTCCGGACGCGCTCAACGGATATATCGCCGACGAATCGGGAACGGTTTGGACGAGCAACGACGGCGGATTCAACTTCTATCCGAACCGTCTGACTCATTTAGCGTTTCATGATATTCATCGTGCGGACAACGGTGAGATTTTTCTCGCGGGAGAACGGGGAGTCATCTACCGTTCGAGGGACGGCGGAAACAGTTGGATCGAACTCAGTCACAAACGATACAACTTCATCCGAATCTGGTCCTTTACCGGAACCGACACGATGGAACTCTTTCTCATGGACAGTCTCGGACATATCCTGATTTCCACGGACGGAGGCGATCATTGGAACCCGTTCTATACTCCGATGAACGGAAAACTTTGGGCCAATCTATTGCTGGAACGTAAGGAAAACGGAAAGATCCGAATGCTCAACATCGGAGAATACAAGACGATCAGCATCACCGAATCCAAGGATCAGAAGTTTTCCACAACGACGATCACCGGCGGGGACAGCGTTTTTTCGATTTATTCCTTCCTGAGAATTCTTTTTCCTCTCTCCGGGATCTGGCTGTTTTTCCTCAGTCTTTATTCTTTGATTCCGAACACGAAGGTTCCGCTGAAAGCGTCGGCGGCAGGAGCGGCGGTTACGGGCGTCATCTTCCTCGTGTTTCTCTGGGGATTTCACGTATATCTTTCCTCGTTCAGCGAAACGACGATGATCATCTACAAGGCGTTAGCCGCCGTTCCGATCTTTCTTTTGGGAGTATATTCGCTTTCTCTAATCGTATTATTCGGAGCGGAGATCACCGCGTCCCTGCAATTCCGCGAACGGTATCTCGCTCCTCTTCAGTCCTTGGACGAGCTGCACAGTTCTTCCAGCAACGAGTTCCGTAAATTGATCCTGACCTTGAAGTCCGCGTATAAGATCCAGAAAGAAAAGAAAATTCCGTCTTCTCCCTTAGAGCTTTCGCGGATTTCCCGCTTAAAGGAAGAAGAGATTCCCGTGTTGACCAAAAAACTCTGCGAACTGGAATTTCTATCCGAGACGAGAAAAAACGAATTCGTTCCGATTATCGCGCCGGGAGATTTGAGCATCGGAGACGTTTACAGAAAGATTCCGGAACCTCTTTTGACGGGGGACAAGGAACTCAAACTGTTTCCGGGAAACATCGGTTCCAAGGTCGAAAAGACGGAAGAAAAACTGCAAAACGACTTGGACGGAATCAAGTTCGCCGATCTGATCGACTAACATAGATTAGCCGTTTTAAAAGCGGGAACCGAGAAAAGAAAAAACCGGCGACCGCCTTTCAGGAAGAAACGAACCAAGGACAAGTCGTCCCTTGCATAGCCTTCTTTCAGGCTTTGCGATCGGTTTTGGTTCCGGCGTTGACCGGAGGAATATTGGAAGAAAGCGATTGATAAATCTGTTCCGCAAGCCCCAAGGAGGAATTCGCCGAAAGGTTTTTGGAGTATTCGTCGTAGAGCATGTCTTCGAAGATCTCTTCCGCGTGACCGCCGTCGATCAAGCCCGACTTGGACACGGTCTTTTTCATTTCGCTTAACATCATCTTGACGAAGATCGATTCGAATTCCACGGAAGCGGAATACAGTTTTTTACGATACGGATCGGCCGCGGTTTCTTCCTTGATGTTATGCGGCATACGAACTTCGGAAGAGCTGATTTTACCGGAAAGTTTCTCGTTGAATTCTTCCCGAAGCTGTTCCGGAAAGGAAACGTTCCGTTTTTCCTGATTCGATTTTTCGATGTTGATCAGACTTCTTACTTCCGGCTTTTCCACCAGATTCAGCTTATTCGTATAATCTTGAACGGAATCGATTCTCATTGTATTTCCAGCTCCGCGTGCAACGCGCCCGATTTTTTCAACGCTTCCAAAATGGCTATGATATCTCGCGTGGACGCGCCCACTTTGTTCAGGGCTTCGACCACGTCCCCTACGCTCGTGGATTCCTCGATCACAAAGGAACTTTTGACGGGTTCCTGTTCCTTTCCGAGCCAGTTGCGTCTTCTGTTTTTATCGGTCACCGAAAGATTCAAACCCGAACGGGAAACGGCGACTTCTTCGATGGTGATATTACCGCCCATCACGATTACGCCCGTTCTTTCGTTGATGACCACCTTCGGTTTCACCTGAGTTTCCACGGTGAGATTTTCAATGTCGCTTAATAAAGTTAAGAAGGCGTCCGACTTGTTCTCGAACGTTTTTCCGAGAACGATATTGATCTCCGAAGGAGAAACGGGAACCACCGATTCCGGTCCGATTCCGTGTTTTCCGGGAAGAATCGAACGAATCTGAGAGATCACCGCGTTCAGAGTCGTAAAGTCCTGATTGTCGAGCTGGATTTGCACCCGTTCCGATGCATAAAAATTCTGATCCAACTCCTGTTCTACGATCGCGCCTCCGTGAACCAAGCCCACGGTTTTTTTATTTCCCCGCGCGCTGCTTCCCCGTTCCTGTTCTTGTCTTCCGCCGAATGAAATCACGCCCGAAGCGACCGCGAACGTTTTATCGCCCGCGGTTTTCAAAGGGGATTGTAAAAGAACTCCTCCTTCGAGGGACTTTGCGTCTCCGATCGACGAAACGACCACGTTCAGCTTATCGCCTTTCCGTGCGTAGGTGGGAATCGTAGCGGTGATCAAAACCGAAGCGATGTTTCTCGTTTGATCGGGTTTGAGATTCGCCTCGACTCCCAGATTTTTTAAATAGTTCTTCATGCTCTCCGAAGTGAACGGAGTTTTACTGTCCCCCGTTCCGGGAAGACCGACCACGATTCCGTAACCGGTGATTTGATTTTCCCGAATTCCTTCGATGCGCGCGATGTCTTTGAGACGCAACTCCGCGGCTTGCAGGGAAGCGAAAGAAATTCCGATCGACCCGGCTAAAACGAAAACCACGGAAAAACGGACCAAAAGCGAAGACCCGCGAAACGAGAAAAAGCGCGGCGAGAACAAAAAAGCGCGGGATACTAATCCCGAAAAATAGAAAACCGTTTTATTCAACATGCAAAGAATAGAATATTCAAATTTCATTGCGATTCTCCCAAAAGCCGGTTCAACTGATCCAGAATCAGCCTTTGTTTTTCCTCTTCGGAAAGTTCCGCCTTGACCGTCACGGAGCCGTCCGGATTGGTCACGGATTTCAACGCGATCGGAGGATTGACTTGTTGGCGTTTGATTCTTCCGTTAAAATTGACCTGAAGATTGGCGATCTTATCCGCGTTGATGGAGGAATCCTTTTCCACGAATTCGGGGGAAACCGTTCCCGAAAGGGCAAGACTGTTCTCTTCTCCGTTGATCACGTTCACCTTTTGTCCTTGGATCGTCAAAAGCCCGGTATTGGGATCGACCGCGGTTACGAGCGCGGTGAGATTTCCCTTCACTTTTCCGAGGGACTTGATCTTGCCCTTATTTTTGCGCGTGATCGTACGATCGTTGTTATACGAAGGCATATCGGGAATGATCTTTTTATCGGGCATGGATTTGAGAGTGATCGTTTCGTCCGCGTTGGATTCGAGTTCGAACTCGGCCTGCAAACCGTTCGTGATTCTCACGTAAAGAGGAGAACCGACCTTGATGCTCTGACGAACGGAATACGGATTCTTATCCGTCCAAAGAGAAGCATCCTGCGCCTTGAGACCGGAGCCGCTTCCGGTAAAAATCAATAAGATCAAAAGAATACTTAAAAGGACCGCGCCGAAAATTCCGGGGATCAATTCTACGATCATCTTAGAAAGGGAATTCAGTTTCATTCCGTCACCACCGTATTCTTATCCACGACCTTGGCTTTCATCTGCCCTTCTCTCGAATGAGTCGTCACTTGAACATCTTCTCCGATATTACCCGAACTCAAAGCCTTTACTTTCGTTTTGAGGACGAGACTTCCTTTGTGATAGATCATCAGAATTTCCCCTCCTCTTTGAACGTCTTGAATTTTGCGAACGTGTTTTTTACGGAAGATTTCTCCCTCGTTCATGTCCTTGAGAAGAGTGGAGCCGAGAAGGTCCGCTCCGGGAGAATCCAAAATTTCCTCGGGAGTGAGAACCGCTTCTTCTTGAAAGTCCTCTTCGGTGATTTTGATTCCCTTGTTCAAAGAACGTTTCGCCTTGAGAACCTTAACGTTCTGTTCCACTTGAAAACGGATTCTAAGGCTATGAACCTTTTTGCCTTGAAAGAAAATTTCGAGAGAAGCCATCAGTTGTCCCGGATGCAGACGGGAAGAAAGATTGGCCCAGCGCAACTCGACTCCCTCGGAGGGAACCTTGGTTTCGCCGGAAATAAACGTTAGACGAAATTCTTCGTTCGGATGTTTTTTGCGGATTTCCTCGCTTAAGGATTCCGTGATTTCGTTCGGTTCGAGAGCGTGATTGAGGGGAAGAACCAGGGTTTCCTTTCCGGTTACGTTCGGTTCCAGATCCCCGTAAACGTTCAGGATTTCTTTGGAACCGATGTAGATCGGACGTTTTAGATTCTTTACAAGAACCCGATCCTCGAATCCGTCCGGGATTCGCGCGACGGAAGAAAGAAGAACATCTTCTCCGTCCACGATCGCGCGGCCTTTGAGATAAATTCCGGACACTCCTCTTCCCAAAAGAGGGTTTGCCGCAAGCAGGAGAAACAGGAAAATCCGAAATACGTTCATAAGAAATTTATAAAATTCTTATCTCTTTAGGGAAATGGCGGTGGACAACATGTTGTCCGAAGTTTGGATCGCCTTGGAGTTGGATTCGTACGCCCTTTGCGCCACGATCATGTTCACCATCTCTTCCACGATTTTTACGTTACTCATTTCCAAAAATCCCTGCAGGACGTTTCCGAATCCTTCCATTCCCGGAGTTCCAGGAATCTCGGGACCGGAAGCGACGGTTTCTTGAAATAAGTTTTTTCCGATCGCAGTAAGACCGGCCGGGTTTACGAAACGATATAATTCCACTTGTCCGATCACGATGGGACGGATGTCGGCTCCGACTTTTACGGTGACTTCTCCCTGTTCGGAAATCATGAGAGTGTTTAAGATCGCGCCTTCGGGAAGAATCAAAGGCGGTTCGAGAAGATATCCGTTCGACGTCACCACTTGCTGGTTCGAATCGATCTTGAACGATCCGTCTCTGGAGAACGCAAAACTTCCGTCTGGCATCTGGATCTTAAAGAATCCCATCTCGCCGGTGATCGCCATATCCAGTTTGTTTCCGGTGGCTTGAAACGATCCGATCTCGAATAATTTTTGAGAAGCCGCGGCTCTCACCCCGTGACCCACGTTGACTCCGGTGGGAATCTCGCTCACGGAAGTGGCCGGAGTTCCGGCCAATACCTGGTGTTGATACACGAGGTCTTCAAAGTCGGCCCGGTTCTTTTTGAACCCGGTCGTGTTTACGTTTGCTAAGTTGTTTGAAATCGTATCGATATGAAACTGCTGGGCAATCATCCCCGTGGCAGCCGTCCAGAGTGAGCGCATCATATTCCGGTAACCCTCTTCTTAGTTTAAGTCGGTCGATTTCCGAAATTGGTGAAGGGGAAAGGGGCGAATTTCCGAGAAAAAGAGACAGAATTCGGAAAATGTGTGAGAAGAGGAAGTCCCCTATAAATACGACCCCATAGGGAGTGTTTCGCTGAGCTTTATGAAAAGAGGCTTACGTTAACCCCTGTCGAGCGCCCCATAGGAAGCCAGACAGCGAAATGGGAGCGGAGCGTCGCCAGTTCGCTCTTTGCAAAGCAAAGATAAACTAAAAACGTATGAGTTCCTACATTGTTTTTCAGTAAAACCTTCGGGAAAACGAAGGAGTTCCCACATCGTTCCACAGTAAAATCTTCCGGAAACGAAGGAGTTCCCACATCGTTTCACAGTAAAACATTCCGGAAACGAAGGAGTTCCCACATCGTTCCACAGTAAAATCTTCCGGAAACGAAGGAGTTCCCACAACCGCAAGCGACACGCAGGGTTTAGTCTAAACGCGCGATCCAAAGTAAGAGTCGAATTTTAGAAAATTCCTTCTCCGCGTTTAGACCGAGCGAGACTTCGCGAGCCCGAAGTGGCGCGACCGCGTCAGCGGTTGCGGCCTGAAAACGTGTGGGAGTTCCCACACCTTCTTTTTATTACTTGTAATTCCGAAATACGACGCAGCGGTTCGAGTTCGTTCCCTTTTCGTTGTTCGAAACGTTCCAGCAATTCGAGAGTTTCGTGAATTTCTGATCATTGATGAAGGTGGTTTCCCATTCCAAACCGGAACCGGTCGCCGCTTGAATCACGTATTCGTCCAAATTGAAAACGGTCGCACCCTTTTTGATGTCGCCCACTTCCATCACGCAAACTCCTTCCGGCTTTAGAACGCGCGAAAGTTCTTCCAAGGTTCCGTGGATAAAATCGGTCCAAGCGCTAAGCGTGGAAAAGATGCTCGGCTTTTTGTGATCGGGAAGTTCGATTTCCAAAAACCAATACCGAAGCCAATTGTCTTCCTCATAGTTCACCTTGTCCAAAAACGGCGGAGAAGTTACCACCAAGTCCGCGACCGAATCTTCCAAAGATTCCAGATGCAGGGAGGAATGATTGGTGTAACGATTTCTTCCCGAAAACTCGTGATAAAACGGAGGAAGCGGAGTTTTCAGATCGCGCTTCATCTTCTGCAGAATACGCGACTTGATCTCCTTGTATTCCGGTTTGATTCCCTTCTTTTCGTTGTTTCGTTTTTGAGCCGAAGGCGGAATGGAAATCTGAGGAAAACTGTAAACGGAAAAGAATCCGTCGCTGTGACCGTGCAATCGGGAAAGGGCCGTAACTCCGATGTATTGAATTTCAGGCGAAGAATCCTGGGAAAGAATCCGTTTGAGATTCTTGATTTCGTTCAACGTATCCTTGTGATAGAACGCGAGTAAGTCCTTGTCCTCTTTTTCTTCCTTCGTTTTTTTTCTCAGATCGAGACGATCCAAAATTCGTTCCATACTTTCCACCGAAGGAATCGTTTGTCTGGACTTGGCGAGAAACAAGGACATCGGACTGATGTCGTTGTGAATCGCGGTATGCCCTTCTAAGTTCGCTTGGATGGAAGTGGTTCCCCTTCCTCCGAACGGATCGAGAACGACTCCCTTGTGTTTGGAAAGATATTTGTCTAAAAAGAACGCCGGAAGTTCAGGTTTGAACGAGGCGCGGTAACTAACGCTGTAGTGAATGGAATGGGATTGTCTCTGGCGGGAAGTCCAGAATTCTCCGGTTTGAATTTTTCTTTCTTTTCGTTTGAGTGCGGTCGACATGCAGGAAGCCTCGTATGAAAAGATTTTCGGTAAGCCCGTCGGTTTCCCGGCGTAGAAAAAGAGAATCGGATTTGAAATCGAAAGCGGAGCTTTCCGAACGGCCGTGAAGGATGCGACATAGGCTCCGAATTTTCTTTTCGGGGAAGAATTCGACCGCGATTTGATTTGTCATTTCAAGCCCCGGGTTTTGCATGGATGAAGAAGGGTATATTCCTTTTTTTGAATTTACTACCGATGGCTCTCCCGAACACAACCGCGCCTTCCTTGGAAACTTTGGATCTCGAATTTGAAAGAGAAGTCTATTGGAACCGCTTTTTGGAACGCGCGGGTTTGATCGTGGGTTACGGAGCCTATGCGGTTTGTTTCACAATCGTGTTCGGTTTAAAATGGGAAGCCGTTCAATACGCGTCCCTTTTTTATCTCGGACTTTTCACCCGTTTTTCCAGTCTGTTGATCGGGAAGTTCTACGAAATTCCCATGGTGTTTCGCAATCTGTTTTCGGAAAACGAAGCCCTCGTCTCCGCGAGCAAACGCTATCTCGAAGTACATCGCGAAAAAGCCCTGAAACGTCTCGCCGGAAATCTCTACGGGATGAACGACGCTTCCGATCTCTACAACGCGAACGAAGAAGCGCTGAAAGAGATGATCCGTCCGAAACTCGAAAAGCCCTGGAAGAAGGCCGGAAAAATTTATTTCTTCTTTTTTTATATCCCCGTCGCGGTCATTTTGATTGGAATTTCCGCTCTCCTCTGATTCACTCGAAATTCAAGTGAAACGTCCGATCGTCCTATCGTTGTTTTTCGTATTTGCGTTCGCCTTCTCCGCCTGCAAAAGCGAACCTTCCGTCGATGCTCCGCCTCCCATGCCTTTTTCCGAAAAGAATCTCGTATCGGAAGGCAAGTTCGTCTGTGCGGTTCTCGCGAATCTCACTTCGCGTAACAAAATCTACTTTCAAAAAGAAGAATGTTTTTTGAAAACTCCCCCTTCTTCTCTCTTTCATCCTGTCCTTGCTCTTTCCGCATTGGAAAGCGGTTATCTAAAGGAAGATCAATCCCTCTTTTTTTGGGACAAGACGAGACATCCGTACATTCGGTGGCAGAAGGATCAGAATCTCCGTTCCGCACTGGAGTATTCGGTGCATTGGTATTTTACGAAACTCTGGAACGATATCGGTCCCGAAAAGGGAAAACCGCATTTGGAAAAGTTAGGAGCGTTTTCCAATCCGGTTCCGTTTACGAGAAACTCGTTTTGGCTCGACGGTTCGTATATGATTTCGCCCGCAGAATTCGCGGATTTTTTAATCCGACTTCAGGAACCGTCTCCGCCTTTCCGCAAAAAGACGATCACGACCGTTTGGGATCTTCTCAAACGAAGTCCCGGCTCGCTTTCGAACGCGAGCGGAAGCCACGATCTCTCGGGGGATTGGAACGGAGTCGAAGAGTATCGATCGGATTCCGCGTTTCATTATACGCAGGAAGAAGCGAACTCTTGGTTTTGGGTTTCGTTTCAAAAGTCGAACACGCGTTGGCTGCTTCTTACGAGAGTGCGCGCAGTCGGCCAGCCCGCCTCTCCGCTCGAAGCCGCGAAGCTCGCTTCTAAGATTCTACAAGAAGAATCCGTTCTTCCGTAAACTTAGAACGGTTCAGCGAGTTTCAAATCCGCAAACGTCTAAAAATCTGAATGACGGATTCGGAATTCGATCTCAGAATGCTCCCATATAAGGGTTTCCTTCATGAAAAAAATATCAGTATTTTACGTTTTTCTAATCTTCTTATTTATCGTTTCGTTGGGTTTTATCCTTCAAACCGGACGCGGTCTCGAATTGAAAAAGGAAATCTTCCATTCTTCGCAGATCGATTCGGCTAAAAAAACGGAAGAAGCCGCTTCCGCCGCGAAAGCCCCCGTGAGCCGTCCTGACTTTTTGGATGTGGAAGCGGTGGGAAAGATGTTTTCCGGTCATTTGAAACAACCGATCTCCAGACTTCTTCTGCAGTTGATGATAATCATGCTTGCCGCCCGCTTTTTCGGAAAGTTGGCTACGATGGTAGGACAACCTTCCGTGATCGGGGAAATTCTCGCGGGGATTTTACTCGGCCCTTCCCTGCTCGGACTTTTATTTCCGGAAGGATTCCAACTTCTGTTTCCTAAGGAATCTCTTTCCACTCTGCAGATCTTGAGTCAGGTCGGTCTTCTGTTGTTTATGTTCGTGATCGGGATGGAACTCGATCTGAAAATTCTAGTGAACCAAGCCGAGTCCGCCGTCGTTATTTCCCACTCGAGCATCATGTTCCCGTTTCTTTTGGGAGCGGGACTCGCCTACTTCATCTACGTACCGTTAGCTCCACAGGGTGTGGATTTTATCGCTTTCTGTCTTTTTATGGGAATCGGAATGAGCATCACCGCCTTTCCGGTTCTTGCAAGAATCATTATGGAGAAGGGACTGACAAAAACCACGTTAGGCAGCCTTGCTCTGACCGCGGCGGCAGCGGACGACGTGACCGCTTGGTGCGTTCTCGCGATCGTCGTGACGATCGTAAACGCGGGTTCCTTTTCTTCGGGAATTCTGATGATTCTCATGTCCGTCGTTTATATGCTCCTGATGTGGAAGGGAATCCGTCCTCTGATGAAACGCGCCGGAAACCTATACACGACCAAGGAATCGATGACCAAGACGATCAGCGGATTTTTCTTTTTGTTCATCTTCGCCTCGGCTTGGCTCACGGAAGCGATCGGAATTCACGCATTGTTCGGCGCCTTTCTTGCGGGCGTCGTCATGCCGGATAAAAAGGAACTCAGAAACAATCTCGTCGATAAGATCGAGGACTTCAGTCTTACGGTTCTTCTTCCGTTGTTTTTCGCGTTCACCGGACTTAGAACCAAATTCGGTCTTTTATCGAGCGCGGGTCTTTGGCCGGTTTTCTTTTTAATCCTATTCGTCGCCGTCTTAGGAAAGTTAGGCGGAAGCGCGATCGCCGCGCGTATGTCCGGCAAAAACTGGAAGGATTCCCTTTCCGTGGGAGTTCTGATGAACACCCGCGGTTTGATGGAATTGATCGTGCTCAACATCGGTTACGATCTCGGAGTTTTATCCGAGGAAATTTTCTCCATGATGGTTTTGATGGCCCTCGTGACGACGGTTATGACCGGTCCAGGATTAAGACTTGTGGAACGTTTTTTTGCGACCAAAGAATCCATTTCGAAGCCTTCCACAGGCGCGGGAATTCTCATCTCCTTCGCGCAGCACTCCAGAGGATTGGAATTATTAAAAATCGCTTATGGACTTTTTCCGGAAAAGAAAAAGGATCGAGAAGTCACGGCGGTTCATCTGTCTCCGGATTCGAACATATCCGAATCCCACGCGGAAAAATACGAATCGTCCAGTTTCACTCCTTTGAAAGAACTTTCCAAGGACTTGAACATCCATCTGCAAACGATCTATAAAACTTCCACGAACATCACGAAGGACATCCTTCGAATCGTGGAAGAAGGAAATTACAAACTTCTTCTGATCGGCGCGGCGCGCTCTTTCTTTTCGGACGATATTCTCGGCGGAAAGATCCGCACGATCCTGAACGAAACGGATTGCAACGCGGGAATTTTGTTTTCTTCCCAACTCGAAGACGTAAAGAACATCCACGTTCTTTTCGGAGGAGAAAAGGATCTTGAACTTCTTCAGATCGCAAAACGCCTCGCGGGAAATTACAACTCGAAACTTTCGGTCGTGGACTTAAACGGTTCCATCCATCAAGTTCCGTCCCGCGTCAAACAGAACCTCAAACGAGACAAGGTGAAGATTTTGACTCCGGGTTCGAGCGCATCCGATTGGAAACAATTCGATTTGATTCTTTGCGATTTGGATATATGGGAGAATCATCCCGAATTCAGAGTGGACGAACTTCCGAAAGGCGGAGGACTTCTTCTGGTCCGCTCCTTAAACGGCGGATTTTTAGCCGAATCCTAAGAACCGTTCGAAAAATGATTTTACATTCTCCGATTCTCAGCGAGAATCTACGATCTTCCGCGATGCGGATCAGAATTTTCGATGAGCCTTCGAAAAAAAATCACTCTCTATCTTTCCGGCGCCGTATTGTCCGCGTTTCTACTCATAACGATCGGACAGGCGATTCTTACTTATACGGAATTTAAAAAAGACGAACGAAGAATCGTCCTGATCGAATCGATCCGCGTTCAAAGAGAAGTGGAAGTTTCCTTCGGAAGACCGTTCGATCGTCTGCTCGGAATCCGGGACGTCGCACAGATCTCCAAACAAAGCCGCGGAGAAATCTTAGCACTTTTAAAAACGCTCGCTTCCGAAAACGAACTCGTATTCGGAACCTGGACGATCTGGGAACCGAACGCATTCGACGGTTCCGATGCGAGATATAAGAACGCACTCTTTCACGATTCCACGGGAAGACTCAACTACTACGTAAACAAATCGGATTCTCCCCAAAACCTGCGCGTCGATCTGAACGTGGATTACGAATCGGAAAACGATAAGAGCAGCAAGTTCTACTTCGCTCCCAAACGAACCAAGAAGGACGTGGTGATGAGTCCGTATCTCTATTACGCGGGCGATCATAGAATCTGGATCGTTTCCCTCATCACGCCCATTTTGCGAAACGGAGTTTTTGCGGGAGTGTTCGGAGTGGATTATATCCTAAAGGACATCTCCGAAAAGATGAAATCGTTCAAACCGCTGCAAGGAAAGGGTTACGCGAGAATCATCTTTCCGGACGGAACGTTCCTCCCTCCCACGGTCGGAGACGAACCTCCGGTTCCTTCCGAAGAATTTCTGAAAAAGGAAACGGGGGAAACGCATATGCTCGACGAGGAACGTTATTTCAGGGCGATCCTGCCGATGCGTTTTTCCGGTTCGGGAACCCAGCTTCATATCGAAGTGGGTATACCCCATTCCATCTTTTACGAGGAACTCGCTTTCCTCATTCTGAAAAACACGATCCTCGTCTTCGTGTTCTCCTTAATCGCATTAGGAGTTCTTAATTTCGTATTAAAAAAATGGTTTTTAAACGGACTTTCGCAGGCGGAAGCGTTTTCCAAGGAAATCGAAAAGGGAAATCTGAACGCCGCGATTCCGCATACCGAAGACGACGAACTCGGAACCCTCGTTAATTCTTTGGATTCGATGCGGAGAAGTTTAAAGAACGTCCTCGCGGAACTGCAGCTTTCCAACGCGATCATCGGAAAGAACAACGAGAAACTCAGAATGGCCCTCGTAGGCGCAGGGATGGCGACCTGGGAACTCGACTTCAAAAGCGGCATCATCTTCTTTCCGGAGGGAGAAGTTTCCTTTCTATCGGTGAGCGAATCCAGAAAGATGAAGGTGAAGGACTTCTTAAAAAGATTTCACCGCGCGCAGAGAATGGAAATGCTTCGTTACGTTCAAAAATTTTTCTACGGAAGTTCGAACGAAATCGAAATTCTTTTCCCGAACGTTCTTCCGGAAGGGGTTCGCTGGTTCAGGGCAAGAGGCGGCTGGGGCAACGCAAACGAGATTCCCAATCGGGAGAAACTTTCCGGAACCCTTTCGGGAATCGTTTTCGACGTCACCGATTGGAGACAAGCCGAAGATTTACGTAAGGCGAACGGAGAAATTTTAATCCGAACTCGGATCATCGAAATCCAAAAGAAAGAATTGGAGGACGCTCTTCAAGAACTGAAAAACGCGCAGAACAAACTGATCGCCTCGGAAAAATGGGCCAGTCTCGGTCAGCTGGTTACGAGCATCGCGCACGAGATCAACAATCCGTTAGGCGCGATCAAGGCCGGTCTACAGACGATCGAAGCGGTTTCCCAGTCCTTTCAAAACAAGATCTTTCAGGTTTCGGTCACGATTCCCCGTTTGGGCGAAGAGGATAGAAATTCCTTTTTCGAAATCTACGCGATCGCAATGGATTCCAAAGAACCTCCTCTCGGCTTCAAGATGAGGCAACAGGCGAAGTCTTTAGAAAACGCATTGAATTTTTATAATGTTTTGCACGCGGAACGCGTTTCGATCCTTCTTACCGAGCTCGGTTTACAGGACGTTCACGAACGTTGGGCGCCTTTCTTGAATCATCCGGACGTGTTCGAACTATTGAGCTTTATCGACTCCACGCTTTCCTTTTTGAGAAATATCAGCGTTATGCGCCTTTCTGTCGAAAAGACGAGAAAAACCGTCTTTGCCCTCAGTTCTTATTCTTCCCTTTCCGCAAATCGTTCTCCGCGACCGATTCAAATCGGTCGTTCCATTCAAAAAGTATTGGAAACCAATCTGAAACTTTCCTTGCGGGACACGCTCATTCGAATCAAACTCTCCAATCTTCCCACGATCGATTGTGATCCGGAGGAAATCACGCAGGTTTGGACTCATTTGATTCTCAATGCGGTCCAAGCGACGGGGGGTGCAGGAACGGTGGACATTTACGGTTCCGTGATTCCCGATCGAAACCGAGTCCAAATTTTCATCCAAGACGACGGACCCGGAATCCGCAAAGAAATTCAATCCAAGATCTTCGATCCTTTCTTTTCCACAAAGGAACAAGGAGAAGGAATCGGACTCGGCTTGGACATCTGCAAACGCATTCTGGAAAAATACGACGGAAGCATCGAACTGGTTTCCTCTTCGGTCGGCGCTTGTTTTCGAATCGAATTTCCGATCTCGAATTCCTATCTCGTAAATCCTTCCTCGGAAGAATTCAAGTCTTCATCGATCAAAGAGGAAGTTTAAATCGTTTTTCGAGCAACACATACCGAGTAGATTTCACTTTTTGCAAGGCCTCGTCCAGATGTTTCGCTTCGTCGTCCCCGATCTGAAATTCCTTTTTCTGATCCGCATTCCACTGAAACATCCGAACATAAAACTCGTCCGGCTCCACGACCGCTGAAAAAAGAATCTCGTCTCCTTTCTTGAATGCGGAATGCGTTATGCTCTCTTGCAAAACGACCTCTTCTCCGGGGGAAAGCCTCGTATCCTCGAACTCGTGTTCCAGATCGATGTCGGTGACTCTTCCGATCGTCTTTTCAGAAAGAATCCGAAACGGTTTTCCATTCCGAACCCAGGAAAGAGTCAAAAAAATTTTAGGAACGGAATACGTGGGAAACTTATGACCGGCGCCTGTGTTTTTTAAGGACGCGCTCAATCTCCATTCTTCCCCTTCTCGCCGAACGTCGAGGGATGAAGAAACCGCTTTTCTCGTCGTTTCCGGATCGTGAATCCCTTTCCATTCGTGCAAGCGATTCGGCATATGACAATTTTGGCATGTGATTTGTTCTTTCGCGAACCGGCTTTGTTTCCATTCTTGAAACGTTTCCATCATCCGTTTTCCGTTTAATTTTTTTCCGGACTCGGGAGAATCGTGACAAGATACGCAGAACTCGGAACTTTCGAATTCGTTTCGAACCTCGTAACCTCCGTGTGCTGAGTAAGAACGCGGCGGAACGGAATTCCGGGAAGGGGGACCGTAACGAACGTGATTGCGGACGTGGCAAGAAGCGCAAAGAATTCCGTTCTTCTCTTCGCCCGATTTTAAATACGTCTGAATCGGTTCGAGATCGTTCGCAATCCCGAACGCAGATCGATTCCAATAACTCCTTGTTTCGGCTAACGGAGAATGACAGGAAAAGCAAGCTTGCGAAGCTTCCGGCCCGAGTCGTTTCAACTGCCATCGCAAACCGGGACCGGTCGCCTTGGAATGCGGACTAACATTCCATTTTTCGAACTGCTCCTTGTGACAGGTTCCGCAATCCCGCGGACTTAAACTCTTTTCCAACTCGGAAAAGGTGGAAGGCGGTTGTCCTTGTTCTGCGAGAGGCCTCTTCCAGTGGGATTCCAAAAAATTCTCCCTGCAAGCGAGTCCTCCCGCAAAAATAAGCAGGAATTCGAATATTCTAATTCCTTTATATATAAATAAAGGAGCCAGGCTTATCCGCCGCAAGCGTTTCCGCCTCCTCCACCGCCCCCACCTCCGGAGCCGCCGCCTCCGCTCGAACCGCCACCGCCGCCCACAGTGATCAGGTAGGTTTTATCTTCGTCGATCAGATTGTTCGCGCTTCTCGCAAAGGATTGAGCGGTCGTAAAGTTGTATTTCGCGACGTTCGCATCGGGATTCGCGGTTAAACTATCGGTGACCGCTGCGGTATTCGTTCTCCAAGGAGAAACCGCGGAAAGATTGGACCACTTTTGATCGTCGCTGATCGCACGCGAATCCGTCGCCAAAGATCCCCATTCGATCCAAGAGCCGTCGTAGTAACGAGTGGGAACTCCTAAAATGGAAATCGAAGCGAATCCTGTAACCGTGGATCGAACGTTGGTTCTGCAGTATGTGATTACGGTTTGTCCGCTTTGATAACCCGCATTCGAAAAGATCGTGCGAATCTCGGCCTTCGTTCTAAACTGAACGCTGACCGCCGTATCTACGAGAAGGTTTGCAAACGGAATGCTGACCGCACCTTTGATATGTCCTTCGATCGGAGTCACGCAAGGGGGAGTCGCACACGTTTTACCGGCAGGTCCCGCGGTGCTGGAAGCGACTCCGTTGTATTCGGCGGCCGATCTCGCATCGAGCAGAAAGACTCCTTTGCTCGGAATCGGAGTCACCTTTTGAAACATGGTGTTCCCCGACTTTACGATATGCAGAACGTCCGCAACCGTTGCCTGTAAAATCGTATTGTCCGTCCACAGAGTTTGAACGCTCTTTCCACCGCCCGCAACCGGAGAAAGAAACAAAGTCGTAAAGAAATTTCCCTGCGACGCGTGATACGAAACGGCTCCGTTTAAAATCGCCAGACTCTTCGCGGGAGCGCCCCAATAACGCAAAGCATACCAACCTCTCAACGCCTGTTGAAGATTGGAAACGGTCGGAGTGTCCGCGGCAAAAACGACAAGATCGGTTTGCAGATCGATTCCGTATTTTTTTACGAAAGAATCGATCACGCTCCCTTGAGGAACCATCGTTTCCGTATCGATGACTCCGTTGTTCCTCGTCTGACCGAACGAAACGTCCGCGTCTAACACCAAATAGACGTTCACGCCGCTTCCGGCCTTGGGAAAAATATATTGTCCGGAACCGGTTCCTCCGGTCTGCACCTGAAAGATATGGAGTTTTCCGTATACTCCCGCAGGTTTGCGGTTCGGCCAATCCTGGATCCAGCGATTGATCGTTGAATACGTAATCAAACCGAAATCATTTTGGTTATAATCCTCCGCGGACGGACTCGCGAGTTCCTCGGCGGTGTTTACCTTCAAAAAAATCGGTACGTGCAGCTTGAACGCAGCCGGAATAAAGTCGTAGTTCGAGCTTTTTCCGCCGCAGCCCCACAACACCGGAAGAATTAAGAAAGTGTAATACATAGTTTTTAAATGTTTCATCCGAATTCTCCTATAGGTTGAACGGGAAGTTTACGATAAACCCGATCGTCTGCAGCTTCGCGGTGTTGTATCCCGCGTAGGTTTGCGAAAAGTAAAGGTTGTAAAAGTTCCCGTACGAATCCGTATATCCGAGGGAAGCTTCGGCGTTATGATAATCCTCCCTTCTTCCCCAAGCGGGCCGTTCGTTCTGAACCCAAAGATCGTAGAGATTCACGCCCGGAATCGTATCCGGAACGGTTAGGTTGAAGTAGTTGTAAGGAGGGGCCTGCCTCGGATCGGCAAACGCATATCCGCCTTGTCCTTTTTGTCCTCTCGCTCCGATCGTAAAAAAGAAACTTTCAAAAAATCGCAAATACAGTCCGCTATAATACAGAACGTCGTCCGGCACGGGATGCTCGCGTCTGCGATAGCTGAGTTCTCCCAAAGCGCCGAGACCGTGAAAGTCGAAGTCCTTTGCGAGATACAAATTGACTTCTCCACCGCTGGCTCCGTCGCCGAGCGATTGAGGGTTTCGATCGTAATCGCCCTTTTTGATCGCACCCGCGCGTACCGAAATCGTGGGAATCCACCATTTGTCGTGGTCGAATACGTCCAGGAGTTTATAACGAATTCCGATTCTCGTATCCAGATATCCGTATTTATCCGGACTTTCGGGAATCTGCATCAAACCGCCGTATCGATCGACGAGTTTCGCCCTACCCAATTTTCCGAAACCGGTTCCGAAATCGACCGTTAGGCGATCCGTGATTCCGTATTCCAAAACGATGTTCCCCGTGTTGATCCGAATATCGTCGTCGTAGTTCGCCTTGGCGTTCGCGAGAAAAGCGGAGTCGTATCGGGAGTGGATAAAAACGGTGCGGACCCAAAGCTGCCTCTCGTAAGGAGACCAAGCCTGTTGCGCGCCGACCGCGGTGGAAGCCGCCAAAAACGCGGCTCCGAAAATTAGTTTATAATTCATTCAAAATACCTAATATTCAAAAAATGGATATTCTCAAAGGAGATCATTCCTTCTTTTCCTCGAGTTTTACGTTGTATCGGACGCTGACGAAGTATTCGAGCGCGTCCAACTGCTCGTTGGTGAGCTTTCCCGCAAAGTCCTCGAGGTTGATTCTTTGTTTTTCGCTGTTAGGCAGTGAACCCTGCAGATATTCCAAACGAATCTTCTGAGGTTGAATTTTGGCGGGATCGGCGGCCGTCGCGATTTCGATTTCCTTGTTGTAAACCGATTTACCGAGATGATATTTTTCCCGGTCTTTTCCTTTGGGAATCTGAGCGACTCCTCCTCCGCCGAATCCTCCCGAGGCATAGGAAGGAAAAATAAAAAAACCGATCAGGCTTATGATAAAAATTGCAAGTAGTCTTTGTCTCACTTTCGTTTCTCCGATTTTTTATGATTCAAACGCGTTCGACGGAGTCCGATTGAACGCCGTCGAACGCGCATTTCGCTTAACAAGTTTATTGGATCTTGTAATTCCAGTCGTCGATCAGAGTCTGACGCGAGGTCGTCGCGTTCGGATTGATGACTGTTTTGTAATTCGCCGCGTTCGTGGTGTTGAACGTAGGTCCGCCGCCGCTTCCTCCCGTGCTTACGGTAAGATCGACCGTATCGGTCGCAAACGGAGAACCGGCCGGAAGGGTTCGTTTCGTCGGATCGGGATGGTTCGCCGAAAGTCCGTTCCACTCTATAAAGGAATTCTCATAGAACACGCTCGGTCTTCCTAAGATCACGAACGTGGACAGACCGGTAACCATCGATCTTGCGTTCGTGCGGCAATAGTGAAGATAGGTTTGGCCTTGTTGATAGCCGGAAACGGAACCGTTCTCCGCGTGTCCCCAGCCGGAAGGATTGGACCAAAGTGCGGCGATCGCTGCCTTGGATTTGAATCGTCCCGTCGTTTGATCGACGACCTGAAGCCAAGGAGCGAAGAACGCGCCTTTGAGGTGACCTTCGGTAAGAGCTTTCTTACCGCTCTCGATTTCGTTCGCGCCCGTTCCATCCGTCGTTCCCACGAACTCTCTTTCCGTCGAAGTAGTGTTGTGTCTTGCGTCCGCGATAAACACGGAAGAGGTAAGGCCGCTTACTCCGTGAGAATTCGGATTGCGAACGATCTTGATGATGTTCTCGACCGGTTGAACCAGAACGGAGTTGTCGACGGTGCGGAAAGATTTAACCGAGAAGGTTCCGTCGTTCGGAGGAGAACTTTCCGTTCCGACCGCGGTCAACTCGGCTGCAGAGAATTGCGTATCGATCGGACCGTCTAAGACCGCGACGTGTTTCGCATCCGCACCCCAGTATCGAAGCCAATACAACCCTCTTCCCAGAGTTTGATACGTGGAACCTTTCGGACTTGCAGTCGTACCCGCTCCTGTATCTTTACCAGATGCGAAGACGACCAAGTCTTTGGAAAGGTCGATGCGGTAGAGTTTTAAGAAAGCGTCCGTTCTCGCTCCATCGGGAAGTCCCGTTTGAACGTTTTCGAATAAACCGTTGTTGCGTCTTTGTCTGAAGTTGATGTCGGTTCCGCCTCCGTTCGGCCAGTCGTAGACATAGACTCCCGATGTCGGTTTAATAAATTCCTGACCTACGGTGGCTCCTTGTGTGGATTGGAGAATGATCAAATTCCCCGTGATAGCGGCGGGCTTTTGGTTCGCCCAATCGCTTCTCCAGCGTTTGATCGTAGTTGCGGTAACTAAACCGTATTCGTTGTTATCGTAATTGTCGTTCGATTCAACGGCAAGTTCGGCGGCCGAGTTTACCTTCACTGAAGTTGCGGCGATTCCCGCGAGCGCGAGAAGAATAGTATCGTTATTCTTCTTTTCGTTGGGCTTACAGGAGGATCCGAGAAACCCCGCTAAAGCCAGCACAATTCCGAATATACCAAGTATGCGATTCATGGTTGATTTCCTTACGTTAGTTTCTTCCTGCGGGGTTTCTTTTCCCAAAGGAAGTTAAACCAACCATTGAAAGCAAAGGTTTGAATCTCAATATATTTCTGTTTTAACGGATTTAATTTTTACTATAATAGATGAATCGATTACCCTATTATCCAATATCTTTATCAATGAGCGACTAACGCAGATCGAAAACATAGGAGAAATCTAAATGGAAGAAAAAAGTATGAAATGATAAAAAGATATAAAAAGCCCCGACGGAGAATTTTCTCAGCCGGGGCAGAAGGAATGGAGATTTTCCATTAAAGATTTGCTGTGGAACTGATCCAATAGACGACCGCTTGGGTTAAAGAAGGATTCGAAATTTCCTGAAGATCTTGCGCGAGAAAAACGGCGCTGTCACCCGGTGAAAGCAGATTCTTCTTACCCGCAAAAACAAGATCGACCTCTCCTTCGATTAAAGTCACCGTTTGCACCTTTTGTTTTTGGAACCAAGTCGGAAGCGGGAAGCTTCCCTGAGCCAAACGGATTTCCAACACTTCCAGATGATTTTCCGAGTCCTTATGTAGAACGCGTGCAATCAGCTTATCCTTGTATAATGCGAGGGTTTTGGATTCTTCTTTTCTGAGAATTTTCGGACCGTGCAAGGAAACGTCGGGTAAAAACTCAGCCACCTGAGTACGAAGCGCCTTGGACAATTTCCAAAGAATCGCGATGCTCGGGGTGGTTTTCCCGGTCTCGATCAGCCCAAGCATCCCTCGGCTGACCTGCGCGATCTGGGCGACCTTCTCCATAGAAAGTCCTAATTCCAATCTGCGTTTTCGAATTTTCTCACCCAGAAAACTGGTCAAAAAATCATCCGAGTTTTTTCCGGTTGAATGAGAACCGTTCTGATTTTCTAAACTGCGAGCCATGATCGTATGCAAAAGAGCCTCCTTCCCGACTCTAAAAAAAACCCGGGAATCCCGGGGTAGAATAGGGTCTTTTTCAGAGAAAGTTAGAGTTAGGACGGATGTGTTTCACATCCGTCGATTAGAAAATTCCTCTAAGATATTAGAATGTCAACGCATATTTCACTATAGCATAACACATTGTTATATATATTGAATTTATTGAAAAGTATTCTGCTCTTTCTGTAAGATATTTTGGACAATGAGGGCTAAAAAGACGAGCGAATACTCGATACCGCGAACAACCAGCGGATTTTCGTAGAGCTGCAGTCCCCATTCCTCCGCAGCCAAGGTTCTACCGGAGATCGTCGCCAAACAAACCGCAAAACAGAAAACGATTCCGGGAAGAATCGGATGACGCACCCAGAAAAAGAGAGGCCAAAGTAAATACCAAACGTTTACAACGGGTGAAAGCAGAAAAAACCAGAGAAAGGTTTTTGAAACGGCCGAGGCATCCCCTTTTACAAACGATAATACATGAAAAATTCCTAATATACCCCAGGAAACAAGGCAAACGACCCCGGCCGCAATTCCGGGATTCCAATTCGAAAAGCCGAAACCCCATTTGATCAAAGAATACAAAGAAGAATTGAATTCCCAGCTTTCCAAAAATATGAGAAGACCGTCTCCCCCTACTCCTCCCTGAACTCGAAAAAATAGATAAGGAATTAGGAAAGCGGAGATCAAACCGGCTATATAACGCGGCCGATTTGATTTCAAAAAAAAGAACGGGACCAAAATCCATCCGAACGTTTTGATTCCGCAAGCAAGTCCTAAAAAAATCCCCGAAGACAAAGATCCATTCCGAGACAAACAGATCGCCGATCCGGTTAAGAACAACAACCCTAGAAAGTCCGGATGAGCCTGCACATACGTTTCGATCACGAGCAGAGGACACCAAAACAGAATGGTAAATTCTCTTTTTGTAATATTCTTGGAAAGCCAAACCCAAAAAGGAAGTTCGATCGCAAGATATATCAGCTTTAATCCCCAGAGCGAACCGGGAAAACAAAATGCGGCCGCCAAAAATACGAACTCGAGCACGGGTCCATAGATCGTGGGAACGTCCGGATGATTGATTCGACTCAAAATCTCCGTCGTCCAGGACGGTAATCCTTCCGCCCTAAAAAACGAAGCAGGCGTTTTCCCATACGGAGTTCCCGTTTGCAAGGTTTGATAACCGTCCCAAAGAAAACGCGCCCAGTCGTCCTCCCAGAGCGGAACGGCAAAAATACACGTTATGCGAAACAGAATCCCCCAGATCCAACTATTCGCATTGGATGTTTTCCTTTCGGTTCTTTTTGAGAAAAAGGGGAAAAACGCGATTCCCATAAGAATCCAATACGTTCCGAGAAAGAAAACCAATCCGATCTTACTCGGAGTTTGTGCGGAAACATAAAACAAAGCCCCGTAGAGAACCAGGGAAAACAAACCGCAGAAAGGAGCGCGGTCTTCGGAAAAAAGAAATTTCAGCATCGGCAATTTCCGGCTTCGATTTCGAAATTCTTATCCGATTCAAGGAACGAAAGAATCCTTTCGGAGGATCGAAACGGACGAATGCCGCAAAATCGTTTTGAGTGGACAGAGAAAACGGAGATCGGGATTCTATGGTTTAGAATATGAAACGGACGATCCACAAAATTCTCCATAGGGACTCGAGGGAAACGTTCCCCATCGAATCCGAAAGCGTGGATCTGATCCTGACCTCTCCTCCGTATCCGATGATCGAAATGTGGGACGATCTGTTTTTCGGTTTTTCCTCCGAAATCAAAGAAACGTTCGCAACCGATCCACTTCTTTCCTACGAAAGAATGCATAACGAGCTCGATAAGGTTTGGAAAGAATCCTTCCGCGTTTTGAAGGACGGAGGATTTCTCGTGATCAACGTCGGCGACGCCACCCGAAACACAGCGTTCGGCTTCCGTATTTTTATGAATCACGCGAGAATTCTCCAGGGATGCAACGCGATCGGTTTCCAAAGTCTTCCCGGAATTCTTTGGAGAAAACAGACGAATTCTCCCAATAAGTTTATGGGTTCGGGAATGCTTCCGGCGGGCGCGTATGTGACCTTAGAACATGAGCATATTCTAATATTCAGAAAAAACAATAAACGGAAATTTCCGTCCAAAGCGGACAAACTTGCCCGCGCGGAAAGCGCGTTTTTTTGGGAAGAACGGAACTCCTGGTTTACGGACGTCTGGGATTTCAAGGGCAAAAAACAGGGTTTGAGTTCGTTGGCGGGTCGTGAAAGAAGCGCCGCATATCCGTTGGAACTTGCAAATCGAATCATTCTGATGTATTCCCTCAAAGGCGATCTCGTTTTGGATCCGTTTCTCGGAACGGGCACGACCGTTTGGGCGGCGCTTGGAAATTGCAGAAATTCGATCGGCTTCGAATTGGATTCCACTGTCCTGCTGGATCGTTTCAGCGATCTCCAAGCCCTTTCCGAAGAACTCAACGTCTTAGTCGAAAAAAGAAAAATCAATCACGATCGTTTCGTGCAAAGCAGACTAGACGAAGGAAAAGCGCTGCTCCATTTCAATCAAAATCTGCAAACTCCTGTCGTTACAAAACAGGAAAAGTTCTTAAATCTGGAAAGAATCTCCCGGCTTTTCCGCAACGATGCGGACGAGATCGAAGCGGAATATGCGCCCCTTCTTCAAACGGTTGCTCCTCCGCAACTGGATCCCGCACCGGCCGTACAGCCGTAGCAGTGTTCGTGGACCCGGATCTTTCTTTTTTCCAGAGCGCCGGCATCGTAGTCGCGTATGTTCTGCACGCTTCCTTCCAACTTCATATCCAACATCTGGTTGAAATCGCAGTCATACAATGTGCCGTCGCAACCTACGCTGAACGTATTCCTGCACATTACTCCCTGAGCCGCGATCGGATTGTAGGAAGTCACGAGCTTTTCCATATATCCGTCCAGATTTCCGCTTTCGATCAGATATTCCAAATATCTAGAAATCGGCATATTCGTAATCGTGAATAAAGAATTAAACCGAATTCCGAATTGTTTCTGAAGCGAGATTTTGAATTCGCGTTCGAGCGTCGCCTGTCCCCCGGGTAAAAAGGCGCCCGCGGGATTGTAGACGAGATTCAACACGAGTCCCGAATCGGGATCGCCGTAACCTACCGCATTCAATCGTTTCAGTGCTTCGATCGAACGATCAAAAACGCCGTCCCCTCTCTGTGCATCCGTTCTTCTTTTTTCAAAGTAAGGAAGACTGGATACGACCTCCACTTTTTGATCCGCGTAGAATTGCGGAAGATCCTTATAACGCTCGCCTGCAAGAAGAATCGTAAGATTGCACCGAACCATCACCTTCTTTCCGAGACTCCTAAGTTCGGATACGAGCCAACGAAATTCGGGATTCATTTCCGGCGCTCCGCCCGTGATATCGACCGTGGAAATCGGACTTACGGCAAGAACACTCAAACAATGAAGCATGATCTCCTTACTCATGATTTCTTTTCGATCCGGTCCTGCGTCCACGTGACAATGTTTGCAGGTTTGATTGCAAAGTTTTCCGAGATTCATCTGAAAGATTTCGGTCGTCACCGGACGCAACTCTCCGACTCCCGATTCGATCAGACGATCCGTAAAAGAAGGAAGATTCTTCCGTTTAAAAACTTCCTCTAAGATTTCGAACTGTTTTTCGGGAGAAACGAGTTCGCTTCCTCTGGACTGAAGGGATTTCAAGATGATTCTTCTCCGCTAACCGATCACATTCCCAGTTCTTTGACCTTATTCATCATCTGAACCGAATGAACGAGAGAAGCGCCGCCGCGGATCGCCGCCGCAACGTGAACCGCTTCCATCAAGCCGGCTTCGCTCACTCCTTTTTCCAAAGTATCGGTCGTATATGCGTCGATACAATAAGGACATTGAATCGCATGAGAAACGGCCAAAGCGATCAGGGACTTTTCACGCGCGGTCAAGGCTCCTTCCGCAAAAACGTCTCCATAGTAGTCGAAAAATTTTTTCGCAAGACCGGGTTGAAACTCACCGATGTTTCCGAATTTCTTGAGATCTTCGGGAACGTAATAGGATTCTTTAGACATATCGATTCCTTTTTTAAACTTTATAAAACTCTAATTTACCTTTTTCCATTTCAGCTCGCTGAGTCGGTCAGGATTGTTTCGATGGAAAGGTGAGATTGTTGCATTTTTCGCAGACTTCCTGCGGTATAATTCCCCATCGCATCAAATAACCGAAAACGAAACAACCGGCGCAAAAACCGACAAAGGATTCCAAACCGGAAAAGAATATCAGAATTCCGAGTACGATTTGAAACGCAAGAATCTGTCCCTGTAAGAGCAGAATCAGAGACGTTAGGCTAAACAGAAATCCGATCGACTGCGCAAAACGTTTCGGCGGTCCTGCGGTTTCACGGTTTCCCAAACCCAATAAGGGAACGATACCATGAATCGCGATCTTCGCAAAGAGAGAAAATTTCGGGCCGTATAAAACTCTCGCCGTAAATCCGTAGAGCAACGCGAGATTCAACCAAATCGATTGCGTCAATACGGTCGCGATCGTCAGAAAAAATACAAGTCCGGCGACCGATCTCGCGGCATATTCATTGACCGAATCGGGAAAACTACCTAGTTTAATCATAAGTCCACCATCCTCTTGGATAACGTCAGTCCTCTTCTTTAGACCTATCATTCAACCAGAATAATCACCTCCATTTCTGCAATAACTAAAAATTTTTACTATAACATTAAAAATTCTGTTATAACGGATTTAAGCTTGCTTTTTCGAAAATCGATTTTTCAATCGGCAAAATGAAATTGTTGGAACTCTTTTTTGATTCTAAATGATAGAAGGAAGAGATTTCCAGAAACAACGGAAAAACTATATGAAATCCAAATCGCTCTTTTACGCTTTAATACTTCTGGTTCCGACCCTGCTTTGGTCCCAAAAATCCGAATCTTGGATTTTAACTCCGGGAGAAGCGAAGGCGATTCTTACGGGCAGCCTCGTGCTGGACACAAGATCGCGTTCCGTATTTTACAGAGAACATATCAACGGGTCCCGTTCGGTGACTTGGGAAGAATTCTCCGTTTCGGAACTTCCTCACAAAGGAAATCTCCTCCCCCTCGACGTTCTTAAAAAGAAACTCGAAGCCTACGGGATCAGAAACGATCAACCCGTTCTCGTAATCAGCGAAACCAAAAACAATTGGGGTGAAGACGGAAGAATCGTGTGGATGCTGCGTTCGCTCGGACATCGCAACGCGTTTCTTGTCGACGGAGGTTACTCCGCCTTAAAACAGTTAGGCGTCTCCGTTTCCAATCAAGGCGAAGCCCAACAAGCCGGCTCGTTCAAGATTCAATTCGACTCGAATCTGAACGCGACTTCTTCCGAGATCAGATCCAATCTCAAAAACAAACGATACGTCTTTCTGGACACGAGAGAGGAGCGCGAATTCAAAGGCGAAACTCCCTACGGGGAAGCGAGAGGCGGTCATATACCCGGTGCCAAACATCTTTACTACAAGGTTTTGTTAAACGAAGACGGAATTCTTCTTCCCTCCGAGAAGATTTCCGAAAAGATCAAGGAACTTGGGATTTCCAGGGATTCGATCGTCGTTTCCTATTGCACGGGCGGAATTCGCTCCGCTTGGGTGACTGCGGTGTTGCGAAACGAAGGTTTCAACGCTAAAAATTACGCGGGTTCCATGTGGGAATGGTCCTCCGGAAACGAGAAGGAATATCCGCTGACCCTGAAATGAGCCGTTTTGATGATTTATATTTTTTGAATATTCTAAAATCCTATAGAACGGTCGCGATTATATTCGGAATTTCGACAACCGTTTCCTCCGTGTTTTTATGCAAAGGCTCCGCGCCAATCCTATCGGTGGAGGAACGGTTTCCCGGTAAACCCTGGGCTAAACCCGTGGAAGTATCGGAGGTCCTCTCCGGAATCGCGGGACTCACCGCCAAAGATTGCGGAAACTGTCATAAGGATCACTATGAAGAATGGAGAACGTCCACTCACGCGAATGCGTTCACAGATCTTCAGTTCCAATCCGAACTTACGAAACGGAATTCTCCGCGTTGGCTTTGTCTGAACTGTCATATTCCTCTTTCCGGTCAAAGAAGCGAAATCACAACCCATCTCAAAAACGGGGACGTCTTTCAGCCGATCACGGTTTCCAATCCGAAATTTAATCCGACATGGGAAAAGGAAGGGGTGAGTTGCGGGACCTGTCATTTAAAATCCGATCCGAACGGAAACACGTTCCTCATCGGACCTACGGGCGCTTCTACCGCTCCGCACCCGGTGGTAAAAAATCGCGAAGCCTTGCACGCCCGTTGCAACGATTGTCACAATCAGGATTATAGACTCGATTCTTCTCTTGTTTGTTACTTCAAAACGGGGGACGAATTTAAGGAAAGCGTTCACGCTGGTAAAGAGGACTGCGTTAGTTGTCACATGCCTTCGATCAAACGTAAGATCGTTCCGGATTCGTTTCCTCACGCAGAACGGGATTCTCATCGTCATACCTTTATAGGCGGCGGAGTTCCGAAGACGTTCGAACTTTTCGAACCTCAATGGAAAGGCGGATACAAATCCGGTTTGGAAATCGACGGTTTAGAATGGTCGAAAAAAGATTTTACTTCCGGTAAAATAGCCGTTCGACTCGATTTGGAGAACCGTTTTGCGGGCCATTCCGTTCCGACGGGAGATCCGGAAAGACATCTTCTGATCGAAGCGATTTTGTTAAACGAAGTCGGTTTGGAGATAGCGACGGAAACCGTTCGAATCGGCCAAACTTGGGAATGGTATCCGGAAGCGAAACTCGTGGCAGACAACCGGATTCGTTCGGGAGAAAAAAGGAAGATCGAACTTCTCCTCAAGTTTGATCCGAACAGAAATGCTCGTTTCGGAATCGTTCGAATCAAACATGTTCGTTTAACAAAAGAGAATTCGGAACACATGAGAAAGAACGCAAAAAAAGCTTCTCCGGAGATCGCCGCCAAGCTGAACAAAATCGAATCGTTTTATCCGTTCGCGAATCTGTTCTACGAATCGAAAACCGATCTGAATTCGGGAAAGACAGAACTTTCCACCCGGGAAACTCTATTCCGACTTTCTAAACAAGGCAAACTGTGAGTTCCCCGTCGGTCAGCGTCGTCATCCCCGCTCTCAACGAAGAAAAATCGATTCCGTTCGTTTTAAAGGATCTGCGTTCGATTCCGGGTTTGAACCTCCGAGAAATCATCGTGGTGGACAACGGTTCGATCGACGATACGAAAAATGCCGCCGCTTCAAACGGCGCTGTGGTTTTGCAGGAATCACAAAGAGGGTACGGAGCGGCGTGTTGGAAAGGTTTGGAAAGAATTTTCAACTCGCCTTCTCTTCCCGACTTGATCGCGTTCGTCGACGCGGATTACTCGGACTCGCCGAGCGAACTGATTCTTTTAACGCAGGCCCTGCTCGATCACAACGCGGATCTTGTGATCGGTTCGAGGGTTTTAGGAAATTCCCAAAAAGGATCTTTGATGCCGGTTCAACGTTTCGGAAATCGTTTGGCTACGACTCTCATTCGAATTCTATACGGTATGAAATTTACGGACCTCGGTCCTTTTCGAGTCATACGCTCGGATATTTTAAAAAAATTGAATATGCAGGATCGGAATTTCGGTTGGACTGTCGAAATGCAGATAAAGGCGGCTAAGTTGGGTTTGCGCTGCGTCGAAGTCCCCGTCAGTTATAAAAAAAGAATCGGAGTTTCCAAAGTAAGCGGAACGATCTCCGGTTCCATCCGAGCGGGTTGGAAAATTCTCTATACGATCGGAAAGCTGCACTCGAAATGAACTTCGAATTCGTTCGAGTGGGAAGCGTTCGTTTGATTCTGATCCTTTCGTTCGTTCCCATTCTTTGGTTTCAATATTTCGAACAACGCTCTCATTTTTTTCTTCTTTTGGCTGCTGTTCTTCCCGCGTTCATCTCGTATGTTTGGATTTTAGTTCGGGATCGCGATCGGAGATCTCTGGGCTTTTGGATCGGAATCGGTTTGATTTTACGAATCGCATTTTTGTTTTCCGATCCGATTCTTTCCGAAGACGTGTATCGTTTTTTATGGGACGGGCTTTTGATCCAAGAAGGTGTCTCTCCCTTTGCGTTTTTACCCAAAGAATTTCCGATCGACGTTTTCTCTCCGCAAGCCCGGAAACTCTCCGTCGAACTTCTGCAGTCGATGAACTCTCCCCAATTCTATTCGGTTTATCCGCCGATCCTGCAGTTTTTCTTTTTTCTTTCCGCAAAGACCATGCTCGTTTTCGGAAACGTGAAAGCGGGAATTCTTTTTTGGAAAACTACGCTTTTGTTAAGCGAATTCGGAGTGGTTTGGATTCTTTATAAGATTCTAATATACTACAAAATCGCTTCGGAAAAAATCCTGATCTATTGGCTGAATCCTCTCGTCCTTGCGGAAATTACCGGCAACGCGCATCCAGAATCCATCCTTGTTTTCTTTTTTGCGGGAACGCTGTATTCGTTTGCGCGCTGGCAAAACGAAAGTCGACTTCGGGATCTATTTTTTGCGAGCGCCTTTTTTCTTTGCGGAATTCTCGCCAAAATCACACCGTTGATTCTGGTTCCGTTTTTGATTTTTTCCATCGCGAACGGAAAACGATCGGATCCGCGTCGACAGGGGTTTTGGATTTCGGGGACGGCTCTCGCGGTTTGTGTCGCGCTTGCTTGGATCGGATTTTCCGTTTTTCCGGAACTGATCCAAAAACAAAAAACGTCGGGGTTGGGAGTTTTTTTTCAGCTCTTCGAATTCAACGGAAGCGTATATTACGTTTTACGGGAATTTCTGCGTCGGATCGGAGAGAATTTTTATGCGGCCGGAAAAATCTGCGGAGCGACCACGTTAGTCGCAATCTCTCTATTCTCCTTTTGGAAACGAAAGGAAGAAGGTCTTCAAAACGTATTTCGAACCGCGGAATCGATCTATTTGATCTTTCTGATTTTCTCGACCACGGTGCATCCTTGGTACATTCTCCCGTTAGTCGTTTGTTCGATTTTTTCCGGGAACATCTATCCGATCGTCTGGTCCTGTTTGATCTTCGTCTCGTATTCCGCCTATTCGGTGTTTCCTTACGAAGATTCGTTTTCCTGGTTGTGTTTTGAATACGGAATTCTATTCCTTTTTTTGCATATTGATTATAAACGAGGCGTATCGAAGAAGGACGAGTCATTTGCAAGGGATTAAGCGACCTCCGTAAGAATCGAAAGGGTCCGTTTTTTCATTTCTTTTCTCGAAACGCCCTCCCTTCTTCCTTGTTTAAAAAAACCTTTCATCTTTGACCCAAACGAACTTTCCTGTCCATATCGCCTTTTTTAGAGATCCGCAACAAACATGATTGATAAACTGATCCGCGCCTCCATTAAAAATAGAGCCCTGGTTTTGGTGCTGACCTTCATGGTTACCCTCGTGGGGATTTACAACGCATTCTATCTTTCCATCGACGCGATCCCCGACGTGACCAACGTTCAAGTTTCCGCGGTTACGGCTTCTCCCGGTCTTTCTCCTTTGGAAGTCGAGCAGTTCATCACGTATCCGATCGAAATGGAGTTTACCGGTCTTCCGAACGTCACCGAAATTCGTTCCATTTCGAGAACGGGCGTAAGTTCGGTGACTGTCATTTTCAAAGACGGGACAGATATTTATTTCGCGAGACAGCTCGTCAATGAACGGATCAAACAAGCGGAAGCCATCATTCCTCCCGGTTACGGAAGACCCGAACTTTCACCGATCGCAACGGGTCTCGGCGATATCTACGAGTTCGTATTAACGTCGGACAGACATTCTCCGGAAGAATTGCGGACGTACATGGATTGGGAACTCGCTCGTGAAGTGAAATCCGTGGAAGGAATCATCGACGTGAACATCATCGGCGGTCAGGTTCGTCAATATCAGGTCAAGATCGATCCGAGAAGACTCGCGGTTCACAACTTAACTCTATCACAAATTTATGATAAACTCGAATCCGCAAACCAGAACACGGGAGGCGGTTACATTTCCAAGAACGCGGAGCAGATCGTTATCCGCGGAGAAAGCCAATATAAATCCATCGCGGACTTGAAGAACACCGCGGTAACGACGGCCGGAGACGGGATCCCTCTTTTACTCGGTCAGATCGCGGAAGTGGAAATCGGTCCCGCGCTTCGTTTCGGTCTTATTACGAAAGATTCGAAGGGAGAAGTGGTCGGAGCTACTGCCATGATGCTCATGGGCCAAAACTCTCTCGAAGTCGTAAAACGTGTGAAGTTAAAAATTGAAACGATCAAAGAACGTCTTCCCCCCGGAATGAGAATCGAAACGTTCTACGATCGTTCGGAATTTATCGGAAGAACTCTCAGCACCATCTTTACCAATCTCGCGGAAGCCGCGGTCCTCGTCGTAATCGTTCTGATCGTCGCGCTCGGAACGGTGAAAGGCGCTCTTCTCGTCGCATTGGCGATTCCGATTCCGATGCTCGTCGCTACGATCTTTATGAACGCGTTCGGGATCGTGGGAAATTTGATGTCTCTCGGAGCGCTCGACTTCGGGTTGTTAGTCGACGGGACAATCGTGATGCTCGAATCGATCCTGCACGGGTTCATACTGAAAAAATCGTTCTACGATATGCAGACCAAACTCGAGGACAGAGAACTCGCAGCGGAAGAGATCATCACCGATGCCTGCGTTCGAGTGGGCCGCGCGGCGACATTCTCGGTCGCGATCATCATGCTCGTATATCTTCCTTTGATGAGTTTGGAAGGCGTGGAAGGAAGAATGTTCAAGCCGATGGCGATCACGGTCGCGCTCGCACTCGGAGCCGCACTTCTCTTCTCCTTAACGACGTTTCCGGCCGCGGCAAGCATTCTCTTCAAAAATCCGGTTTTTCATCACAGTAAATACTGGGACGTCATCACCGAAAAATACAAACTTCTTCTCGATTTCGGAATGGCTCGCAAGAAGGAATTCTGTTACGCAGGAGTCGGAATCGTCGTCTTCGCGCTGTTACTCGGTTCCACCTTGGGTTCCGAATTCTTACCGAGGATCGACGAAGGGGAAATCGCGATCGATATCAAACGTCTTCCTTCCACTGCGATCAACTATTCCAGAGACACGAATTCCGATATGGAAGCGGTCTTAAAAAAATTTCCGGAAGTCATCAGCGTCGTTTCCAAAATGGGACGAGGCGAATCCGCCGCGGAACCGATCGGAACGGACGAAGGCGAGTCGATGGTAAAACTCAAACCCCGCAAAGAATGGGTCACGGCCGATAATCGCGAAGAACTCATGAGCAAGATGAAGGATGAAATTCTCAAGTTCATTCCTTCGAGCACGATCAGTTTGTCGCAGCCGATCGAAAACAGAGTGAACGCGCTTCTCTCCGGATCGAAAGCCGACGTAGTAATTAAAATCTACGGAGACGATCTCGTCAAACTCAAGGACATCGCGGGTCAATTCGCCTCCAAACTCAAAGGAGTTCCGGGAGTCGCCGACTTGCGCGTTCAAAGAGTATTGGGACTTCCTCTTGTCGAAATCAAGGTCGATCGCGAAAACATGGCGCGTTACGGAGTACAGGCGGAAGAAATTCTTGCAACCGTCGAAGCGCTTCGTCTCGGAAGACAAACCGGAAAGGTGTTCGAAGGATTCAAACGATTCGATCTCGTCGTTCGTCTGAAGATCGACGCTACGGATTTGGAACAGGTGGAAAACATCCCCGTCTTTACTTCCTCCGGTTCCACCGTTCCTCTCGGTCAGGTTGCGGACATCAAACTCGTGGAAGGCCCGGCTGCGATTTACAGAGAATCGCTCAAACGAAGAATCATGGTCGAAACCAACATTCGAGGAAGAGATCTCGTCGGTTTCGTAAACGAAGCGCAGAAAGTCACCGAAGAAATCGAAAAGAATCTTCCACCCGGTTATAGAACGGATTGGGGCGGTCAGTTCGAAAACTTCACGCGAGCCAAAGAAAGATTGGCCCTGGTCGTTCCGATCGCGCTCGCGATCATCTTCTTTATGCTCATGGCCGCGTTCGGAAGCATCTACTACGCGTTAGGCGTCTTTATCGTGGTTCCCCTCGCGGTTTCGGGAGGAATCATCGGTCTCGTGTTCCGCGGACTTCCGTTTAGTATTCCGGCCGGGGTCGGGTTCATCGCGGTGAGCGGGATCGCGGTTTTAAACGGAGTCGTTTACGCTTCTACCCTTCGGGAAGAATTGGAAAAGGGAGCTTCGATCGCGGACGCTGTGTATCTCGCGGGAATTCATTCCTTACGTCCGGTAATGACGACCGAAGTTATCGCTGCGGTCGGATTTATTCCGATGGCGATTTCCACCATGGCAGGTGCGGAAGTGCAACGACCTCTTGCTACGGTCGTCATTTTCGGGGTCATCGTCGCGACGGTATTCTCCCGCGTTCTTCTTCCGATCGTAATGGAATATCTCTTGAACGTTTATGAAAGTCAGGAAAGAAGAAGATCCGCGAAACGAGAACTTCTCGAAAAACGCGCGTTCGGAAATCGGGAACAAACCTTCTCGCACGACAACAGCGAATGGATTTCGACTCACGCGGAAGCGCAGGAAATCCTAACCGAAGAAGAAGTGGAAGCAGAAGAGGATTCGAAAAAGAAAAAATCTTCCAAGCTCAAGAAAGGCAAGAAGAAGTAAACCGATCCCAAAGAAAAGGAGGATAAGATCCAGCCGTTGAATCGGCTTCATCCGTGATCGGATTTTTGCTGGAGTTCCTACATTTTAGAATCAAGAGAAACGTTTTCGTAGATGGACGAAAATAGGTCCGACAAACTTCTTTTTCTTCGATGCTAAAAAAAAGATCTTGATCTCGATTTGTTGCTGAGTCATATTCTGGAAGTATGATTTTTCATCCTCAATACATCATCGACGAAAAGGGAAAAAAAAATTCCGTTGTTCTTTCGATACAGGAATACAAAAAAATTTTAGAAAGTCTGCAAGAACTTGAGGACGTTCGTCTTTACGACGAGGTAAAAGCGAAACGGGAAAAATCGGTTCCGCTTCAAGAATTCTTAAAAGCAAGATCCGGTAAAAAGAACAAAAGACGGCACGTCTGAGTATTCCGTTCTTCTTACCAAATTCGCCGCGAAACAACTCGACAAACTTCCCGAAACAATCACCGATTCCTTGATTGAAATGATCCAGAGTCTCGCCAAAAATCCAAGACCGGTTGGGGCCAAAAAATTAAAAGGAAGAGAAGGATTTCGTGTGAGAAAGGGAGATTATAGAATTCTTTACGATATCGTGGATCGACAACTGATCGTTTATGTAATCGCAATCGGCCACAGAAAAGAGATCTACGAGAGGTAAGAGCGAGGTCCGAGTTAAAAAAGAGTCTTCGAGTACGCTGCGTTATCTTCGACTATCTCGCTTCCTAAGGGGACTACTGTCTTTGCTGCGCAAAGAGTCTTCGAGTACGCTACGCGTTCTTCGACTATCTCGCTTCCTAAGGGGCTTACTGTCTTTGCTACGCAAAGAGTCTTCGATTACGCTGCGCTATCTTCGACTATCTCGCTTCCTAAGGGGCGCTCGATAACCATAAAATCGGGTCAAAAAAGAGTTTTCGGTGAACTTTCCCCCTTCAGGATAGTTCCACAGGGGACATAGTCCCGTTCGGAGACTTCGATGTTAGCCCAAAAACCGATCGTATCACTTCTGGATCATAGCAAGGATCCGTTCAATCTCGCCATCGCAACCGCGAGAACTTGCTATTCATCGAAGGGAATTCTTCTGCCCTCCGATATGATCGCTTCGGAAAAATCGATCGAAATCCGAGACAGGGTCGCAAAGTCGACGAAGAAGGCCGGACATCTCACAACCCGTCAGCATCCTCAGTTTATCTTTACGCTCGACAAAGTCTCCCGACAATTCGTTTGGTCGTTTTTACACTCTCATCCCTTTTATAATTCCGAACAAGTTTCGCAAAGATATGTGGAAGTCAAAAAGGAGAATTACTACGTTCCGTCGGAACTCAGCGGGAAATTGTTGGAACTCTATATCGACGCGGTGGACTACGCAAGCCAAGCCTACTTCTCGTATACGGAAGCACTTCATCCGTTCATTCAAGAGGAATACTTTCAGATTTACAAGGCCCGCGCCAACTATCCCGACAAATGGCAGGCTCCGATCAAAAAGAAATGTCTCGAAGTGGCGCGTTATCTGCTACCGCTCGGAACGTACACCTATCTCTATCATTCCATCAACGGACTTACGCTGCATCGTTACTATCGACTGATGAATTCCTACGACGTACCTGACGAACAAAGGGCGGTCGTCACCGAAATGGTCAACCAAGTTCGGGCCGTCGATCCGTTGTATGCGGACGAGATGGACGATCCCCTTCCGTTGGAAGAAACGACCGAATACCGTTATTTCGAATCCGTTTTCGGCAACGGAAAACGGGAATTTCATCCGGAAACGGCAGCGGCTTTCGTAAAGGAATTCGACGACGAGCTCGGCGGAAAATATTCTAAACTCGTTTCCCATTCTTCGAACGGTCCCGAGATTCTCGCGCAGTCCGTACGATCTATATTAGGAATTCCTAAATCATCTTTGAGCGACGAAAACGCGATCGATCTCGTCCTCAATCCCGCAAAAAATCGCCACCTGACTTCCACCTTGAACGAAAGTTCCATGAGTCCGATCACGAGAGCCCTCTTCAACGTTCAGTATTCTTTCCAAAAAAGAATCTCTCACACCGCGGACAGTCAGGATCAAAGACATAGAATGGTTCCGGGCGGAAGACCGGTTCTCATGTCGCAATACGCGGGCGTTCCCGATTACATCACTCCTCTCGTGGTTCAAAAATATCCCGAACTTCAGGAAAAATACGATTCTTACCATAAGAATATTTTCGAAAAACTGAATCGTTTTCTGGAAGCCGGAGGTTCTCCCGAACACGGAACGTATCTTTTGCCGAACAGCTTTCCGATCCGTTTTTACGAAAGCGGCGACCTTCTCAATCTCCATCACAAATGGAGATCCAGAACCTGTTACAACGCGCAGGAAGAAATCTTCCAAGCCTCGGTCAACGAACTCACGGACGTGATGAAGGTCCATCCGCAAATCGCGAAGTGGATCAAGGCTCCTTGCTGGATCCGCCTTCAGGGAGAAGTGAAGCCGTATTGCCCGGAGGGCGATCACTACTGCGGAACCCAGGTCTGGAAACGGGAGTTATCCGAGTATTCCAGAGTGATCTAAAATTCTTTTCGAAAACCCTTCCTGCGGTTAGAATGGTCTGAAGTAGTATGAAACTCACAGTGACCGCAAACCGCACCGAAGAACTCGTTCGTTACAGAAGACAAATCCACAAACATCCGGAACTCCGCTATGAGGAGAATCAAACCGCGAGTTTCGTGATCGATCACTTAAAACGACTCGGCCTTACGTTTCAGGATAAAATCGCAAAAACCGGAGTCGTCTCGTTGATCGATTCCGGCAAACCGGGAAAGACTCTTCTCGTGCGCGCCGATATGGACGCCCTCCCGATCTTCGAAGAATCCCAAAAAGAATACAAATCCGTTCACGACGGCGTGATGCACGCCTGCGGTCACGACGCGCACACTTCGATCCTCATGGGCCTCGCAACCGAAATCAAAGAGGATATCCGTTCGATTCTCCCGAAAGGAAAAGTTTTACTCGTGTTTCAACCCGCGGAAGAAGGCGGCCAAGGCGCGGACAAAATGATCGAGGAAGGTATATTAGAAAAATATAACGTAGATGCGGCCCTCGCCCTGCACGTATGGAATCACATTCCGGTCGGAAAGGTGGGAGTCGTGGACGGTCCGATGATGGCAGCCGTCGACGAGTTTACGATCCGCATCTCGGGGATCAGCGGCCACGGAGCGATGCCGCAACACACGGTGGACCCAATCGTAGTCGGCGCACAAATCGTAAACGCGCTTCAAACAATCGTTTCCAGAAACACGGACCCGTTGGATTCCTGCGTCGTTACGGTGGGAAGTTTTCACGCGGGAAACGCATTTAACGTGATTCCCGAAACCGCCGAACTCAAAGGAACCGTAAGAACGTATTCCAAAAAGATGTTCGAAGAGGTTCCGGGCAAACTCGAACGAATCGTAAACGGAATCGTATCCGCGCTCGGCGCCAAAGCGGAGATTCATTACGAACGAACCAATCAACCCACGATCAACGAACCTTATATGGCAAACATCGTACGCAAGGCTTCGCAGAATATTCTCGGACCGGGAAGCGTAACGGAAGAAAACACGAAGTCCATGGGTGGAGAGGATTTCTCCGCGTTTTTGATGAAAGTGCCCGGTTGTTATTTTTTTGTGGGTTCGATGAACGAAGCCAAGGGTCTCGTGCATCCGCATCACAGCTCCAAGTTCGATATCGACGAGGACTCCCTTTCGATCGGACTCAGCGTCTTAAAGGAAGCGATCCGAATCTATTTGGAAGAAAACTGAGATTCTAAGTCGGAGCGGCTCCGGTCGCGCTCGACTTCGCGTTTTCAATCGCCTTTTTTACGGCGAGCGCGTTCGCGTGATCGGGAACGATCGTAATCGCCCGGTTTACGAGTTCTTCGGCGAGTTTAAAATTGCGCAGCGTTTTATACAGATCGGCCAGGTTGATGAGATTCCGGATATGATCCGGTTCCAGCGAGAACAATCGTTCTCCGACCGCGATCGCTTCCGCAAAGTGTTTGTTGATCTTGGAACAATACGAAAGATAATACAGATATTCGGAATGTTCCGGTTGAATGAACATCAATCGCTTGAAACAATTCTCCGCGCGCACGAACTGTTTTTCCTTGATATAACTTTTTCCGAGAAGCCAAAGCAGCTCCTCGTCCGCGATTCTTAATTTTTGCGCGCTTTCCAAAACCGCGATCGCCTTACCGGCTTCGTTCGCCTTTAAGAATTCCTTCGCGGTCTTGAGTTCATTTCGAAAATACGGGTCTTGGTCCTGGGAACCGTTTTCCAAAACGGGAATATACGAAATCTTTAATAGAGTAAAATCGTCAGTAAGTTCCCCTTGGTTTTCGATCAGCCTGCCGATCTCTCCCAGATCGGCTTCCGCCTCTTCGACTCTTTTGAGAAACGCCGTTTCATCCTCGTTCAGAATCCTCGAATCTCCGTCCATTCCCAAAAGAATATCATCTCTTCCGTCCGAACCGAGAATCAACACGTCGTTCTTTTCGAGTCGAAATTCCTGGATGGAAAACCAGGTTTCGTTTCCGGGAATACCGAGCTTTCTCAGATCGAGTTCGTCCGAGATGAAGCTCGCTTTCTTATCCCTGTATAAAACCGCGTTCGGATGTTCCGCGTTGATGAACAAAAGTCTTCCGGTCGATTCTTCCACAAGTCCTAAGATCGCGGAAATATACATCGAACCGTCGAAGGATTCGAAGATACTTTGTAATTCCTGAAAGGATCGTTTCAACCAAAGTTCGGGCGTCAAGGATCCGAGTTCGGTGTTTGCCGTTCTCGCAAGAATCGAATTGAACACGGTTCCCATCACGAGCGCCCCGCCCGCTCCTTGAATCGATTTTCCCATCGCGTCTCCGTTGACGAACGCGGTAAAACGGTTTTCACCGAGTTTGATATTCCCGGAGATATTGATGTCCCCGCCGATCTCATAGGTTCGGTTTTTGAATTCGAAAGACTTCTTTTGTTTCGTGAAAAATTCGGTCTTAACGGAAGCACTTCTGTTGTGGTTGGTCGAAAGCGGATTGATCAGCAAAGAAGTCAGAAAGTAATCCGCATCCTGTTGAACCTTCAGATGTTTGACCTCGGTCAAAGTGTCGTTCAGCTCCTGCGTTCTTTGGATCACCTTCTTTTCCAAATCCTCGTTCAACTCTTCGATGACTTGATTGAGTTTCACGTAGCGGTTCGCGAGAATCGTCGCAACGCTTACGATAAAAACGAAGAACGCGTAGCCTAAAAGCCTCGGGAACACGATGAGATTTCTAGTGGTCATCGCGTCGATCGTGGAAGCAACGACCACTACGGATACGGCGACGAGAATGAGAAGCGCGTCTTTTTTCCGTTCGATCAATCTTTTTACGAGATAATACAACATCAATCCGACGTACGGAAGATACAGGATCTGAACGACATTCTTATTCACGTTGCTATGGAGAATCATATCGTTCGTAAAAATATAGAAGAATGCGATTCCGATAAAAACCGCGTCGAGAACGTTGGTCAGCATCAATTTCGGAAACTTGAAATAAAAACGATTGAATCGATACGCGACCGGCATCATAAACGCGACCGCAATATATTCTATTTTCTTTAAGTAGATGAGATCGATTCCCGTATCGTATTTGGTCTGATTTCTGAGAAACTGGTAGATCACCAAAAGAATCGTAAAAAGTCCGTAATAAAAATTCTCTTTGCTGGACCGCTTCCGCAGATACAAAAACAGAAAGAAAAATCCTACCGTGGAATATACGATCAAAAATCCGAGTTTGATATATTCCGTATCGTAAAAGTCCTTATAGATGCTATGCGCGTTTCCGATCGCGGTCTTATCCTGTTCGATTCCGAGCTTTCCCGGAAAAAAACCGCGCACTTGGATGATAAGGATGTTCTCCGCACCTTTTCGGATCAATTTCGTAGGAATGGAATAGACTCGAATCTTATCATACGCTTGCGGAAGCGGTTCGTAAAATTTTCCGGTTTGTCCGATCAGCGTTCCGTTCAGATAGGTTTTATCTCGATCCGAAATCGTTCCCAATCGAACTGCGATCCCCGCGGTCGTCCAGCTCTTCGGTGCGATGAATTTTTTAATGAGAAATGCGGTATCGGTTCCCGGCTCCCGGAAGGTATACATTCCAGGAACCTTATAAGAAAAGGTTTCGAATGAAAAACTATGGTCCCCGGACAGATACGCCTTTGAAACGGAAATCGGATCGATCTCGCTCGCTGTGATCTCCCATTCGGATTCAAGGGAGGAATTCAAACTCGTAACGGTGTCAAAGGATTCAATTTTTTGAATAGACTTGGGCAGGATTTCTTTTTTCGCAAATAAACAGAACAGAACGACAAAGAGGAATAAAGCTCTGCGCGAAACGGAAAGAAAACGAAGGATTTTACGGAACGTTCTCGATTGGGACGAACGGTTCCCGATTGAAAAGTTATAAGTCGACATTCAAAGAACACTCTCCCGCATAAACGACTCCGAAAAACCGAACCAACGAACGATTGTCCGCGGCGATCGTAAATTTCATAAAAAACCTTCGCCCAAAAGCGACTAAGCAAAAGGTAGTATTTGCGAGAAAATATTTATATATTAGCAAGTTGTAAAGAATCCATGCGAAATCCCGCTTGCTCTTGCCATAAATTTCGAGAAGCCGCTAAGAGCAAGTAGAATTTAAAGCGACACAGTCGTGATGTCGTTTCAAAAATCAGATTTCAGTTTCGAGTGAATTTTTGACCTGAATGGCCTTGGCGTTGTGGGGATCCAATACGAGAGCTTTTTTCACGTACGTAATTGCACGATCCTGAATATTCATTATTTTATATATATCGGCAAGATTGATTAGATTCCTGATATACAGTGGATCGGCGGAATAAGCCTTTTCCCCGGTCTCTGCGGCCTTTTGATAGAATTTCAGCATTTTGTAACACAGGGAGATATGATAGAGACATTCGGCGGATTCCGGATTTTCGGATAAAAGGGTTTCCCAATAACCGACCGACTTTGCGTAATCTTTTTCTTTGAGATAATATCTTCCGAGGATTTTTAAAACCGTTTCTCCTTTCGGATTGAGCTCGAGCGCTTGCTCCAAAAGATCCAATCCTTCCCGAACCCTGTTGTTCTGTAAAAAGGAAGTTCCTCGTTTCAATACGTCCTCGTAAGAACGGGATCGAAACGAATCCGCGGGCGCGGAAGTCCCGTTTTTCCCCGGATGATACGTGATCTTTAAAAGCGTCAGGTCGTCGACAAGACCTCCGAACTTTAAGATTCGATCATATACTTCCCGAAGATCTCCGTATCCTTCCTCAACTCTTTTTAAGAATTGATTCTGATCCTCGTTGATGATCCGATCCTCTTCGTTTCCGATCAAAAGATCGTCCCTTCCGTCCGAGCCGATCACGATCGTATCCCCCGGAAGCATTTGAAAATTCTTAATAACGAGATGCTGTTCGTTTTCGGGAATACCGATTTTCCGAAGGGTCAACTCCTCTTCGATATAGGATGCGACTCCGTCGCGATACAAAACCGTCCAAGGATGTTCCGCGTTGATATAATACAAAAGCCCGGTATCTTCTTCCACCAAACCTAGAACGATCGAAATATACATGGAACCGTCGAAGGACTCGAAAATTTTCTGAAGTTCCAGAAAGGCTTCTTCCAACCACTTCTCCGGTTTTTTATCCTTTTGCGTCGGAATCCCGGAACGGGTTAGAATCGTATTGAATACGGTTCCCATTACGAGCGCTCCTCCCGCTCCTTGAATGGATTTTCCCATCGCGTCTCCGTTGACAAAGACGACGTATTTTTTTCCGCGAAGTTCCACGTTACCCGAAATCAAGATGTCCCCGCCGATCTCGTATGTCTTATTCTTAAACTCGAAGGATTTCTTTTGTTTCGTATAAAATTCGGTTTTTATAATATCGCTCGTATTCCGGTTCGAAGAAAGCGGATTGATGAGTAAAGAAGTCAGAAAGTAATCCGCGTCCTGTTGAACCTTCAAACGGTTGACCTGTTCCAAGGAGAGTTTTAATTCTTCCGTTCTTTGTTCGACCTTCTTTTCCAGGCTTTCGTTGAGTTCCTCGACCTCTTCGTTCAAACGAACGAATTTGTTCGCGAGAATCGTCGCGATGCTCAAGATAAAGAATAGAAACGCGTAACCGAGAATTCTCGGAAATACGATGATGTTTCTCGCACCGAGCGTGTCTAAAACGACGGCGAATACGGTGATCAACACTCCTCCCAGAATAAATAGAGCGTCCCGATCCTTTTGAATCATACGTTGAATCAGATAATATAAAACCATCCCCACATACAGGATCCATCCGTATTGAACCACGTGTTTGTTCAGAAGATTGTAATGAATCACGTTGTTCGAAACGAAATAAAAGAGCGTAAAAAAGACATACGACACGTCGAGGACGTTCAGCAGAATATTCCGGGAAAACTTAAAATAAGCCCGTATAAAGTTCGCAAAGATCGGAACCAAGATCGTCAGAATGATATATTCCGCCTTTTTCATATAGATGAACTCGATTCCGAGGTCGTATTTGACCTGATTTCTGCAGAATTGATAAACGACAAGGAGAAGCGTAAACAAACCGTAGTATAGATTCTCCTTGTCGGTTCGGCGTCTCACGTAGAGGAAAAGGAAATAACCGCCCACGGTGAGATAAATCATCAATAAGAAAATCTTAATATATTCCGCGCGCAGAAGTTCCTTTTGAACGAGGGAAGCGTCGCCGATCGCGGTCCGATCCTGTTCGATTCCCACCTCGTATCGAAAGAATTTTTTGACTCGGATCACGAGAATGTTCGGTTTTCCTTTGCGGATCAGTTCGTTCGGAATCGAATAGATTCGAATCTTATCGTATGCCTGGGGCAAAACCGAATTCATATCTCCCGTTTCGCCGATCAACACTCCGTTGAGATACGCTTTGTCCTTATCGGTGATCATCCCCAAACGAACCGCAATCGCGGCCGCTTTCCATTCTTTCGGAGCGATGAATTTCTTAACGATGGTTACGTTTTGGAGGGACTCGTTCGGAAGTTTATACACGCCGGGAGGCGAATACGGCAAAAAAGGAATCTTGTCAAAATCCTTCTTTCCTTCCAAATACGAATGCGAAAAAGATACGGGGTCGATCGACTCAAGCGTGATCTCCCATTTGTGTTCCTTGGAAGAATCTAAACTGACGATTCCGTCTAACGAGGGGATGGTTTGGATCGATTCCGAAGAGAGGGAAATTGTAACAAAAAAAGAAAGTAGAATGGAAAGAAGATAAAAATACAAGTTTCCTGGAACCTCAAGAAACGATACAACTAACGTTTCTCGCGGTTTCGACAAGGAAAAAAAGAGTTTTTTAAGAAAGATCGTTGTCGTTTAATAAAAAAGGAATTCCTCTTTCGTCGTATTTAGAACGATCGAAACGTAAAACTTGCGTTCAACGGGATTATCCTCTCTTTCTTGACTCGATCTCTTCGATTTCTTTCGGAATCATGGACGTTAAGTTCACAGGAGTCGCGCCTTGCACGAGAACGTCGTCTTCGATTCGGATTCCGATCCCGCGAAACCTTTCCGGAATCGTTTCGTCCGAAGGATCGAAATACAACCCGGGTTCGATCGTAATCACCTGACCGTTCTCCAGTTTTTTCGAAGTTCCGTCCTGATAATACGTTCCCACGTCGTGAACATCCATCCCGAGATAGTGACTCGTTCTATGCATATAATATTTTTTGAATGTTCCTTGTTCCAATACGGATTCGACGTTTCCTTCGAGCAACTTCAAATCCAATAAACCTTCCACGAGCGTTTTGACGGCCTGATTGTGGATCGCGACGAACTCGGTTCCTTCCTTCGTGTTTGCGACCGCTTCTTTTTGTGCCTTCAATACGACTTCGTAAACGGCTTTCTGCTCCGCGGAGAATTTTTTACCCACCGGAAAATTTCTGGTTACGTCCGCAGTGTAATACCCTTTTTCCGCGCCGCTGTCCACGAGCACGAGTTCTCCTTCGTTCAACTGACAGTTGTTAGACGTATAGTGAAGGATCGTGGCATTCTTCCCTCCGGCTACGATATGTCCGTAACCTCCGCCCCAGGCTCCGTGTTTTAAGTATTCCGATTCGAGGATCGCTTCGAGTTCGTATTCGAACATTCCCGGTTTGGATTCGCGCATCAATCGATCGTGACCGAGAGCCGTGATTCTCGCCGATTCCTGGAGCGCCTCGACTTCGAGAGGAGATTTGAACATTCGCATCCAGTGGAGAAAATCGGGAGATTCGATTCTTCTCGGACCGAATTTTCCCTCTCTCGATCTTTGATTGAGGGAATAGATCCATTCGATGAGTTTGGAATCCCGAACGAGATTCTTTCCGAAAAAATGATACAGAGTGTGCTGATTGAGGAGGATCTCGTCGAGTTTGGATTCCCATTCGGTCGTATCGAAGGATTCGTCCAAACCTAAAAGATTCTTTGCCTGTTCCTTTCCGATCCGAATCCCGGTCCAGATCTCCTTTTCCTTGTCCTTAGGAAGAACGAAGATGGATTTATAAGAATTTTTTAATATTAGAATTCCGTCGGATTCGTCCAGACCCGTGAGATAATAATAATCCGAATCCTGACGAAACTTATAGTCCACGTCCCGATTTCGGATTAAATGAGAGGCCGCAAAAACGATCAGAACCTCCCCTTCTTTGAGTCTTTTCTGTACGTCTGCGATTCTTTGTTTGTACGGATTCTGATTCATTTGGAAAACCCTTTTACTAATTGGACGGACGTTTCGAACAGTTTGTCCGTATCCTGTTCCTTCATACAGCGAAAATGTCCTTCGGGACAAACCCTTCCTCCGTGAATTCCGCAGGGACGACAATACAAACCTTGGATCTCGGAGATATAGAAAGAATCCGAAAGCGGAGTATAACCGAAATCGGGTACGGTCGCACCGAAGACGGCTAACGTGGGAATGTTGAACGCGGAGGCGAAATGGATCGGGGATGAATCGTTGCTGACCATCAAGGCCGCTTTGGACACGAGAAAGGACAACTCGGGAAGATTGGTTTTCCCCGCAAGATTGATCGCGTAACCGGCTCCCACTTGTTCGCAGAGTTCCACGTCGGCTTTGGAACCGATGAGTACTACCTTCTTGCCGGATTCTTTTGCAAGACGTTCCCCTAAGACGCGGAACTTGGAAGCGGGCATACGTTTGGTTTCCCAGACGGAACTAGGAGCGAGCAACACGAAGTTTCCCGGTTCGAGTCCGTTCTCTTTCATCAAAACCCGCACGCGGAACACGGATTCTTCTCTCCAAAAAAGTTCGGGGCGTTTCGGAATTTTGGAAACTTCTTCCTTGTCGTATAACAACGAGAAAAGTTTTTCCACCTCGTGCATTCCGTGGATCGGTCTCGGAATTTTTCGAGTGAGTAAAAAGGAGAATCCGGCGGATTCGTAACCGATTCGCACCTTGGCTCCGCTCGCAAATCCGATCAGAGTCGATCGAAAGGAAAAATGCGGGAGAAGACAAAGCGTATAACGTTCCTTTCGGAGTCCGAACAGAAAGGAGAAAAATTTCCAAAGGGATTTCTTAAATTCCTTTTTATCGAGAGGAATCAATCGATCGATATGAGGATTCGCCTCGAGTACCGCCTCGGTTCCCTTGTTGACGAGAACCGTCAGATGGGAATTCGGATATTTCTTTTTCACTTCCCGAAAGAAGGAAGTCGTTAAGATCAGATCGCCTAAGAACGCGGTCTGAATCAGCAATATTTTTTCATTCACCGTTAAGTTCCATTCTAAACTTTGGAAAGAATCGTCGCAAAATTATTCACGCCCAAACCGCCGATGGAAAGCGCCAAGCCGTTTTGAAAACGATCCTCGCGATACATCCAAGTCTGCAGTTCCGCGATTTGAGCCAAGCCGGAAACTCCCACCGGATGTCCTCTCGTTTTCAAACCTCCCGATGCGTTGATCGGAAGTTGTCCGTCCGGATGAGTTTTTCCCTCTTTCACATAACGTAACGCCTTTCCTTTCGGAAACAATCCCGCGTCTTCGGCTCCGATCAACTCGAACGGAGTAAACGCGTCGTGCAACTCGGCGATCTGAATCTGTTCCGGTTTCAGACCCGATTCTTTGTAAGCTCCCGCAAACGCGGAAACGCTGGAAGGAAAACTTAAACTCCCCGGCGCGGAGGAAAGATTTCCGATCCCGTGTCCGATACCGGAAATTTTCAGAGGCCGGGAAGAATTCTTTTTTTCGGAACTGAGCAAGATCGCGCAGCTTCCGTCGGAAAGAGGAGAAATATCGTAAAGACACAGAGGGCTCGTGAACATGGGAGATTTAAAATATTCTTCTTCCGTAATATTCTTTCGGATATGGGCCTTCTCGTTTTTGAGTCCGTTGTCGTGCAGCTTTTTGGAAAGAGCGTATAGATCCTTTCGATCGTATCCGTATTCGTGCAGATAACGGGTCGCGATCATTCCTCCGCCCTGTGCCATCGACATCGCGAATCCTTTTTGACGTTCCGATAAAACGCTCCCGAGCAGAAGATTGTTTTCTTCCCGTTCGAGACGACTCATCACCTCGGTTGCGATCACGATCCCTCTTTGAAACGCTCCCGATCGTAAAAGATACGTCGCCGTATGCAGAGCGCTCGCGCCGGAAGAGGATGCGGTCTCGGTTCTGATCGTAAAACAATTTTTTAAACCGAGGCTTTCCTTGATTCTTGCGGGAAGAAAGATTTCTCCCGTATAACGTTCGGGAGCCATCGCCGCAAAAATAAGAAATTGAGGTTCAAACTCAAAATTTCTTTCCAAAAGTTTCGCCGCCGTTTGCACCGAAAGAGAATGATAATCAAGTTCAGTTTTTCCGAAGCGACTCAATTCGGAATCGATAATGAATACGGATGAAGACATGGAAGTCTATGTTTTCAAAAATTGTGAGATTGAAAATCAAAAAAAATTAAATAACGCATGCAAGACGACTTTTCATCCTTGTTTACAAACTATCCTTGCAAAATTAAGAATGATTTTTATACTGAATGGATACAAGGGGAATACGATGAAAGGTAACAAAGAAGTACTTGAGATCCTCGGCGAAGTCCTTGCGGCTGAACTTACGGCAATCAATCAATATTTTATTCATGCGAAGATGAACAAGAACTGGGGTTTCAAAAAACTCGCCGATTTTATGAAACACGAATCCATCGACGAGATGAAACACGCGGACGAAATCATCGATCGCATTCTGTATCTCGACGGAGTTCCCGATCTTCAGAGATACATGAAGATCGCGGTGGGAAAGAACATCGAAGAAATCTTAAAAGTGGATCTCGAACTCGAGTATGCGGCGGTGGAACGATTCAACCGAGGTATCGCGATCGCTGTAAAAAACAACGATAACGGAACCAGAGAATTGTTCGAAAAAATTCTCGTCTCCGAAGAAGAGCATATCGATTGGATCGAATCCCAACAGGAAATCATCCGTCAGATCGGCGTTGAAAACTATCTAGCGCAACAAATCGAGTGACGAATTTTAAAAAACCCGCACCGAAAAAATCCCTTCGGCTCAAAGTAAGAAAGCCGGAGGGAAATCCCAAGGATCGCCCTCGACAAAATGCCTCTCCTTCCAAATCAGAATGGGATTTTTCAAAACCGGATTCTTTCGAATACCACGCTTCTTGTCCGGACGGATTGTCCGGACTTTTGCGAGAAGAAGTATTGGAAGCCGGTTTAAAGATCGTCGCCGAAAACCGAGGAGGAGTTTTCTTTCAAGGTTCGTCCAAAGCGTTGAAGGATTTTATTCTTTCCACCGGAATCGCATCCGGGATCAGCGTTTCCCTTAAATTCTGGAGAGTGGAAGATCCGGACGATCTCTACAATCAAGCGCTCGAGTTTCCTTTCGAAAGAATTTTCGGCTCGGAACATTCGATTCGAATCGATTCGACCACCAAGGACGCGTTAAAAGATTCACGTTATGCGACATACCGATTGAAGGACGCGATCTTCGACCGATTCCGTTCCAAAGGGAAAGAACCTCCGAAAATTTCACGCGAAGAACCGGACTTTCTGCTCTATCTTCGTTCTCATTCCGAACACGCAAAACTTTCCCTCGGTTTAAACACGAGACCGCTTCAACAAAGAGGACACGGAAGAATCGGAGGAGAAGCTCCCGTTCGGGAAATTCTCGCATCCGCGCTGGTTCGTTACTCCGGATGGGACGCCAAATCACCGTTATACGATCCGTTCTGCGGCTCGGGAACCGTGGTCATCGAGGCGGCTCTGAAACTTTTATACGGCGGATATACGAATTACAGAAGTTTGGATTCTTCGCTTCCGTTTCAAAAGTTGTTCGGCGAACCGAACCGCAAAGAGAATGAGAAGAATTCCTCCGTAGCGAAAATCTTCGCATCCGACTTGGATGAAAAGGCCTTGAATTTAGCGAAGCTGAACGCGAAGAACGCGGGAGTCGATCATCTCATTACTTTTTTTGAATCCGATGCGACTACCTCCGAAAACGAACATAAGATATCCGGCGGATATATCGTGACCAATCCTCCGTATGGAGTTCGTCTCGGAACCAAGGAAGAAGCCAAGGAAATTTATACGGCTTGGGGAAAACGGCTCAAGGACCATTTTGCGGGGAACGTTCTCGCGATCGTCTGCGGCGATACTTCTCTCTTGGGTTTTTTAAAACTCAAAAAAGACAAGGAACAATCCCTGACAATCGGCAAGCTCAAAGGAAAATTGGTTGCCTACACTCTAGGCAAATAATCGAATCAAAAAAGAATGAAACATCAGGAAATTCTCCTTAAACTTTTAGAAGTCACAGAGAACACCAAGGATTCGTTTCAATTTTTAAAACTCTTCCGTTCGATCGAACCCGAAAAGTTCGCCGTCATCTACGCGGATTCCGGAACCTTGATGGAATCCGCGGAAGCGCTTCTTTACAACCTCAAGTTGCTTCACAAACTGGATCTGTATCCGGTCGTCGTCTTGGACAAGGACGGAATCTCCTATACCAATCTCTTTTACAGAAATCATAACAAGGAAGAAACGTCTTCGATTCTTCCCGGAAAATTATTCCGACATTCTCAGGACTTGGCCGGATCGGTCGCGTCCGCTCTCGCGGAAAAAAAACTTCCGGTCTTTGTGGCGGAGGAAAAAGGCGCCGCTCTGTTTTCCTTCTTAACCAAACTTTGCTCCACTCTGAAAACGAAAAAGCTAGTCCATCTGTATACGAGAGGCGGAATCTACTCCGAAGGAAATAAGATCTCCATCTACGATGTCGATTCTTCCGTAGTCGCCGACCGGGAGGATTCCGCCCTTTTGAACTCCTGTTTGGAACTTTATAAAAACGTAAAGGACAAGGAATTCGGAATCGCCGTCACGTCCGCCTCATCGTTGTTAAAGGAATTATTCACGATCAAAGGAAGCGGGACGCTTCTCCGTAGAAAAAACAGAATCGATTTTATCGCGGACGTAAACTCGGTCTCGAAAGAGAAGATGAATCTTCTGATCGAAAAAGCGTTTCAGCGTTCCCTCAAAGAGGATTTCTGGAAACAGGAATTCGCGGGAATCGTTCTCGAATCCGAATACAAGGGCTGCGCGTTAGTCAAGAACACTCCGTTCGGAACCTTTCTTTCCAAGTTCGCCGTGGACGAAATCGCCAGAGGAGAAGGAGTCGGAAGGGATATCTGGGACGACATGATCGCTCGGTTTCCGATCTTATTCTGGAGAGCGAGAAAGGAAAACACGATCTCCAAATGGTATATGAAGGTTTGCGACGGAATGCAGAAGGAAGGAATCTGGATCTACTTTTGGATCGGAGTCAAAGAGGAACACATTCCAGGAGTCTGCTCCTTTTTAAAAAACCTTCCTCAGGACCTCGAATCGCCGAAGAGCGAGCCTTTGTAGGAGCTCCCACAAGGCCGATTTGTTCTTGCCGAAAGTTTTTTTCTATGATAAGGATTTTATCGTGAAATTTGCCCGCCACCTCTCCCCTCCACCCAAGTCCGGGTGGGGCCGATTTTTACGGTACAACGTCGTAATTCCGACAAACGGCGCCGAAGGCCGATCCTCTGAATTTCTCCCAAAAATACATTCAAAAAGGTGAATCTACTTGCAGTCTCTCGTTTTTTTATACGACGGCGATTGTTCTTTCTGTGCGGACCTCGCAACAAAACTGCAATCGATCAACCTCGACCCTAAGATTCGTTTCCGTTCGTTTCGCGATTTTTCGGAAAAGGAGTTACGGGAAATCCATCCTTCATTGAACATTTCGGTGGCGGAAGGGAACGTGCAGATGATCGCGGACGGAAGAAGATACCCCGGATTTTTTGCGGTCCGCAAACTCAGCCATTCCCTCAAAGGATATCGGTGGATCGCACCGCTTTTGTATCTTCCGTTGATTCCGATTTTCGGAATGATCGGTATGAATCTATTAAAGTCCCTGAAAAGCCGTTAATCCTTCGTAAAACACGAGCCTTGCGTCGAGCGCAAGTCTGTTTCCTTCCAGCACGCGGTTCCGTTTTTCCTCGGTGTCGGCGACGTCTTCGATCAAACGAAAGAGTTTTTCCGCGTGGGATTCGTCCGCATCCAGGTTCACCTGAAAGAATTTTCCCTCGGGCAAGGACATTCTGGATTTCAGATCCCGATACGACTCAAACATTCTTGAATATTCCAATTTCAGCAAGTATTCGTTCGCGGGTCCGAGCGCCCCGAGTGCGGAATAGAAGTCGGAAGTCGTGATCTTCTGCATCAAATCCAAATACGCTTTCGTTTCGGGAAGTCTGTGCCGGTCTTCCACCGCCTCTCCCATATCGGAAAGAAATTTTTTCAGGATACGAACATGGGAATCTTCCGCCTTCCCTTCTCCCAATTCTTCCCAGATATTCTGAACGAGGACGATCTTCGCTTCCACGGATTCCGAGATCGCCGCCGTGTTTAAAAACCAGTTTACGAAATCGACGCTTACGAAGTATTCCTGACGAAGCCAAAGAAGAAGATCTTCTTTTTCCATTCTTCTTTCTTTTTGTTCCAGCCAACGGTTGGAAGTCAATACGGGATGATTGCGAACCGAATCTTCCAATGCGCTGCGAAAGGAGATCGTTGTTTGTTTCAGGCTTGCGGTCTGCATAAATTCAAGTCTATGTCCGTGAGAGAATCCGACGGATCTTTTTTTGAGAATATAAAAATCGATCGGTCTCGAATTCGTTGCGAGCGATGTTTAAAATCTCTTGAAACAAGGTTTTTTCGTCCCCCAGGCTCTGACGATAACAAATCGGAAAGGTGGAATAAAACGGGGACAAACCCGGGGTTAAATTGATTTCCAGAAAGAAAGGATTCCCTAAGGAATCCAATTTCCAGTCGAGCCTTGCCGCGCCGGAAGTTCCCAAAGATTTGCAAAGATGAAGACTTTGTTCCTGAAGGAACGTTTCCAAACGGGACGGGCAATCGAACGCAAGCGTCTCCGGCATCACGTCTTTGGATTTCGTTTTTTCCCCGTAGACGTTCTCGACTTTGAGCGCGTCCTGCAAGATCAATCTCCCGGCTTTGGTTACGCGGTAACCGAGAGTTCCCGAACCCATTACGGAAATCGTATATTCAGTTCCTGTTAAATAGGTTTCCACCAGATAGGGGAAGAATTCTTCCGGGCACTCGGATAAAAACGCGCGCAGTTCGCGCAGGTCGGGAACGATGTTTTGTTCACCGATTCCGAGACTGGAACCTTCTCCTGCGGGTTTCACGAAAGCGGGAAAGGAAAAATTCTTTGGAAGTTCGAAACGTTCCTCCGAAAGCGAGCGCTCGTTTTTCAAGAAAGAATTCCGATTTGCAACGGAAGCGCTTTTCGAATCCTCTCCGATCGGATTCCTAGAACGAACCAAAAATCCGGGAGCCACGGGCAATCCGATCGAATCCGCAAAGATCCGAGTCAGATTCTTATCCAAAGAAACGTTCTGTGCGTAGCCGTCCGAGCCGGTATGAGGAAATCCGAACAACTCCGCTGCGGCCGGAATCAAGGATTCGCGATTGCGGGACCGAAATCCTTCCATCAAATGAAACAAAACGGGACGTTCCTTGCGATCCAAACGCACATAAACCTGCAGAGTTTCCAAAAGCTCCTCGGGGGTCGTTAGGAGTTCCACTCTCTCACCCATGTCGCTTAACAATTTCGAGATCGAATCGACGGAAGCTTCGGATTCCCACTCTTGTTTATAGCGGTTCGGAATCTCTCCTTCGAACTCATGAAGATCCGCGTACAACAACACGGTGGGCGCCTGAAAATTTCGGCTTTGATCCGATAGATCCGCCCCGGACGTTTCGTGGAGTCCCGACCGACTTTCATTCGAAAGGTTCACTCCTTTTCCGTTGCCTTCTTTCATAAAAACTTTTTCTCTTGGGCGCTCAACGCGTTCGGAGCGATCCGCTCCCAGGTTTCCGCGGAAAGAGAAGGATAGAATTCCTCCCGATCGCTATCCGGAGGTTCCGGGCTGAGATGATAGGTTCCGCGTAACGCGGAGCGGAATACGTGCATTCGTTCCGGCTTATAATAGCCGAGATACCAATCGGGGGTCAAAGTGATCTTTCCCCCGCCTCCGGGAAGATCGTTGACGAACTGTGGAATTCCCATTCCTCCGATCTTTCCCCGCAGATAAGAAATGATTTCGATTCCTTTGGCGAGTGGCGTTCGAAATCCTCTCGAACCCGGAATCAATTCCGGGTCGTACATATAATACGCCCGAATCCGCAACTCCAACAGTTTTTTATGAAGTTCTAACATAGCTTCTCCGGAATCGTTGATTCCTTTTAGGAGAACACACTGATTGCCCACGCTGACTCCGGCTTTCAGAAGTTTCAACACGGCTTCCTTCGCTTCTTTTGTGCATTCGTTCGCGTGGTTGAACTGAGTGTTGCAGAAGATCGAAAGTCGATCGGTATTGTGCGATTCGATGATGGAACAAAGTTCGGACGTGATCCGAAACGGAAGTGTGACCGGGTTTCTGGTTCCGAGCCTGCAGATCCTTACGTGATCGATCCTTTCCAGACGTTCCAAAATCCAATCGATCTTGGAATCGGAAAGATTGAGAGGGTCCCCTCCCGATAATACGACATCGCGTATTTCCTTACGCGATTCTATGTATTCGAACGCGGCTTCCAGATCGCCGGTCAGCATTCTTTCCTTGGAATCGGAAACCTTGCGTCCGCGCATACAATGTCTGCAATACACGGAACATTCGTGATTGGTAAACAAAAGAACGCGGTCCGGATACATGTGCGTCAGCCCTTTTACGGGAGAAAGTCGTTCTTCGTGCAGCGGATCGGGAGATTCTTCCGGTGAAAAAACGGATTCGGCCTCGCGCGGAACGATCATCTTTCGGATCGGATCTTCCGGATCGTCGGGGTTCGTAAGAGAAACGTAATAGGGTGTCGCGGAAACGTTGAGACGGATCGTATCGGCGATTCCGATTTTTTCGCTTTCCGTTAATGCGAAATAACGTTCCAGCTCGAATCCCCGCACCCGATTCTGCAGCTGCGCCTTGTAATCGTTCCATACGAAAGAAGAAAACAACGCGGCGCGGTTCGCGGAACATTCTTCTCCCGAAAGCGAAACAAAGGAATGCGGCTGCGAAGTCTTCATAAGAGGGTTCTTCCTATTTTCTCCGCGTAGGAGGAAAATCAAGCAAAGGGAAAAAGAAAATGCCAAAAGGACCCGTTTTCAGAAACTGTCCGTGATGACTGCATTTTCCGGCGATTCTCTCCAGGCCCTTGCCTTCGACGTGGACGGAACCCTGTTCTCCTCCGAAGAAATCATTCTCGAAGTCTATCGCGACTCGATCCGCAATTTTTCCGAAACCACGGGAATTCCGATCGAGCTTCCGTCCCGGGACAGAATCATGATGGAAATCGGAAAACCGGTCAAGACGATCTTTCAAAATCTTCTCCCCCAACTCAACGAAGAACAAAGAGACGGTATTTCCGACAGCGTCCTGAAATTCTTATGCCAACGCATCCGAAACGGAGAGGGAGAATTCTACCCCGGCGTCAAAGAAACGATCGAATCCCTGTCCAAAAAAGGATTCCGCATTCTGGCCGCCTCGAACGGTAGAAGACCGTATGTCGAAACCATTTTGGAAGTTGCGGGTGTTCTTTCCTTTTTCGATCCGATTCTCGTCCTGGACAACGATCGGATCAAAACCAAGGGAGGAATTCTCAAAGAATACGTGAAACTCTACGGCCTCGAACCGGACAAAATTCTCATGATCGGAGACAGGCTTTCGGACCACGAAGCGGCCCGTCAAAACGGATGTCCCTTCGCGTTCTGCGCCTACGGTCACGCTCCCGCCGGGGAAATCCCCGACTTTGAAGTGGAACTCAAAAACCTTACGGATCTGACCGCAATCCTGTAGTTTTTGCCTGCATAGAATTCCCGTTTTTTCCGAAAATGAAAACGTGCCGGATTCCGAAAAAAGAAAAAATCTCATCTTCATATTGACCGGAATTATTTTTACGTTAGTGCTTTTGGATAAAAGCACTGGGTCCGGCTTTTCCATTTCCGGCGCGGGATTTCAGGGATTTCGAAACATCGGTAAGTTCGGACCGGAATCCTCCTCTTCTCCGAAAGGAAATCTCAATCACAAAGAAATCATGGATCAAGCCGAGGACGAAATCTTAGGCGAACTTCTCCAAAACGGGGACGTGCAGACTTCTTCCGAAAACGCGAACTCCATCGAAGAGGATTTGAACGAGGACAATCTCGTTCCGGTTTTGGAACCTCCGATCACGAACGTTTCTTCCGAAAAAGAAGCCGAACGAGGTTCCGCGCACGCAACTCCGATCCCTGCCGAAAAGGGAGAATTGTCTTTGTATTTTCTGAAGTTCTACGGCAAGGGAAATAAAAGTCATTCTCGCCTGGTGAAGGTTCTGCGTCTTTCCAAAGGAGGAGATCGGGTCAAACTCATCCTGAATTCCCTAATCGCGGGACCGGTTTCTGCGGAAAAAGAAAAAGGAATATTGAATTCGATCCCGCAGGCGCTGCGTTATGACACCGATTACGAAATCGAAAACGGGGTTTTGAAACTTTCTCTGAGCGGGGATTTGGAACGAGGCGCCGGACCTGAAATTCTAAAGGATCGAATCGATCAGCTAACCTACAGTTTGATGGAGAATCTTCCGATCCGAGGCGTGCAACTCCGAATCAACGGTAAATTCGTGCGTTCGCTCGGCGGAGAAGGAATGCCGTTGCCTTCCCTTCTGACCAAAAACCCGAGAAAGATCGTCGTTTTTTAATCGTCAAACAACGAGTACAGGCAAAGTCGCTTGAACCGGACGATAAATCCTGATTGTTTAAAGAATACCGTTTTTAAAATGAGGAAGCCGGGTTCCGTTTCGGAGTTTGCAATACCGCATGAGATTCATTTTGGGAAACAATCAAAAAATAAAACTCTTAGCTCGGAGAGTTTTTTTCAATCCGTTCCCGGACGATTATCTGAGAATCTATCAACCCGACATCCGAAGAGCGACCGTCATCTACTTTTTCTTCTGCATCGGAATCAGTTTTCTTTCCGCCTTGGTCCCGGACGGCGCCTCCCCGTTCGGAGAAGAGAATCGAGTTCTCGTATACTCCCGTTTGACGGTCGTATTGTTGTCCGCTTTTTTTGCTTTTCTACTTATAAAATGGAAATCCTCATTTCGCAGAACCATCGAACGATTCAGTATTTTTTCCTCCGGCACAATCGTGTTCTCGATTCTTCCGTACGTGTTTTTGGATTCGGAAAGAATGGGACTTTACTTTCATTTTTATACGACCCTCGTCGTGAGCGGAAACATTCTGCTTTGGTTTACGGGAACGACCGTGATCTTTTTCAACGCGCTCTTTTACTTCTCCCTGGTTTTATGCACGACGTTAACCGGAAACGCGACCGCTTTGCAGCACGACTTTGCAAACGTTCTGATTTATCTTTTTACGGGAGTGTTCGGAAACCTTCTCATCAATTTCTGGAGGGTGATGGATCACCGTGCCAAGAAAAAACTGCAGAAGGCGGTGAACAAACTTCGGGAAAAGAACATTCAAATCGAAAAGATTTCCAAAGTGGACGAGCTGACTCGGCTTTACAACCGGAGATATCTGATCGAACAGTTCGAACTGTTTCTCAAGCGCGCACAACGTTATCGATTCTCCCTTGCGATGATCATCCTGGATATGGATTATCTGAAGGAGATCAACGATTCATACGGACATCTCGCGGGGGATTCCGCCTTGAAGACGATTTCCGAGGTGATGAAACAAAGGGTGCGGGCGACGGACATCTGTTCGCGGATCGGCGGGGACGAGTTTTGTATTCTTCTCGACGCGATCAAAAAAGACGATCTTTCCCAGCTTTGCGAAAAGTTACGAAAGGAAGTTTCCGAAAAGGAATTGTCGTATCGAACCAAAAGCGGAGCGCCCGTAAAGATTTCCGTTTCGATCGGGGCTTGCATCTTCGGCCCCGAGGAAGAATTCAGTTTCGACGATATCTATCACTCCATCGATTCGGCCTTATACGAATCGAAAAAGAAAGGACGCAACCGGGTTTCGTTTATCGAACCGATCCGCTACTTTCCGAAAGAAACTCCCGGAACGACTACGGCTGCTTCTTAGGAGCGGGAAGCTCGTAGTGAAAGGTGATTTCGCAATACGCACCGTCGTCGATGTAACGCGTGCTCGTCGCTTCCATAAAAAACTGTCTGTTCTTTTGTTCGGGTTCCAACTCTTCGAGTTTTCGGGCCGCGATGGACTTGGCCGCGGTGCAGGAAGTATTCTTCATTTTGAACGTGTCGTTTTCTTCGACCGAACTGGAAGAAGCTCCCCCGATCGCGACGAGTTTGTATTTATGAGGTCCTAAGGTTTCCACGGTCACGCCTGTATCGACGTGAATCCTTTCGTGGATTTGTTTCGTGCAGGCCGCGAGTGCGATCAGAAACACAAGCGTAAAGTTTACGATTTTTATCATCCTATCCTCTAAAACTTTCTTTTTGGATCAAAGCGTCTGCGCGAGTTCGTTCTTATAACGGTCGTAGTTGTAAAGAAGGTCTCTGCGTTTCGGAGCAAAGCCGCCCTCTTTCAAAAATTTCACCGCTTCTTTTTCGGTTTTGAGTCCGTAAGAACGAAGCACGTTTTCTTCGATGACCACGGAAGATATATCGTCCGCGCCGCTCGTGAGCGCCAGCTGACCGACGCCTTTTCCGAGAACCATCACCGAAGTTTCGATATGAGGAATGTTATCGAGAAAGATTCTGCAAATCCCGAGGACCTTCAGATATTCCTGTGTGGAAACCGCGCGCACCTTGAATCGTTTCGTCTGAGGTTGAAAGGTCCAAGGGATAAAGGATAAGAATCCTCCGGTCCGGTCTTGGAGGTTTCGCACAACGCTTAGGTGTTCGATCACTTCTTCCTGAGTTTCTTCCGAACCGAACACGATGTTCGCACTTCCGGGAAGTCCCACTTCGTGACAGGTTTCCATCGCGCGAACCCATTCTTCCGTGGTCGCCTTTTTCGGAGAGATGATGTTTCTCATTCGGTCCGTGAGAATTTCGGCGCCCGCTCCGGGAACGGAATCGAGTCCCGCTTGTTTTAGGATTTGTAGAACTTCTTTGAGAGGAAGACCGGTGATCGTTTCGAGATTGATGATCTCCACAGGAGAAAACGCGCGGATATGCATGTCCGGATATTTCTTCTTCACGGAAGAAATCACATTGAGATAATAATCGAACGGAAGATCCGGATACACGCCGCCTTGCAAAAACATTTGGTCCGCGCCTTCGCCGACCGCGTAGTCCATCTTCTCTAAAATTTCTTCGGCGGAAAGAACGTAACCCTTTCCGTTTCCGATCTCATCCATAAAAGAACAAAAGCTGCATTCCACGTTGCAGTAGTTCGTGTAGTTAACGACGCGGAACATCGTATAACTCGCGTAGTCGTGCGGAAGAATTCTTTCCCGAAGGCTACGGGCGGCCGCCATGATCTTGAGATGATCCCCTTCCCGATACAGAGTCAGAGCTTCCTCCGGAGAAATTCGAACTCCGTCCAAGGCTTTTTCGAGAATCCGATCGCTGGGTTGAGATGAGAAGATAGAGGCCACTGTTACTCCTTATGAGTTGCGAACTTCGCAAAGAACACCTTCAAGCTTGGAGGGTGTTCTTAATTTTGCACCCTCTTTTTTTAATAAAAAAAGCAAGTTTGTCAAATTTCTTATCTCAAGGAGACGCTATCTTAATAATCTACTATTTTAATTTGAAAGAAAATTCGGTATCGTTTTCTTTTACGCATTCAAAAACTTATGCCCAGGAAGCCCCTCGAATAAATATAAATCTTTCAAATAAAAGATACAGATTTGCGAAATAGCAATAAGGGACCTCCTTTTATAGATGAAATAGCCACATTGAATTTCAGGTTCTATTTCACCGAAAATCACGGTCCCTAATTAATTCCCAATGGAATCTTATTAGAGGTCATTTAATTCAGTTAAATCTTAAAAATTAAAATCGAGATCATCACTGTTCCAATTAATAGCCTAAGGGTAATTCTGAAATTGGAATATTATTATATCCTATTAACTAAAGACAAATACATAACTAGACATACGAATAAATGCTCGCATTTATTTCGATGCAAACTTCAGAAACAAAGCTCCACAATTTTCAATCACTAAAGTTCATGTTAATATTCGAATATTTCGTTTTTCTGTATCGATCGATACAATAAGGAACTAAATCTTCCACCGCAATTAGCAAAAAAAATATTTAAAAGTTTGAAATGAGAAACAGATGTCCGAAAAAAGCTTTGCAAAGTATATAAAAGCTAGAAAGAAAATCACTGAAATTGAAATAGCAGGCAACAGGTTAATAATGAAAAAGACAGATTCAACGCAAAAGTTTTTAGAATTTCTATATTCAAAATTAGAAACAGCTCAAAAGAAAATATTTAAACCAACAGACGCAAATTCCACGTTCGAAAGAAAAAAACTTCCTCAAAGGGTCCTCGAGAACACAGATGGATCATTTTCAAACCAGAATATACCATTATTCTTTTCTAAAGTAGCCTCATCCTTTCACATCCTTTGTCATAAATGGACTGATGATGATCAAATCGCAATTCTTTCACCCCCACTTATAAAATCCAGCGGCTTGGCGCTACCAACAATTAGTGAATTTCAAAAAGGAGATACAATTCTTTCGCTAACATCCTCATTATTAGAGCAAACCGATCAAGTCATATCAAATAAAGACGAATTAACAATCGAATATACCGACAAACTTAAAAGCCAATGGCAAATTGAAGATTTCGAATTTGATCTACAAATTGGTATAGAAGGCCTGCATCAAAAAGAAAATTTTAGAAACTCAACTCCAATTCAAATTCAGTTTGCAATGGATGAAAATTCAATTTCATATGATATTACGTTTTTATCGAATTACATTCAAGAGGAAACTCTTGTTTTATTTTTAGAACGATTTGAAAAAATCTGGGGACTTGTTTGCAAAGAGCCAGACTTAAACATATCCGAAATCGATTTATTAATTCGGAATGAAAGAAATCTTATAGAAAAGCACTGGAATCAAACCGAAAAATTGATTCACTTAGAAAGTTCGATTACTGAAAGGGTTAGAAAATTTTCCGATAGCATTCCAAAAAACACGGCAATCCGAGATTCGCAAAAATCAATAAGTTACATAGAACTGGAAAAAATATCAAATCAAATCGCAAACTATTTAATTAAGACAGGAATTGAAAAGGAACAAATAGTTTCAGTTTGCATGCATAAATGTGCGGATATCTTACCAATTATCTTAGGTATTTGGAAAGCAGGTGGTGCCTTCCTTCCAATTGATCCGGCCTTACCAACCCAAAGAATCGCTCGAATTCTTGAAGATTCAAACGCCTCTATTATAATTTATGATTCAAAGCATTCGGACAATCTGCCTTCCAATCAGATATATTCGATTCCATACGACTTAAAAAAAATTGAAATATCCCAAGAATCTGAAGAACCTCCAAAAATCAAAAATCTTTCAAGTGATTTATGCTACGCAATTTTCACTTCTGGTACTACCGGCAATCCCAAGTGCGTTTTATTGGAACACAAAGGACTTATAAACCTATCTGAATTTTTCGAAGCTGAATTTCAAGTTTCGAATTATGACACGATAATTCAATTTTCTTCATTTAGTTTCGATGCCTACTTATGGGAAATTATAATGGCCATCACAAGAGGCGCAACCCTTGCTGTTCCAGATTCCAATTCAATTTTGGTCGGAGAAAGCCTTTCGCACTTTCTTCTTGAAAACAAAATTACGATTGCAACGCTACCACCATCCGTCCTTACGACTTTACAAGAAGAAAAACTTCCAGATTTGAGGCTTCTTTTTAGCGCAGGAGAAAGCTGCCTCGCCTCCATTGCACAAAAATGGTCGCAGCAGCTCCGCTTTATCAATGCATATGGACCGACAGAAACAACAATCTGCGCAACGTATTCTGAATATAACTTTAAAACAGATAAAAAGCCGCTAATTGGAAAGCCATTGCCAAATACTCAAATTTTAATTTTGGATAAATATCTTAAATTGAAACCGCCCGGATGCCCGGGAGAGATATGTGTTATCGGTATCGGGCTTGCGAGAGGATATCTGAATGAAAATAAACTTTCAAATGAAAAGTTTTGCGCAATTCAACTTAACGACATAGATCATACCGCATATCGAACAGGTGACTTTGGAGAGTGGAAAAAAGACGGAAGTATTGACTTCTTCGATCGAATTGACAATCAAATAAAGATTCGAGGATATCGAGTTGATCTTGAAGAAATCAAAAATCAAATAATATCAAATAAGGATGTATCCGACGCATATATAACAACAATCGGAAGCGAAGGAAACAAAGAAATCGCTGCATTCGTCGTACCGAATTCTTATTCAAGCCCCATTATCAATGACAAAGAGCGTTACCCGCTCGAAAATGGAATGTGGATATTACATCAAAATAGAAATGAAACAGATTTTATGTATTCCGAAATTTTTAGCGATCAATCATATCTAAAATATGGAATTGAAATTCAGGACGGTGATACAATTTTAGATATCGGCTCCAACATCGGACTTTTCTCTTTATTTGCTGCAAGCCATGGGCACAATATTAAAATTCATGCATTCGAACCTGTAATCGATATTTTTAATATATTAAAGATTAATTTAAGTTTATATGCTCCAAATAGCGTTGCTCACAACATGGCAATTTCAGAAAAAACAGGTGAAACACTAATAACCTTCTATCCCGAAATGTCTGGAATGTCCAGTCTATTAGCCGATAAAAATGAAGATACGACCCTGACGAGGACAGTCTTTCTCAATCAGACGAAAGAAAGAAAGGATTTATCAGACATAAACCCAGAGGAAACGAATCAATATATAAGTAATAAATTTAATTCTAAAACTCAGAAATGTTCTGCCATGAATCTTTCAGACTTTATAGAAATGAATAGTATAAAAACAATCGATCTCATAAAACTCGATGCCGAAAAGAGCGAATTGAATATTGTAAAAGGTATCGAAAAACACCACTGGTCAATTATACGACAAATCGTGATGGAGGTCCATGATCACAATGGATCTTTAGAAATAATTAAGAAAATTCTTATGGAAAACAATTTTGATTTTTTCATTGAGCAGCCACGATTATTCGTCGGCACCGAACTATATATTGTATTCGGGACCAATCGAAATTTAAAAAGAAAATCCATCGATACAAAAATTCAAACCTACAACCACAAATCGGTTCTTCGAAAGGAATTTTTACAACAACAACTTTCCTCACTCCTACCGTCCTATATGCTTCCTTCTTCGATTCATTTTATACAGACTTTCCCAATTAACCGCAATGGAAAAATCGACAAGAAAAAATTAATTACAGAAATCAACTCCAAACAATTGGATTTCGTTGAACCAAAAACAGAAATTGAATATGAAATCCGCGATATTTGCTCTGAAATATTGAATAAGAAAAATATTAATCTCAAGAGCAGCTTCTTCGAATTAGGTGGAAATTCGTTATTGGCCACGATACTTATCTCTCGAATAAAAAAAAATCTCAACGTGAACCTTCAGCTAAGGGAAATTTTTATTTGTAAAAATCTATTGGAATTAGCTGACTTTGTATCGAAAGAGCAATTAAAATCCGCTCCGATTGACACAATAGAAATGATACTAAGAAACATTGAGACTTCATAGGTGCTTTTTAATAATTCCCTTACCTTAAAGATGAAACAACGAAACTTAAACTAATTACGAAGAGATAGATATATTATGAATCAAGAAATCGAAAAAAGAATTCAAGACCTCAACCCGGCCCAACGAAAACTTTTCTTCGAACGATTAAATCAAACATCCAAAGGTAAAGGCATTACTATAACGAAAATGGAAATAAATTTGGAAAAAGAAAATCGAATTCCGCTTTCTTTTCCGCAGCAGAGACTATGGTTTTTAACTCAGTTAGATAAGAATTCAGCCGCTTATCATTGTCCCGTTGACATCGAATTTAATTCTCCAGTTCAAAAGGTAATTTTAGAAAAATCGATTCAAATAATTATGGATCGACATTCCATCCTAAAAACCTACTTCTCCGAAGAGAATGGAGTTCCATTTCAAAAAATCTTGTCTAATCTTTCTTTCCAATTAGAAGAAATTGATTTAAAAGCTTATCAGGAAGGAGAAAAAAAAGAGTTAGCAAAAAAAATTGCGCAAGAATACTCACAAAGACCATTCGATCTAACTAAAGCCCCGCTATTTAGAACGTTACTCATTTCCTTTGATCAAAATCTGAATATTCTTCATGTCAACTTTCACCACATTATCACCGATGGTTGGTCGATGGGAATATTCAGAAACGAACTGTTAGAGGTTTATCATTCGCTTTTAAAACAAAAAGAAGTTAACCTCCCAAAACTTGAAATACAATATTTCGATTTCTGTGATTGGCAAAAAAGGCAATGTACGAATGAAGCGATCGAAAATGCCTTAGATTATTGGAAAAAAAAGTTAACAGGTGCTCAGGAATTACTAGAATTCCCCAGTGCAAAGAAGAGACCACGTAATCTTAGCAACTCTGGGGATTATATTTATAAAGCAATTCCAAGCACGATAAGCGAAAGAATAAGAATCTTTTGTTTAGAGATGCAGATCACTCCTTATGTTTTCTTTTTAACCTTGTTTAAAACTATCCTCTATAAATACTCCGGAATCAATGATATAGTAGTCGGAGTACCGACAGCCGGACGAAAACATTCGGAGCTTGAAAATTTAATAGGCTTCTTTATCAATTTTTCAATCTCTCGTACTTATATAAGTAACGAACGCAGATTTTTAGAATTAGCAAAGGAAATTCAGGAGGAACAATTCGAGTCGTTCAAATTCGATGAAATTCCATTCGAACTAATCTTAAATAGGCTTGAAATATCAAGGAACACAAATAGTTCCCCCTTATTTCAAGTATGTTTCCTGTACCACAATATGAACTTAGCAGGGCTTAAATTGAACGGAATGTATTTGAGTAAATTAGCCGAAAATAATGGGACAGCCAAATACGAAATTTCCCTCTCTGTAAATGAGCATCTAGGTCAGTTCGAAATTTGTTTAGAATTTATGAACGATATTTATGATAAAAAAATTATGAACTCATTTTTATCCACTCTAATCTATGCGTCAGAGAGCATAGTTAAGAGTAAAACCTTGACTATCGGGAATATCGACTTGTTCAAGGAAAAACGAATCGATATTCAACCTTCCTATATCGAAGGACAAATGACAACGTTTTCGAATACATTACTTCATGAATTATTTGAAGGAAACGTTTCAGCTTACCCCGATAAAACAGCTATCTATTTTAACAAAGAAGTTTCCTATAAGCAATTGAACAATATCGCAGAAGAAATTGCAATGACCCTGACCAGCATGGGAATCACTCAAAAATCGATCGTCGGAATTTACTTAAATCGTTCGATCGAGCTTATTGCATCGATGATAGCAGTGCTAAAAATAGGATGTACCTATTTACCTTTAGATCCAGATTATCCACAAGAAAGAATCTCGTATATTATCGAAGATTCAAACGCCATTATTATAATAACGTCAAAATTACTATCTCAAAAGATTCACAATCGGCAAATATCTAAATTGTTAGTCGACTCAGATTCGATTCCAAAAGCAAACCATTATAGTATTTCAAAGGTTAAGAATTCTCCCATTGACCCGGCTTATATGCTATACACTTCCGGATCCACTGGAAAACCAAAAGGAGTAAAGGTTAAACATAGTTCTATCGTAAACTTCATACATTCGATGCATACTAAACCTGGAAGTTCCAGGGAGGACGTTTTCCTTGCTTTAACATCCGTTTCTTTCGATATTTCCGTTTTAGAGATTTTCCTACCATTGAGCACTGGAGCTTCCATTATTTTAGGAACAGAAAAATTATCGAAAGATGGATTGGCATTATTAAAACTTCTAAATGAACACAAGCCCTCGCCAAATATCGTACAGGCCACCCCAAGTACATGGCAAATTCTGATAGAGTCTGGATGGGTAAATAAATTAAACATCAAAGCACTGGTGGGGGGAGAGATTTTAACCGCAGAATTAGGGAATTCATTATTTTATCTTTGCAACGAAGTTTGGAATATGTACGGTCCAACTGAAACAACTATTTGGTCATGTATTTATCGTCTTTCAGAGGATGATATAAAAAAGGAAAAATCTATATCGATAGGCACTCCGATCAATAACACAACCGTTGTCATTTTAGATGAAAATCTAAATCTTGTTCCAAAGAACTGTCCCGGAGAACTATTAATCGCAGGAAAAGGAGTATGCGACGGATATCATAATCGCGACGAGTTAAACAAAGAGAAATTTATTACAAAGATAATTCATGGTGTGGCCCAACGCTTTTACAAAACAGGGGATATCGCTTTTATAGACGAAAACAATGAAATTCATTTCTTAGGCAGAAAAGATTCCCAAGTAAAATTTCTCGGGTATAGAATTGAAATTGAAGAAATAGAATCAATTTTAAAATCATTGGATTACATTCATAACTGTGCAGTTACAATCAAAACTGATAAACTAAATTCACCTCGATTGATAGCATATCTTATTTTCAAGAACAACGCGCCGCCTATTGATTTAAATAAAATTAGGTCATTTCTGCAAGAACAACTCCCTCATTTTATGATACCGAGTTTATTTATTCCAATCGAAAATTTACCGTATACCCCGAATATGAAGTTAGATAGGACACAACTTCCAGAGCCAGATTTTAATAGTTTATCCATCACATCAGATAGATCCCCGAAGAGCAAGCTTGAACGGGAAGTTCAAAAGATCATGCAAGAACTTCTAAATCTTAAAAAAATTGGCGTAACAGAAAATTTTTTCAGAATAGGAGGAACCTCGCTTACTTCAATTATACTTTTGAAGAGAATAAAAAAAGAGCTAAATATCGAAATCGAAATTCCTACTTTATTTCAATTTCCGACCATTGAGGGAATTGCAAAATCTATTGAAAAAAGGAGAAAAAAGACTAAGTTACATGTTTTCGATTCTCTAATATCACTTCAACCATTGGGCGAGGGAGATCCGATCTTTTGTGTTCATCCTTTGGATGGTCAGTCGCTGTGTTTTATGGATTTTGCAGCACATTTTGAAGGAAAACGACAAATCTTCGGTTTTCAATCTCCCGAGTTAAGCCTTAAAAAGAATGCTATCTCTAAAAATACCGTTAAAAGTATAGCGGCACTGTATGTGAGGGAGCTAAAGGCTATAAAACCGACCGGGCCCTATACTTTATTAGGCTGGTCGTTTGGAGCTTTAATTGCTTTTGAAATAGCGGTTCAATTGGAAATGACTGGAAATAAAATTGATACGATTATGATTATTGATACCCCTTCTCCGCTCATTGATTCCACAATTCAACGACAAAGAGGCGAATATATAATTATAAAAAATAAACTTTCGATAAAATTTTATAAGTTTCTACGCTTTATTGATAGGCTTAATAGCTTTTTATCGTTTCATCTTATGGTTTTTTATTCGTTTGGAACAACTGAACTCTTAAAACATCTCCTAAAGATGATTTCAAAAGGAGGTTATCTATTTGTATTTCAAAAGTATTTACCGAATCTCTTTAAGAATCTAACAGCTTACAAAAACTACACAACAAAAGAAAAGAGGATTTATCCGAATAGATTTCTATTATTTAAGGCTGATAATTCAAATTTAAAAAGTAAAAGTATAAAAAAATTCTTTAACTTAGAAATATTTCAAAACGATCCATCCTATGGCTGGCAAAAACATTCGACAACTCATGTTGAAACATATGATATAAACGGAAACCACGTAAATATTTTTATTGAAAAGGAAAACGCAAAAGCAGCCGCCATTAAAATCTACGATACTCTATCTCAAAAGCAATTTTAAAAGTATAAGTATTAAGTATTTATTAACCACAACATTTCTCGAATCGAAATTTCTTTGATAACGAATGATTGGCTATTCTCGGCCGCGGCGTACGCCGAATAGGAGGGATCTAATTCAATTTTTGATAAATTGATATTTTTACCTCTCCAAACAACTAACTTATCGCTAAGATTAACATTTCTTAAATCAGCCAGGTCATTAACACCTGACCCTACAAGTTTGAGAATAGCTTCTTTCTTAGTCCAAAACTGCATAAAAGTAAGATTTGGACTTGCGCTACTTTGAATCTTTTTAATTTCTGAATTACTAAAAAAATCAAGAAAATCTTCGCTATTAATTTTAACGATTTTTTCAACATCAAAACCTACTCTCCCTGCGTCTGAGAAAGCACACCCAACGATCCCCTGCGAATGAGATATATTAAAATCAACGCGTCCATCGACAAAAGGTCTTCCGAACTCACTAAATTGAACCTGATATTCTCTGTTTCTTGTTAGTTCATACTTTTGAAACCCGATATTTAGCAGAATCCTTCCTATCAGACTATAATTATGTTGGTCGACCGTCCATCTCAGTTTATTCTGAAATTCTCTTAAATACCATTTGCAATTAGAACCCACATCCAAATATGCTTTTTCTAAATCAATCGGAACGAAAGTATATAATAACAAGTTTGCCAATGAATTTAAAGATCACAATAAGTGCATTTTTATATCAATCTCACTTTTTGCTTAGACTACAAGTTTCTTACTTATCCGCCTTCCTTTATCAATCATATTCCAGAAAATAAAATTATAGGCCAACCAGACGAATGATCCAATGTAAATAGCCGTAAAAAAAAACTTAAACATAGTGGCATCCTTTGAAAGCAAGATCGAACTTTGTCCTCCATGAAAGCTCGGCCAAAGTAGCGCAGGTATTAATAAGAGAATCGGATGCAGCATCGACATTAAGCCATGAATAAATTCTTCACTAGCTTCACATTCTCGATTGTGCACCCAAACATCTTTCACAACTGTCATACAGGATATTAAGGCAAAGATCACATAAACTAATAGATTCGTTTGATCATATTCGAAAAATATTAAAATTGAATATGGAATGATGGTAAAAACGATATCAATAGAATGCCCAATTCTCTCCCAAGTAGGTAGACCTCGTTTCCAATGAAAATAAAACTCATCAATAGCCGCTAGAACTAAACCGAAAAAGAAAGGGAAAGCAAAAGTATAAAAATTGAACATTATGAAACTACCTCGCGAACGATGAATAAAAAAATTTACGTTCAAAAAATTCGAACAAACTGTACGGCAGAAATCTGCGCATCACAGAGACAATTTTCGCATCTAAACCAATAATCGTCCTAAACGATGGATTCTTTCGAATTATCAATTTGTGGATAATTCTCGGAACTTTTCTAGAATCATTGTTTATTAATGGAATTACATTTAGGAATTTATCTCTAACAGATTCAGAAACGCCTTTATATTTACTTTCATCCGTTCCAAATTTATCGGCGTATTTCGCATTTTCGTAAAAGATTGCTGTTGGAAATATTCCAGGTTGCAGAAGCAATACTTTTATTCCGAAATAAGCAAGTTCATGACGTAACGATTCTGAAAACCCTTCTAATGCCCATTTGCTACTGAGGTATGCCCCTAAAAATGGAACTCCGCAATAAGCGGCTATACTGGAAATATTAATAATACGAGGATCTGACGATTTCTTAATCAGCGGCAAAAACGCACGGGTAACGCTTTGCACGCCAAAAAAATTAGTCTGGAATTGTGCAAAAATTTCCTCCGAAGAAAGATCCTCGAAAGTTCCTCCGACTCCGTAACCAGCATTATTGATTAGTATGTCGATTCGCTCCGTTTCTTTCGCGATTTCTTGTAATGCTTTCGCTATAGAATTTTCGTTGCTCACATCGAAATAAACAATTCTAAGATTATTTTTCAAGTAGCGTTCATCTTCAATTAGACGAGCGGCTTTTTTCTCGTTTCGTACACCCGCAAAAACCTTGAATCCTTTTGAGGCAAGAAAAATGGCTGTCAAATAACCGAAACCACTTGAGCAACCTGTGATTAAAACAACTTTCCTATCCATCGATTCGATTTTATTTTTCATAAAAAAAATTCCTTTCCTCCGAAAAGCATCTCCGCATGAATTCCCGAATTTTTGCAATTTTCGATAAAAGCTTTCGATTCTTTTATCGGTTCAGATAATTCACTATAGTTTGTAGCCATCACGTGACTAAACCAAGGCTCAAGCCCCATTGCATATACATATGCCCTCTGAATGCCAAGAGTTTTTACGATTTCAAGTGCTTTTTTATGATTCGAACCGGACAATCTTCTTGACTGTTCCATCTTTCTATCCGGAAGAAAAGCAAGCAAAGGACCATATTGCCAAGTGAACGGTGCTCCGCTGCATTCCATTCCTATAAATAAATCATCAATATTTCCTAATTCACTTTGAATATTATAATATAATGTTTCATCTATATTATTTGAATCAGCTGCGAACATAATCTTCCTCTCACCAATCGAAATGAGAGGGGCTATTTTACATCTTACGTTCAAATCTCCATGCTCACCCAAAAACGGAACTCCAGTTACCATAATATCTCCAACCTGAACGGATTCCATATCATCAATTTCATACACATTTTCAAAGCCCAGCGCATGAAGTATATATTTCAGTGAAGGATCAATCAAAGTACCATTCGCTCTCGGAACGATAACTAATCCTGTTTTATAACGAATCTGAAGTAGGGTTTCTATTACAACATGATCTTGATGATTATGGGTGAGAACCACCGCGTCTATTTTTTCAGGTAAATCTCGAAAGGAAAACTGCAGTAAATCAGGGTCTTGAGAATTTGGATTCACTATAAATGGATCGATGAGGATAGAGGATTCAGGAGTTTCTATACAAACACATGCATGTCCGAAATAACGTAGAATCGTTTTCTCAGTTTTTTTATTAGTCTTTTCGAAAGTGACGAACATTTCCATAAAGGACTTTCTATATTCCTTTCCAAGTTCCAACTCTTCAAATACCGACTCGGGGTTTGCAGGCTCACTATGCATCATAAATAACTTATCGTATGCCTTATTCGCAAACGGCTTAAGCACGTGTATTTCATTTTCATCGGGAAATCTTGGTGTGCTTAGAACAAATGATCGGCGAGCAGATGACTTTAACGATAAAACTGACGATTGATTTTGAACCTTATTGAATTTACTTGTATAAAAGAATCTTTCGAAAAAACGATAGGAAGGAGAATTTGAAAGATCATAGTGCAACTCAATTTTCCCCCTAAGCGATTCTCCAAGCCTCTGATATAGATTTTCCAAAGAATATCCATTCGCCTCTTCAGATAACATTTCATTTAAAGATTTAAGATCATTTCGAACGATACTATATTCTACATTGCGAGCGAAAGTCTCATCATGAAGTGCTTTAATTTTATCCACCATCGTTTCGTCGTAATTTATAAAAGGCCCCCCAATCATTTCTGGATTTTTAGAAGCCTGAATATGGATCTTTGGGTTAGAAATAAAAGAGTGCATAACCTTAGAATAATATTCTACAAAAAAAACTGCACACGATATCGGGGAAATCAAATAAGGCCAAGCATACCATTGATTTATTAACGGTTCAAACTGAAACTGCAAGCTAAGCTGCTTATAATTAGTTAACATTTATATAATATACCGAATTTCAGAAATAATTTCACTACTTCAAATCTCTTTCTGAGAAAGTACACCCTTAAGCCCGCAATTCGAATCTAAATCCTCAATTTGCAGATGATTCCTATATTGAATGGCAATTGGATCCATTATTCTAGCCCATAGAAAAGGAAAAAAAGATAAAAGAATCATCCCCGAAGGACCAGAGATAGCCTTTGGACTTTTTTCAAAATAAGAAAGTAGCTGAAATGGTTTTGAAGGATTGCAATGATGATCGGCATGTCTGGGAAGATTCAACAAAACCAGACTCGAAAACCAAAAGCTGGTGTCCCAAGCATGCTCTACACTACCCTTTTCGAATACACCAGGCGAAATTTCTCTTCTTTCTAATCCATAGTGTGCAACGTAATTTGCACATTCAATAACTAATAAGGCGGCAATTCCTTGCGCGATATAAAAAAGAGCCGCATAAGAACCAAAAATAGAATAAATTCCAAACAAAGTTAATAATGAAATCGTCATCAGTAGAATAAATCTATTTTTAAAAGTCCACGCAGCTCTTCCGCTTATAGTAGCTTTTTTTTTCTCCAAACGCCAGGCGTTCCGCAAACTCCCCGAAATACTACGCGGAATAAAGTGATATAAGGATTCCCCAAGAAAGGATGTAGAAACATCTTTTGGGGTGCAATAATTTACATGATGTCCGGAAAGATGTTCAATAAAGTAATGAGGATAAAAAATAGAAGAATAGCCAATCAAGCTAATTAATCGCTCCCACTTATTCGTACTATGCGAGAGTTCATGAGAAACTAAACCAAAAGCACCCAAGGCCAATCCTGTTGAAACGAGGTGACCAATAAGAAAATAATTCTCACCATCATATAAAACTCCGAGATAAATCCCAAACATTACGAGCAAGAGTTGAAGCAAAAAGCAAAAGTAAAGTATTATTCGAAACTTCATCGACCCTGCTTTAGAATTCGGCTCCGCATATTGTGTTGTGTCTCGCCCAAATAAAAAATCTAAAGCAGGAACAATTAGAAAAAAGAACAATGGGGTAATAAAAAAATAGGAGTCCCCTGCAAGATATCCAAGAATTGGGGATAACGGAACCAAAGAGGCAAGTAAATATTTCATCGTTTTTTCCTATGATAATTTTAGCATAAGGGAAATTTATTCGCATAAAACTCCCTTATATTTTAGTTGTAAGTGAACGTTGCAAAAGCCGTCGTAACGCCTGCAGAACCAACACACATCATTACACGAGACCCTTTTCTTAATCGTCCCTCTTTTTCAGCTAGCGAAATCGCAAGCGGCAACGAAGCTGAGACTGTATTGCCGTATGTAGAATGTGTTTGGTAAAATAAATCAGTACTCATTCCAACTTGACGCATAAGATTTTCAGCAAAAGCATCGGAAGCTGAATGTGTAAAAATAATATCCGGTTGATAGGTTTTAAGTTTCGTATCAGATCTAAAGTGCTTTATCAATTGAACACTAGTAAATGTAAACAATTCCCTTGCGAATGAAAAAAATTCACCAGAAGGAGCGCTATCCATGTAATCTTCTCCTTTCGGAGAATACTTTAAATAATTTTTCAGAGGAATTTTGCAGGCCTTATGCATTTTGCCAAAATTCTTAAAGGTAAAATAAAAATCTTCTTTCCCATCCTTATCTTGATCGACACCGATAATCGTTGCAGTTGCCGCCTCTCCAAGGGTTAAGCCAGGGAATTTGAATTTGAGTTCGGATTTATCACGTATTTGATAAGATACAACAGAACTAGCGTTGAACTCACTGTTCACTATCATAATTTTTTTATAAATCCCCATTTGAGTGTACAAATAAGCAACCTGCAATGCCCGTATCCAAGAGGCACACGCATCCAAAATGTCATAACAAGTCGCATTAACAAGACCTAACGAATGTTGAAAAACATTAGCTGTAGCGGGCTCCAAAAATCCGCGAGAAACGCCAACGTAAATTAAACAATCGATTTCAGACGGAGCAATCCCAGCCGAACTCAATGCTTCCCTACCTGCCTTCATTAACAATTCATAAGGCGTTTCTCCATTTTCATCGTTCAAATGGAAACATTCATTTGTTCCCGATTTTAGATAGAGCTTTTCTATCTCATCACAAAGATCATCTAAGCCTTCGTTTGAGAAAAACTGTGCGCTTGCCGATCGAACTTTCTTCACGATATCTGCACTACTCATTTTTCTTGTTGGAACTGCACTTTTTACTGAAAGAAATTTCATTTATATTCTTCCTTTTATCCTATTTCAAATTTACAAACAATATTGATAAGATTATGCCCTATTTCAATATAAAGTTTCTTATCCTTTTTCATGAAAGCTCAAGAATTTAAAACATTATACAACAGTTATTTAGAATAATATTCATTCCAAATATATGGCTTATCTCATACAGTTACTATCGATTAACATCTAAATACGGACATTTATTTTTTAGTTTTTTCAAATATTTAGTATTTTTATATCTTTGAATATTCTAAAAGCAGCAAATTGTCTGTAGCGATCGCTAAATATACTTCAAAAGAGAACGATCGAAAACCCAAATCTTCTATCATCGAAACATGAGCTCTTAATCACATTATAAAATTAAGCTATCCTAAAATAAGAAATACAAGAGAACTCTTTATTGAATTTTAGTAAATCGAAGGTATTTAAAATATCTTTAACAGAAAGCATAAAAATGCTGCAACGGAGATTCATGAATCAAATTTACTCTAAATTTATAAACGATGCTATCGGATTGAAGAATTTATAGAAAAAATCTAAGACCAATTCTAAGAAGCTACTTAAACCTTCACTTAACTAAGATCAGCGGTAGGGTTGGAGCATCTAATTCGAAAGCCAAATATGAGAACCATTCTCAATAAGGCATCTCCAAAATCCTAACTCGCAGAGTTGAATACCAGTTTCTTACCCTTCAGAGATTTTCCTTTTTTCGAATCTTTTCAAAGCATAACGAATCGAGCGTCCGCCCTTATATTTCTATTAAACTCATTCGCGCTTAATTTACTCTTTTCTCCCAAAATAAGCGGGTTGAAAAATGAATCGACAGTGACAGGAAGCCTCATACCCTTGTATTCAACATTGTTTGGAACGCTTTTTTTTATCTTTCTAACAAGATAAAAAAAGATCAAATTTCGATGCTGAAACTCGGGTGGATTACAAGAATTTCTCTAAGCTTTCATCAGAAAGAAATAATCAGAAAGTGTTTCCGAAGAATGAATTTATAATTTAAATGACAATATAAGAAGAAGGAAGGAAACGCTCCTAACATGAATTTACTTAGAGTATTGTTTCACGTGGTCTTCACCATTATTTTTTTTACAGCAGGTTTTGTTTTTGTACGAGCTATCCTGTATAGACTTAAACTTATTTTTAGCGCCCGCCCTGCGACCGGAACCGAAAATTTCTTCCTTTTCAAAAATCTCGGTTTTAGACTTAGATCCTTCGTTGAAAATGTTGTGTTACAAAAAAAGAATTTCAAAGAGCCTATACGAGGCATTATGCATGCCTTTGTCTTTTACGGGTTTTTAACTTATGCATTTCATAACGTTAGTCAAATGCTTGCAGGTGTTTTAGGTTGGGGCTTAGAAGATCCTTATAAATTTTCTATTATTGGTCTTTTTTCAGAAACCTTAGACCACTCTTATCATTCCATCTTACAAGTCGTTTCGATTCTTGTTTTAGTCGGTCTCGGATTCTTTGCTTGGAGAAGATGGATTCAAAAAGCGAAAGGCCTCGACGTTCATTCTCCGGCGTCTGCAATCGTAATCAGTATGATTTCGATTCTGATGATCACCACTCTTTTGGGAGAAGGCGCAAAAGCAGTAGGAGCGGTTTACGACAGTCCGACTGAAAACGCTTCCTTTATCGCAGCCGGAATCGGCGCGGTTTGGAAATCCATCGGCGTGGAATATTCTACAGCGGACTTGGTCGTTCAGATCATGTGGTGGGTTCACATTCTTTCCGTATTCGCGTTCATGCTCTACGTGCCTACTTCCAAGCACGCACACTTGATCTTTGCACCGTTCAACTACTTCCTTCAATCCGATACTCCAAAGGGCGCTCTTTCCAAACTCAACTTGGAAGACGAGAACGTTGTTTGGGGTGTGAACCGTGTGGAAGATTTCCCTTGGCCGAACCTTCTCGACGGTATGTCTTGTATCGAGTGCGGTCGCTGCCAAGTTCAGTGCCCTGCAAACAGAACCGGAAAGGTTCTCAATCCGAAGATGATCATCGCGGATTTAAAACACGCCCTTTTGGATAAAATGCCCGAAGTCGCAAAAATCAGAGCGGAAGAATCCGATGCTGCAGCCGCGGCGGAAAAAGTTGCTGCTCTGGACACGGGAGTCATCAACAGCTACGAAGGTTTAAGCGAAGAAGCCCTTTGGGGTTGCACGACTTGTTACGCTTGCGTGGAAGCTTGTCCCGTTGGAAACAACCAAGTCAACGCGATCATGGAAATGAGAAGACACTTGGTTCTTGCGGAATCCAAGTTCCCTGTGGAATTACAAAACGCATTCGTAAACATGGAAAACAACTCCAACCCTTGGGGAGTCGGAGCACACACGAGAGCGGACTGGGCAGACGGTCTTGGCGTTAAAACGATGGCGGAAGATTCCAACGTAGACGTTCTTTACTGGGTCGGATGTGCGGGAGCTTTTGATGAAAGAAACAAGAGCATCGCGAAGTCTTTCGTAAAAATTCTCCAGAAGGCGGACGTAAAATTCGGAATCCTCGGAACCGAAGAAAACTGTTCCGGTGATTCTGCAAGACGAGGCGGGAACGAATACCTCTATCAAACCCTCGCACAAGCGAACGTGGACACGATGAACGGATACAACGTGAAAAAAGTAGTAACCGCTTGTCCACACTGCTACAACACGATCAAAAACGAATATCCTCAGTTCGGCGGAAACTTCGAAGTGGTTCACCACTCCGAATTCATCAATGAACTCGTGAAGGACAAAAAACTCGACGTGAAAACAGCGGAAGACGCTTCCTCCGGAAAATACACGTATCATGATTCCTGCTACATCGGCCGTTACAACGACAACTACGAGAATCCGAGAGACGTGGTTAAAAAGATCTCCGGCGGTAAACTCGCGGAACCTTCCGATCACCATACAAAAGGACTTTGTTGCGGTGCGGGCGGCGCTCAGATGTGGATGGAAGAGCAAAACAACGACCGCGTCAACGTCAAGAGAACCAAACAGCTTCTCGATACGGGAGCGACTACGATCGCAACCGCTTGTCCTTTCTGCGTGACCATGATCACCGACGGTGTGAAACACGAAGGAAAGATCGAAGAAGTAAAAGTAAAAGACATTGCGGAGTTGGTTGCGGATAACCTCCAGTAACGAATTCTACTTTAGAATTTACTAAAATAGATTTCCTTCGAGAACGCGGAATTCGTTCCAAGCGGTTTGAAAGAAATCTACGAAAAAGCCGGTTTTCAACCGGCTTTTTTTATACGTAAAATTCCCCTTATGCAAAGGTAAATCCAGTCGTATTCGATTTTTTAAATCCACCGAAGTAGGCATTCCCACTCCGTTACCCTTTATGACTGATTTGTAATATTCACCGCGTTGCGAAAAACGGGATCTCTATCTTAGCATCCGAAGATTCTTTAAAAGCGTGCGATCGTGAATTGTTTAAAAATTCGTTCAAGATCCTGGCGCGAAGAATCAAAGACCTTTCGATTTAAAAGAACCTGTCTTCCTTACAACGGATTGAAGCGAATTTCATACGAACAGGCGAACGCTGGCCTTTCAAAAAAAATAGGCGAAGTGACCCAAAAAGCCGCTCCGCCTCAAAGACATCTGGTGCAAATACAGAATGTATGACTCCGAAATGAATCGGAATCTTACCGGAGCATTGCTTTTTTCTTACAAACTGATCCGCGGAAAAATGCGGACCGGTGGCTTTTAAAACGGCTGAATCGGGTTTTAAGCGGTCGGAGGATAATCCAAAAGGGTTATTTCCGGATTCTTCTTTTGAAAATATCCCTTATCCCATTCCGTATCAAAGAGGAGCGCAGCCCTTCCGCCTCGATCCGTTACGAGATTCGCGGAAGACGGAACCTTCGGCAAATCCTCTTGTCCGATCCAACAGGAAATTACATACGGAAGAATCGTGATCGTAGACGGAGCATTGTACTCGTCCATCAGTCTTCGACGGAAAACTTCGAACTGAAGTTGGCCCATCGCGCCGATGATCGGCAATCCTCCTCCGATCGTCTGCGAAGAGAACAAATGAAGAATTCCTTCTTCCGCGAGTTGATCGATTCCTTTGCGAAAACTTTTCATGCTCGCCGTATCGGCCGAGGAAATCGTCGCAAAGAGTTCGGGTGCAAACACGGGAAGTCCTTTTAAATCGGGAACCTTGGAAGAAGCAACGATATCTCCGATCGCATACGTGCCAGGGTTCACGAGTCCGATGATGTCGCCGGGATACGCTTCATCCACCGTGTTTCGATCTTGTCCGAAGAACGCGAACGAAGAGGAAAGTTTCACCGACTTTCCCAATCTTCCGTGAAGCACGTTGAGTCCTCGTTCGAACTTACCGGACGTCACGCGCAAGAATGCGATTCGGTCTCTGTGTTGACGGTTCATGTTCGCCTGAACCTTAAAGATAAATCCGCTGAACGGAGTTTTGATCGGATCCAAACGCGAACCGTCCTTCAAAGGAAAGAACAAAGGAGGCGGCGCGATCTTGATAAACTCGTCTAGAAACAATTGAATTCCGAAGTTGTTCACGGCGGAACCGAAGAACACAGGAGTGATCTTGGATTCCAAAAACTCCTCCTGATTGAATTCGGAAATTCCACCTTCCACGAGTTCCAATTCTTCGCGAAAGGATTTCAAAACCCAATCTTCGAATTGTGAATCGAGTTCGGGATCGTTGACTCCCGAGGTTTGAAAGGAAGACTTCTGACTTCCTCCCGGAGTTTTATCGTATGTTAGAATTTTCTTATCTTTGCGGGAATACACTCCGCTGAAGTCGACTCCGGTTCCGATCGGCCATACCATAGGAACGGCGGCGATGCCTAGAACCTTTTCAATCTCATCGAGAAGTACGAAAAGATTTTTTGTCGGCCGGTCCATCTTGTTGATGAACGTTACGATGGGAATTCCGCGGTCGCGACAAACCTTAAAGAGCTTGATCGTCTGAGGCTCGACCCCTTTCCCCGCGTCCAACACCATCACGGCGGTATCGGCGGCGATGAGAGTGCGGTAGGTGTCTTCGGAAAAATCTTCGTGACCGGGAGTGTCCAATAAATTGAGAACGTATCCGTTGTATTCGAACTGAAGCGCTGCGGAAGTGATGGAGATTCCTTTTTCTTTTTCCATCTCCATCCAATCGGAGGTCGCTGCCTTTCTGTTTTTACGCGCTTTTACGGCGCCCGCGAGTTGGATCGCGCCTCCATACAAAAGAAGCTTTTCGGTTAAGGTCGTTTTCCCGGCATCCGGGTGGGCGATGATGGCGAAGGTTCTTCTTCGTTTGGTTTCTTCCTCGATAGATTGATTCGGTTTTTGTGCTACTGTCTCGCTCACGACTTTTACTCCGCCCTCTCTCCAGATTTTTCGCGCAAAGCCGACTGTCAGCAATTCTTTTTACCCGTTCGTATTGTTCGGGTAAATCTAATGTAACGGGAATCCTCTACACTCTTCCCATCATAATAAAGCAGGTAAACCATGGAAGGGATTCCACTTACCCCATCGAGAGATCTTCGAGGATTAAAATTACAAATCGACGGTTTCGAGAATTCGTTCGAAATCCTCAAACTCAAGGAAGAAGGCATTACGATTTCTTCTTCGTTTGAATTGAATCTTCTCCCGGGTTCCCCTCTCAGCGGAAGAATCGATTCCAACGCGCTCGAAATCCAATTTCGTTTTCAAGGAAGTCTGCAAAGACAAGTTCCCCGTCCTGATGGGAAAGGATTTATTTTAGGAATTCAATTCCACCAAAGAACGGGCTTACCGGACATTCTCATCGCATTGGAACTCGCGACTTGATTTGCGACTCGATTCTTAGAAGCGCCGCTCGCTTTCCCTTCTTCGCATTTGTGCCCGAAAAACCATGAACCTTTAGGGGCTTCCCCGGCCCCGTTTTTTTTGGTCTTTTCATTTACGAAACTCCTTCTATTTTGTTTTCTGTACATAAAGTCCTATGTCCGAAATCAACGTGAAACATCTTATTTCTTGGGAAGACTGGTCCGATTCCGAAATCCTCGATCTGCTGAACTTTGCGATCCACGTAAAGAAGAATCGAGTCAACTACGCGGGTCATCTGAGCGGCCGTTCTTTGGCGATGCTCTTTCAGAAAACTTCCACAAGAACCAGAGTTTCTTTTGAAGTGGCGATGACGGAAATGGGCGGTCACGGAATTTATTTGGACTGGATGGCGTCTAACTTTCAGCTTTCCGACATCGATCTGGAAGCGAGGTATCTCTCCAGAAACGTTTCCGTCATCATGGCTCGTCTGAAAAAACACGAAGACCTTCTTTCGATGAAGAACGGTTCGCAGGTCCCCGTCATCAACGGCTGCGACAACATGTTTCATCCTTGTCAATCTCTTGCGGACGTGATGACTATCGCGCTCGACAAACCGGAACGCCCTTTGAATCGGGTTCGACTCGCGTATGTCGGAGTTCACAACAACGTAGTCAACTCTCTCATCGGAATCACCGCTGCCTTGGGAATTCATCTGACCCTCGTGACACCGATCGCCGAAAAGGAAAACATACACGAACCCACGGTGGAACGGGCAAAGTCCAAAGGCACGCTCGCATGGGAATCGAATCTGGAAAAGGCCGTAAAGGACGCGGACTACGTTTACACGGACACTTGGCTGGACATGGAATTCTTCAACGACCCTTCTTACGCCGATAAGAAAAAACAAAGAATGGAACTGATGATGCCGTATCAGATCAATTCCGCTCTGATGGAAAAGACGAACGCGAGAGTCATGCACGACATGCCGATCCACGCGGGATACGAGATCACGAGAGAAGTGGTCTTAAGTCCCCGATCCATCATCTTTCAACAAGCGGAGAATCGACTGGACGCACAAAAAGCGGTCATTCTCAAACTTCTTGAGGCTTAATCTCAAGGAAAATCGGTTTACCAGAGGCCCACAGTTCCGAAACCTGTATTTAGAGCCTTTTCACCCTCACTTGCAGGCTCGAAATAAGAATTAAAGGTATCTCTATGTCTAAATTGACTCATCCAAGAGAGGCGCTCTTCGAAGGAGAAAAGCCTTTCCCTATCATTCCTGCCTGTGAGCACTTTGCAGGATCGGAAAAGCTGATTACAAAAGCCCTCGAACTTCAGAACAAACTCGGCGGACTCTTCGACATCACCATGGACTGCGAAGACGGCGCGCAAACCGGAAAAGAAAAAGAACACGCGGAACTCATCGTTCGTCTTCAGAACAGCGAACTGAACAAACACAAAATGAGCGGCGTGAGAATTCACGACTATACGAACGCATACTGGAAACAAGACGTAGACATCATCGTTCCCGGAGCCGGAGAAAAAATCGCATACATCACTATTCCAAAACCGACCCGCGCGGCTCAGGTTGAGGAAATGATCACTTACATCCAAAAAGCGGTTCAAAAAGCGGGAATCAAAAGAGAAATTCCGATTCACGTATTGATCGAAACCAACGGAGCGCTTCAAGAAATCGAAAAGATCGCGGCTCTTCCTTGGCTCCAAGTTCTCGACTTCGGTTTAATGGACTTCATCTCCGGACACCACGGAGCGATTCCCGCTTCTTGTATGAAAAGCCCGGGCCAGTTCGACCACGAACTTTTAAGAAGAGGAAAAGCGAATCTCGTAGCGGCGGCTCTTGCAAACGGAGTGATCCCTGCGCACAACGTAACTCTCGATCTTAAGAACCAGTATCAAACATACAAGGACGCAAAACGCGCCCATGATGATTTCGGCTTCTTGAGAATGTGGTCCATCTATCCGACTCAGATCCAAGCGATTCTAGACGCGATGGCTCCGGATTACAGCGAAGTGCAGACTGCGGCTGAAATTCTCATCCAAGCGCAAAACGCGGAATGGGGACCGATCCAGTACGCGGGCGATCTTCACGACCGTGCGACTTACAGATATTTCTGGGAAATCATCCAAAAGGCGAAACTCACCGGAATCTCCATTCCTGAAGAAGCCAACAAAAGATTCTTTAACTGATTTTAGTTTAGAATTTTCGAAATTAAAAAGCCGCAAGAGATTGCGGCTTTTTTTGTGCGTTGATCGATTCAAACATCGGAATCTTTCATTTCGGAAAAGAAATGAAACCGGTTCGTTTCCGTCGAATCGGTCATCCATCATCGAATCGAATTTTTATTTCACGAATTTTTCGAGAAGTTTGGCGATGAGTTCGTTTAAGCTCTTTTCGACGTGATCCCAAGACTTTTTGTTCATGGGTTCAAGAGGCATCTTCTTATCGAGTTGTTTGTAACGATCGAAACTTTCGCGGGCGTAATCCAAATATTTTTTGGCTTCGATTCCGAGGCGATCCAGATGAGCCTCGTTTTTGATATAAATCCCCGCGATCTTATCCCTGTATTCGTCCTCTAAAAAATAATAACGAACGTCGAGTTTCACCTCTTCCATGGCCTTGTAGATCTTGGAAACCTGATCTTTTTTATCGGCGGGCGCTGACTTCTCCCCGGAAGTTTCCATCGCGGGTGTTTGCGACTTCTCTTTCGGCGCGGAGTTTTTCGGAGGGGCGTTCTTTTTCTGAAGCTTCTCCAATTTCTCGCGTTTTAAAATGTCAAATAAAGCGCTCTTCTTATTCTGAGTCACAATTACACCCTATCTTTGAAATGGTTCTATTTTATTGTATCGGAGAATGAGGCTTCTTCCGCTATTATAAACAATTTATACGACGAATTTTCTTGGAAAAAAAGTCTCTTTTGATAGAGGCGCCTAAAAAAGAATCCGGAAACAATTAGTTTCCCGATTCCCTCTCTAATTTCAGCTTTCGTAAAGCGCAGTTCGGAAGCCATTCACAACGTAGGCAGAACGGGTCTTCGGATTGATACGTGGGCGGCGGACATAAATTCACGTTCGTTTGTTGCAAAGGAGTCAGAAATGTTTCCTGATCGGTAAAGGAATTCTTCTTACCAAGACTGCTGAGCAGTTCGCGATTCTTGCGCGTTTGAGAATCGAGGTCTTCCGCCAAAGAACGGTTTTGTGGCTTGGACTCGGAATTCTCCTGGGGAGGTTGGCGCTTGGGAAAGATCTTTCCGGAATCGAAAGAATTTCCCTTTAAAATCCAGGGGGCAACGAGCGTCGCACCGAGCGCCCCTCCCAAATGACAGGAGTTGCTCACGACAAAGGGAGAATGGAAATAATAAACCGAAACGATATCCGCGATAAATCCCCCGCCGACAAAGATCCATGCCGCATAACGGGCCTTCATCCGAAAGAAGATCAGAAAGACTTCCGTTTCGGGAAAAAGAATTCCGAACAAAACCAAAATCCCCGTAACGCCGCCGCTCGCGCCGAGCGTGGTGGTTTGGTATAAATCCATCGGATATTGGATTCCTAATACTTGGACGAAGATCGGAGCGAGGATTACGGTCAATCCTCCGGTCAAGACAGCCGCGACGTAGACGACCGTAAACTTCCAAGCGGGAATGTATTTACAGATCAAACCGCCGAACATGACGAAGACATACATGTTGAAGAAAAGATGAATGAAAGGAGTTCCATACGCTTCGTGCAGAAATCCGTATGAAAAAATCTGCCAGTAAAATCCTTGAAACACGCGCGCGGGAGTGAGCGCAAAGTAGTATTCTATGATTCCCGTTCCGCCGGCAAAAAGCTGAAGAATATAAATCAGGACGTTCGCGATTAAAAACAGATTGATCGGATGAAAAATGGAATAACCGAACAGCGACAATCCGTTTCGGTATTTTCTTTTTGCCATATTGGATAGAATACGAACTGTGGTCAGAGAGTCAAGCAGGCAAAGCCGGGGCAAAAATTCACCCCGGGTTTCCTCATTCTCCGGGAGAAGGAGAATGATTTTTCAATCACATTCTTTAAATCGAAAAATCGGGCCTCATCCTTTATAGTCGGGAAGAAAAAAAATGCAGGAATCAGGATTAAAACCCATTCTTTGGAGAAACAAACAGCTTACTCTTTTGGATCAAAGAGTTCTTCCCGGTACGACTTCTTATCTCGACGCAAAAACGATGGAAGACTGCATCTTTGCGATCCGGGAAATGGTGGTAAGGGGCGCGCCCGCGATCGCGATCACCGGAGCCTTCGGGATCACGTTGTATTTAAACGGACTTTCCTCGAAACCGACTTTAGCGGAACTCAAAAAAAAGCTGCACGAACTTTTAGAATCCAGACCGACCGCGGTCAACCTGCGACTTGCGATCGAAGAATTCTCCGCACGCTTTCCCGAAACGAACTATGATTCGTTTACTCTGAACGATCTTCAAGATGGAGCGGAGGAATTCGCCTTATTCATGTTAGAGGAAGATCTCGGAAACAACCTGACTCTTTCCAAAAACGCCCTTTCTTTATTTCCGAAAAATCCTTCCGCGTTGAACATCATCACTCATTGCAATACGGGAGCGCTCGCGACCGCCGGGCACGGAACCGCGTTAGGTGTTATACGATCCTTGCGCGACGCAGGTCATTCTCTGACCGTATTCGCGGACGAGACAAGACCGTATCTACAGGGTGCAAGACTTACGGCTTGGGAATTGAAAGAGGAAGGAATTCCAGCGTATCTCATCACGGACAACATGGCCGGTTGGGTGATGTCCTCGCGTAAGATCGACGCGGTTGTCGTAGGCGCGGATCGTATCGCTTCCAACGGAGATACGGCCAACAAGATCGGAACGTATCCCCTTGCCATCGTCGCCAAACACCACGGAGTTCCTTTTTACGTCGCGGCCACGGCCAAGAGCATGGATTTTAGAATCCCGGATGGAAGCCATATTCCGATCGAAATGCGAAAGGAAGAAGAAGTCACTTCGTTCGGATTTTTAAAGAACGCGGATGGAAAACCGTTCTTGAGCGAAGGAGTGATCGCCCCCGAAGGAATGAAGGCGCTGAACCCTTCCTTCGACGTGACCCCTGCTTCGTTGATCACCGGAATCATTACCGAACGGGGAATCGTTTCTCCCGTTACGGAAGAGAATCTAAGAAAGATTTTTGCGTGATCGACGATCGATGTGAACAAAACTCAGCAACTCAGCAACTCAGCAACTCAGCAACTCAGCAACTCAGCAAACGCCTTCCTATGGGTCGGCGTTTAGGATAAAATTGTCGGAGTTCCCACGGAATGGTTCCTGAAAATTTGACTTGAAGGGAAGGAGATTTTCTGGTACGAGGAAATCTCCCGATTCTATCCCACCGCCTCACCCCCCACCCAAAACAGGGAGGGGCCGATTTTGTATCACGGCAATCCGTCGGAACTACGACAAAAAGATTCCGTTTTTCGAAATGACTACTTCGTTTGCAGAGCGACCATCATCGCTTTGTCCTGACCCGGTTCAAAAACCATCATAAACGAAGACTGAAACTTAGTGATCTTTTCGATCTGTCTTCTATAATGAATCACTGCGCCCGGATAAGCGCCCTTTTGAACCGCAAGCCGAACCGCTCCCGGATTAAAACGGGAACTCTTCAAAGCGTCCTGTTTGAACTTAAGCATATTCAAAATCTTTAATTTCTTATTATAGTCTTCGAATACGGTTTTAAACGCGACCTTCTTGTCCTCGGGAAGATTTCCCCGGGAACGTTGAACCATATGCTTGATCTGCTGGATTTTCGGAAGAATCTTTTCCATTTCCTTCTCGCCCATCTGAATCTTACGGGTGATTTCCTGAAAGGATCGATCGTTCTTAAAGTGAAACCCGAGTTCCACGGTGACGTCCAACTCCGCGCTCGAACCCAAGGAGATGACCGAAACACCTTCATTCGTTCTCACCTTGCTCGAAACGAGGTTGCCGTTGGAGCCGCTCAAAAGAACGGATCCTAAAGTGTCGACCGTCGAATTTAAAATCGCACCTTCGATGATGATATCGCCTTCGGTTTCAAGGTGCGCGTTCTCGATAAACTTCGCCTGCACTCTTCCCGTTACTTGAATGATTTCCGTTCCCGAACCTTTGATTCCTCCGTGAACGATCAGATCCTGACCGACCTTGATTTGATTGCTTTCCAAGTTTCCATAGACGACGAGCGATCCGGTGCATTCTACGATGGAACCGGGTTCGATATCTCCTCGAACGATCACGTTTCCTTCGAATTGAATGTTTCCCGTGGAAAGGCCGACGTTGCCCGCGATTTGCAGTTCGGGAGAAACGGTAATCGAAGTTTCGGTTACGAAGATCACTCCGTTGCTCGCAGCGAAGTATTCCTGAAGCTCCTTTCCTTCTTCAACGACGTTCCGTTCTTCGATATTCTTCCCGAGTACGAGCTTAGGACGTTTGATCGCCGGTGCGGGAATGATATTTCCAAAAACGTCGAAGCCGGGGTTGCCGGGAATTCCCTCAAACTTTGTGGCGAGCTTCTCGCCGATTTTTACGTTGATGTATCGATCGATATTTCTGAAATCCGCGCGTCCGTCTTCGAGCAGTTTGACGCGCTTTGCCATAGGATGATAAAAACGAACCCAACCGTTTTCGCCCGGAGTCGGTGCGACACCCTTTGCGATTTCGACTTTGATCGGAGTAAAATCCCCTCGTTTTCCGGCTTCGTCCAAGAGAGTCAAAACTCTTCGGATCTCGTCGACTAACATTCGTTCTCTGTGAATTCCCCAGTCGAGAATGATGCTCCAAAGTTTATCCTTGGATACGCTTTCTCCTTTGAGATTGTAAGGTCTTACGGTCATCACTGCGGAAAGCTGATCGGTGGAAATTCCGATGCTGATCGCTGATTCAATGGAAATGGGAGATGGGGTGGTTTGAGATTCCGTTGCTGGTGTTTTCATAGGTTCGTCGTTCGCATTCATAGTATTTCAATCTTCAGGCCTAAACCGAAGTTCATTTCTCTTTCTAATTTCGACTTAAAGAGAAGGAACTTAAATGTAGTATATAAGGTTCCCTTGAAATGAAACTTTTTTTTACTTATATTACCGTGAAATTATAAATAAAAAAGAAGATCCTATTCTTTTCAACAACCGGTACGCCGAATTTCTTCCGGAATCCCGCCGATTTTTAGAACCTTGCAAACCGGCAAATTCCGGGAAACAAACGGATCAAAGCCTGGTTTGGCCGGCTATCAGACGAGGCGCTACGGATAAATCCACGCTCAGGAAGAATGATTCGAGGAAAAAAGATATTCTCCCCAGAAAGAAGCCATCGGCAAAATCTCCGTCAAACGCGTATAAAACGGAAGATGATCTCCGTGCGTCAAGAGACTGGTTTCCAGAAACGGAACCGTTCGGTTTCCATTCTTCAGAATCAACTCGCGAAGATCCTTGGATTCCTGCGGTGAGATCACGGGATCGTCGTCTCCGTGCAACAGAAAACAGGGTTTGATAAACTCATGCGCAAAGAAAGCGGGAGAAGTCGCTTCCACAAAGGGTTCGGCGACCGCCGTTTTGATCGCGACAGCGGATTCTTTTCGAAATTCCGCATTCTCCAAAAACTTTCGAACAAAAATTCGATCGTCTTCGCCCAAACCGGCAAGGATCTTAGGACCGCGGAGAGCATCGGGCGTTCGGGACAATCCGTTGTCCAAGGCGGACTCTAAGAAATATTCCTTTAAGCCTTCGTGTTTAGAACGGATCAGATGAATGTAGTTGTACATCATCACGTTCACCGCGTAACTTTCGATCTCGTAGTTTTTTAATACGAACGCGAAGGTCTGGCCGAAGTTCGCATAACCTCCGATCAAAAGCGCGGCCGTAAGAGCGCTCTGACATTCCGGATTTGCTAATGCGACAAAGCCCATTCCGGCGGAAAAACTCGCAGAAAGATAAGAAAGAGGACGGCCTTCCAAAGCATGAATCTGCAAAAACGCGGATCGGATATTCGAGATCGTTTCGGAACGGATCAGCAACCCTTTGACTTCGGGCAGTTCGGGAAGATACACTCGAAAGCCCCGGTTGGCGAGATTGTTTCCCAACGCGAGAATGCGCGGATCGTCGATTCCTTTAAAGCTCATCCCGTGCTGGAGATAAATGACCGGGGCCTTTATATTCTTTCCGCTTTCCAGAATCTTCGTTCTTAAGGAAACGGAGTTCGGAAGACTAAGACTCGTTTCCGTTATGCGCGCTTGCGGAGGAGTTTTGATTCCGGAATAGTCGAGTAGAAAGGGCAATCCCTTCCATACGTTGAAAGAATTCATCCGAATGAGGGTTTATTCTACGGGAAAAATCTCCACAAAAATTTTTCGGAGGACCGTTATTTTTGTCTAAAACTTCTTCATCAAAAGAATGAGATAAACCCTTCCGAGATATTCTTTGGCTTTCGAGTCCTTCAAAAAATAGATCAGGATGTATTGCCGATACGTTTCCAAATCGATCGGTATGAGTTTATGGTTGAGAATTTCGGGAGGAAGCTGTTCCGCTTCGAATCTTCCGAGCCTCATTTCGGAAATCAACATTCCGCAGATCTGATTGGCGAACTCCATCAGAATCGAAGGAGCGTCCGCTCGTACGGTAGGATCGATGTGAAAGGAGCGCGCGACCAAGGGGAGAAGTTTCAACTTCGTATATCCGTCCATGGCAAGAAATAGTTTCCCTTCGATTTCTCCCTTGAACTCGACCATCGTGCAGTTCTCGTAACAAAGACCCTCGTTTTTGGAAGGCCCGAACGCCTCGCGGATCGCGGTGACGTTCAACGTTTTATCCAGATATTCAGGAAAGATCTGAGAGATCGTCAGAATGAATTTTTCGTCGAGTAACGGATCGATGCTCACAGACAAATATACCTGTTCGGTCCTTGTTCGATCGATGCGGCCAGCGCCTTTCTCGCGTTGGAAACCCATTCTTCCTTCGTTTCTTCTAAAATCGAAACGCCCAAGTTGAGATCGACGCGATGATTTTCGTTTTGCAAAGATTCGATCAATTCCTTCAGATTCTTACTGAACGCATCCCATTCTTCCGCGTGAAGAAAGAACGCGACCCGATCCTTTCGGATTCTATAAAAGCGGATCGTTTTCCGAAGGATTTTGGAGGTCCAAAGGGAAATCCATTTTAAAACATACGGGTGCGAGGAATCGGTTTGAATACTTGCAAAAATTAGAATATTCTCGTCCGCGCGGAGTTTGTCCAACTCGAACGCGTGAAGATTGCCGAAACCCGTTTCGGGATCGGAAGATTCGAATTGAATCGAAACCTGTTCCTCGTATTCTTCCTTCCAGGATTGAAATTCTTTCGGGTTTACTAGATTCCATTCGTTTAACGATAGTTTGAGATATCCGAACGGTGCAGTTCCGGTCGAAAGCGGAATCAACACGAACGATTCGGAAAAGCTGATTCTCCCTTCCTGCAACTCGCGCAGACTTTTTTCGGTGAGTACGTTTTCTTCCGGACTTTCGGGAAGATGAAAGATCTTTCCCTTTCTCGAAGCGAGAAGCAAGGAAACTTCTCCGCTTAAAAAATAAATTTCGGCGGAACTCAAATAAGAACCGAGCTGTTTTAAAAACGTCTCATGAGCCAGTATGAGTTCCGGATGTGCGGGGACTTCCCTCTTCCAGACGAAACTTGCGTGCGCATTCGGATTCGTTCGTAGGTTCGAAACGTTTCGAACTCGACCTGTTGGTTCGAGCCGAGTCTGCGTTTCCGAAATCGAATCCCGCTTTGCGTTCGATTCGAAGTTCGTAAGAACGGAGTTCTCCGATCGCGGAAGAATTTCATTCTTGTGCGAATCGCCATTCTCCTCAAAGGACTTCGAGGAAGGATCGGGCGCCTTGTGAACGGTTTCCTTCAGAACCAGTCCGAAGAGAAACAAAAGAGAAACCGAAATTCCTCCTAAGATCAACGTATCGCCGCTCCAAAGACTTTTGTTAAGTCCGGTCTGCCTTTCGAGAGACACAAGAGAACAATTAAAAAAAAAGAAAATGATTCCGAAATATTGGATTTTCATAAGCGGACTGCCGTTAATATATTTAACGGGTAGATTCCAAGACCTCTAAACCGATTTTTTATGAAGTTGTACAACGAACTCGCAGAATTCTACTTCGATATCGAAAAGCCCGCGCGCAAGATCGATTCCGAAGCCAAGTTTTTGGATCGGCTTTTCCGAAAACATAGAATTATGACGATTCTCGACATGGGTTGCGGAACCGGAGAACACGTTCGTTATTTTCAATCCTTAGGCTATCGTCCGAAGGGAATCGATTCCTCTTCCCGTATGATCGACGTCGCCAAAAAGAGATATTCCCATTGTAAGTTCGACGTCGCTCCGATGCAGACGTATCAATCCGGCGTTCTTCTGGATTGTGTGATGAGTCTTTTCGGTTCGTTTAACTATCTTTTGACGAACGAAGAGATCGACTCCACTCTGAAACTCATGGAGCAGAATTTGAAACCGGCCGGTCTCGCGGTCCTCGAAGTTTGGAACGCCGAGCCGCTTCGAACGATCAAAAGAAAACCGATCACTCCAGTGGCCCAGATCAAATCCCAAAGCGCCACGATTCAAAGAAACCGGGGCTTTCGTTTGGTCAGGGCCGATACCTCCACGATGGTGGAAGTGAATTACATCTATCAGATCAATACGAAGGAAATTCGGGACAAACACGTTATGCGCGTTTTCTATCTTCCAGAAATCGAACGAATGATTCTCAGACATAAATTCGAGATCATGCACGTTTATTCCGGATTCAACGAGACGAAGTTTAAAAATTCGGCGGGAAGAATGATTCTCGTTCTAAAAAAGAAAAGCGCCTGATCCGGGCGATTCTTTCCATTTGTCCAAAATAATTCTTGCGGAACCGTTCCGAAAGGGACTCTAATAGTTCCGGAGAAATTTATGCCCGAATCCTACGATCTTACGGTAATCGGCGCGGGGCCAGGCGGTTACGTCGCGGCCATTAGAGGCGCTCAGTTGGGAATGAACGTCTGCGTCATCGAAAAGGAAAGACCCGGCGGTATCTGTCTAAATTGGGGTTGCATTCCGACCAAAGCCTTGCTCGAATCGGCTCACCTTTTGGAAAAGATGCATTCCGCTAAAGAATTCGGAATCGATCTTGCAAGCGCAAAGCCGGACTTCCCTTCCATCATCGCTCGTTCCAGAAAGGTCGCCGACGGAATGGCTTCCGGAGTGGAATTCTTATTGAACAAAAACAAGATCACACGTAAAAAAGGAACGGCAGTATTCAAAGATTCGAATACGATTTGGCTTCCCGATACTTCCAAAGAGGAAATCACTTCGAAATATTTCATTCTGGCGACGGGCGCAAGAGCCAGGGAACTTCCGGGTTTGCCCTTCGATCAAACGACGGTTCTTTCCTCCCGAAGCGCGATGGTTCAGGAAAAAATTCCGGAGTCGCTTTTGATCGTGGGAGCGGGAGCGATCGGAGTGGAATTCGCGGACTTTTACGCGGCGATGGGCACCAAAGTCACGTTAGTCGAAATGCTCGATCAGATTCTTCCCGTGGAAGACAAAGAGATCTCGACATTCTTAGAAAGGTCGTTCGCAAAACGGGGAATCCGAGTCTTAACGGGAGTCGGAGTTTCCGATCCGAAACTGGAAAACGGAAACGTGAAGGTTCTGCTCAAGGGAAAAAATCTTCCGCCAACGGGAGAAGTTTTGGAAGCGGAGAAGATCTTGGTTTCCATCGGATTGGTTCCGAACACCGACGCGATGAACCTTGAAGAGATCGGAGTCTTTTTACAAAAAGGTTTCGTAAAGACGGACACGAAATACAAAACAAGCGTGCCTCATATCTACGCGATCGGAGATTGCAACGGCCCTCCTCTTCTCGCGCATGTCGCTTCGATGGAAGGAATCAAAGCCGCGGAAGCGATTTCGATCCACGCGGGAAATCCACATCGCTTGAGCTATATTCCCATCGATTACAACGCGATACCGGGTTGTACGTATTGTCATCCCGAAGTCGCTTCGATCGGATTCACCGAAAAGAAAGCGACTGACATGGGTTATACGATCAGCGTAGGAAAATTTCCGTTTACCGCGAGCGGTAGGGCGCAGGCCATGGGAGACGCGGGAGGTTTTACCAAAGTGATCGTGGATAAGGCCACGGGAGAAATTTTAGGAGCGCATCTCATCGGCCCCGGCGTTACGGAACTTTTACCGGCGGTCGCACTCGGAATCACGCAGGAGTTGACCGCCAAAGAAATCGCGACTACGATCTTTGCGCACCCTACACTTTCAGAAACCGTAATGGAGTCTTTCGGCGCGGCTTTGGGAGAAGCGATCAATCTTTAAAGATTGAGTTTTCTTACTTTGTAAGAAAGCTGCTCGTTGGCTGACACGCTCTCTGAACTCAGCGTCTCGCTTCCTACTGGTCGCTCGACAGATCGCGTGTCAGATTTCCGGTTAACAAAATATCCGTTTTGTTGACCAGGAACTCGGCCGGAAGATTGGAGCTGAGGGAAAGAAGAGAAGGATCGATGTCATGAAACTTACCGCTCTTCTCGTCGAAGAAGTGATAGTGATCCACGATATTGCTGTCGTAAACGGATTTGCCCAAACAGGAGAATTTGAATTCTCTCAAAAGTCCGGCCGAAACAAGAATGTTCAACGTGTTGTATACGGTAGCCAAACTCATTTTGAAGGAACGGCTATCGACCCATTCTTTGACTTCTTCCGCGGTGGGATGATCGGCTTCGCAGAGAACGTACTGGCAGATCGAAATTCTCTGCATCGTGGGTTGAATGGAAACGGACTTCAATCGTTGTTCGATCTCCGCCGGAGTTAAACAGACTTTTTTTGCAAACAACGCTTCCATCTTCTTAGAATTCCTTGAGGGAAACCCTTCTATTCATCTGACATCCGTAAATCGCGTTTTCGCACAATTTTATTCGGGGACTTCTCAGGAAAGCATCTCTTTCTTGAAAAATTCTGCAATCTAAAAAAGTTCGCAAAATAGATTGTGTTAAACGGGGAAAAAAAAGGCAAAGAAAGTCTTTTTACTTTTACTCTTTCTTCCAAATCCCGAGAATGTCTAAAAATTCTTCAGATGATACGAGCAATGAAACAAAAACTTACATCCGTCCTTCTGGCGATCCTTCTTACCCTGCCCTCCGTTGCGCTTTTAGCGGACGAACCGGCGGGAGAAACACAACCGCCCGTGCAAACCACGGAGACCCATGATTCTTCCCATAGCGACGAAGCGGCTTCCGGCCATCACGAGGTGCAGGGAGAAGAGCTTCCGTATTGGAGCGTGCTTCCCTTCGTTCTCATGCTTTTGAGCATCGCACTTTTACCCATCGTTTCACACACGACCTCTCATTGGTGGGAAAGCAACACGAACAAACTGATTCTCGCGCTTGCGTTAGCGGCGGTTTCGTTTACCATTCTGGTTCTTCACGGATGGTTCGGAAAGATCGTACATACGCTCGTGTTCGAATACGTTCCGTTCATCATTCTTCTCGGCGCCCTCTTTTATATTTCGGGGGGAATCCGTTTGAAGGGAGATATAAACGCGACTCCTCTCAACAATACCATCTTCTTGATCATCGGAACGTTCCTCGCTTCCTTTATCGGAACGACCGGAGCATCCATGCTTCTGATTCGTCCGATATTAAAAACGAACTCCGAAAGAAAACACGTGGTTCATACCGTGATCTTTTTTATCTTTTTGGTTTCGAACATCGGCGGTTCCTTGACGCCTCTCGGAGATCCTCCTTTGTTCCTCGGATATTTGATCGGGGTTCCGTTTACCTGGACGTTTAAACTTTTACCGGAGCTGCTCGTTGCGGGGATTCTTCTTTTGATTCTGTATTTCATCTGGGATACGATCGCGTATAAAAAAGAAACGCGAACGGATCTCAACAAGGATCACAAGCGTCACGAAAAGATCAGCTTAGAAGGTCAGGTGAATTTCATTTGGCTTCTCGGAGTGGTCTTGTCCGTCGCGTTCTTAAATCAGAATTACATTCCCGCGATCGCGAAAAATCCGTACATCGCGTTTATCCGCGAAGGAGTTTTGATCGGTCTGATCGTACTTTCCAAAGTGACCACCAAAGGACACGTGCGGGAACACAACAAGTTCACACTGCATCCGATTCAGGAAGTCGCGTATCTGTTTATCGGAATCTTTATTACGATGATTCCCGCGCTCATTCTTTTGGAACACCACGGAAAAGAATTGGGTGTAACGGAAACATGGCAGTTCTTCTGGGTAACCGGTTTGTTCTCCGGAGTTTTGGATAACGCTCCAACGTATTTAACGTTCTTGTCATTGGCGAAAGGAACGTTGGGAATGAACGACGTCGCACAGATTTTAGCGGACCCACACGCGGAAAGTATTCTGAAAGCGATCTCGGTCGGTGCGGTGTTTATGGGTGCATTGACGTATATCGGAAATGCGCCAAACTTTATGGTAAAATCCGTCGCGGAAGAGAACAAGGTAAAGATGCCGAGTTTCGGAGGATACGTTGTGTATTCTTTCGCAATTCTGATTCCTACGTTTATTCTGCTTACGTTTATATTCTTCCGTTAAAAAGCAATCCGGCCTTTCCTTTGCGGGAAAGGTCGGGACCTTTTCCCAATTTCAAATCCTTTCTTCAAGTTTGATATAAAATTTCTGAAACTGTGTGAGTTCCCACAGTTCAAGATTCGATTGTAAAACCCGCATATTTGTATGAGTTCCCACACTTCTAAAAAAAAGAAATGTTCCGACAAGACGACCAATTGAGATTGTCGATTTTTGGGCGAGTTCCCGCAAAGCGGGAAACGCGCTGCTCCGGGTTCGCTGCTCGCTCATCTCTTCGCGCGGAAATCGAATATTCCCAAAAGCGCGCTTCGAGACAAGCCCTGCGCATCCCTCTCGCGGGTTGTGTGAGTTCCTACGCTTCAGGATTCGATCGTAAAACCCGGATTTTGTATGAGTTCCCACAGCTCTAAGAATCGAATTCTAAAATCGTGCGCATTGTATGAGTTCCCACAATTTCCGAAAAACCGAAATCTTCCGACAAGATCGACTAATTCGAATTTACTTTCTACCAAGCAAAACGGTAAAGCCCCGGTTCAATTCTTCGTCTCTTCCTCCGGAGGAAGAAAGATGATCGAATCGATTTGTTTGCCCTGCGGCGAATCGATATAATTCACTTCGATCTTCCGTTCCGTTGCGGGTTTGTATAAAATTAACGCGGAAATCAGATCATACACGGTCAGAGAATAATCGATCGCGGTAACGACTGCCTGAAACACAAGAAAGCGCGACTTGGTAACGGGTTTGACTTCCCTTTCCTTACCGGCAGCCATCCACTTATAAATGCGGGTCGAACGATTGACACCTTTCAAATATTCCAGATCGATCTTCGCTTCGGGAAGAAGCGCGGGAGTTTGACGAAAGGCGACCTTCACCGGAATCTTCTTTTCCTTCGATTCGCGCAAGGCTTGCGAAAGTTGAAGATCGAACGTATCGTCGTCCAGATATTCGATCTCGTTGCAGCTTGCAAAGACCGTGTTGCAGATATCTCCGTATTTCCGGTGAACGAAATAAACCAGAAAGATGTTCGTCGTTTCGGGATGATACAAAACCTTCGCGTGATATTCCGAAGTTCTACGGTAATAAACCTTCTTGTAGATTCTTTTGAAAACGTCCCAACCCACGAGACCGACGTCCTTTAAAAAAGGAGGATCCGGAATCTGAAACGAACGAATCGCAATATGCAGCTTTTCGATTGCGACCTTTCCGTCGCGTTTGGAAATTTCTTCCAGAAGGGTACGAACATCGTCCAAATCCTCGGAATCGATCTTGCGAGGCGCGTTCGATGTATCGATCAAAATCTTACCGGCGTTCTGGGCCATCAGATCGGAGATCTTGGACTTAACGCTTCCCTCCGCAAGAATGTCTTCGAGTTTTAAGGAAATACAATCGTTCGGATGACAGGAGATTTGTTCGGTGTAACGCGCGTCCGGATCGGGTGCGGTGATAGGCGGAAGACTCTCCGCGCTCAAAGCAAAGAACGCGGAAAACAAAATCAAAATCGCACCGATCGTCGACGGTATTCTGACAAACAAAACAAAAGGAAGAATCGTATGAGAAAGACGTTTCGGCATTCTTGGATATCCTAAAGGAAATATCCGAAGGATTCTCCGTTGCGGACAAAGAATGGAAAGATCTTTTTTAGGAATTAGTTGATTTCGTCTCTGTAATCCATGACCAGATACATCAGTGTTTCCTGATCGGTCGGGTTCGAATACTCGTGCGGAATATCGGCTCTGAAAAAAACGGAATCTTTCGGTTCCAATTCCACGACCTTCTCTCCGACTCGCAGACGGAGTTTTCCCGAAACGACCACGATGTTTTCGGTGGTTCCGGATTGGTGGGATTCGGCGACTTCGATCCCGCCCGGTTTTAAAATGAGTTCGTAAAATTCGGTTTTTCGATTTCCGTTATAAGGGAAAAGTGCGCGGCTTGAAAAGACTTTTGAACTGGAAAACAAAACCTTCGTGTTTTCCGCTTTCATCACGATCACGCCTTCGGTGCCTTTCTCTTTGAGAAGTTCGCTGAAAGGAACGTTTAAACCGTTTGCGATCTTCCAAAGAACGGAAATTGTCGGAACACTCTTTCCTTGCTCGATTTGCGAAAGCATTGCACGGCTTACACCGCAACGGGAGGCCAACTTATCCAAGGAGAATCCTTTCGTATGGCGAATCAGTTTGAGATTTTCTTTGACGACTTCCGTGATATGTTCACTGGAGGGGGATTCTTTACCTGCTTCCAATTCTTCCATGGATGGGTTCATTACACTTTTTTTGTCTAATATAGCAGAATTCTGTCAATCTAAAACTCCGGACCTGAAAAAAATAGACTTGATTAATAATCGCGATTATTATAAATATAGCTACAATCTTTACAGGATAAGAATATGAAACGCATCCAACACGAAGAAATCACCCAAGCCAACGCGGCCAAACTCTGGAAACTCTACCAAGACGTATCGAATTGGAAACGCTGGGATCACGAAGTCGAAGATTCTCTTTTAGAGGGAGAATTTAAAACGGGAAGCAAGGGAATGCTCAAACCCAAGGGCGGACCGAAAACCTGGTTTCGTCTTACGGAAGTGCGCGAGAAGGAATTCTTTTCCGATCTCACACAACTTCCCCTTTGCAAATTAGAATTCAAACACGAACTCATTCCCGTTCCTTCCGGAACGAAGTTCGTGCATACCGTAACGTTTACAGGTCCTCTTTCCTTCCTATTCTCCCGCGTAATCGGAAATAGAATCCGGGAAGAATTACCCAGCGCGATGAAAAATCTCGCCCAACTTGCGGAAGCCGCCTAACGTTGCTTAGATGCAACTCCGTTGACCGCTTGCGCCGACGCTCCTCCGAGATCGGGCGTAACCGCGGTCCACGCGGAAGGAAGTCCGCTCGTCGAATACGCAAAGAAGTTCGCAGTTCCCGCGACCACGTATCGATCCAAAGCGGAATTGTAAGCCGCTCCGAGAAGATTTTTTCCGGAACAACCCGAAACCACGCTTACATCCAAAGGATGCCAAACGTCCAATCCGAACTGATAGTAATCCATAGAACAGGAATTTCCGAATAAAACGATCTTGTCTTTTCCTTCCACCGCGATGCTTGCGTGAACTTGAATCGCCGTTGGTAACGGAATCGCGCTTCCTACATTCGCTATGGATGAAGCGATTTTTGCTTCCGTTCCGGGATTGTCCGCATCGCCGTAGATAAAAATGCTTCCGTTCTTCAAAGCCAAAACCTGATTTACGTTACTCGCCATTCCCACCGCAGGAAACGAGTTCGCAAGGGAAGGAATGTTAACGACCGAGAACTCTGGGTTTACGGAATGAACTCCGCTGAAATACAATTGGGATGCGACCTCGTTGTAAGAGACCGTGTTGTAATAGTCGGTCCCGATGTAGGAGGAACCGTCCGTGATTCCCATATACTGCCAAGCGATTCCGTCCGAAGAATGTTGCCCGAAATAATCGGTTCCGTTGGACGATTGATTTTTTTGCCCCACGGCCCAAAATTGTCCCGCACCGTAGGTAACGCCAAACAGCGGTTTGGTGGTAGGAGCCGATGCAATCATTACGGGATCGCACGCGCGCAATACCCAGGTTTCTCCGTCGTCCTTGCTCGACCAGATTCCGCAGTTGCCTCCTCCGTTGGTCGTTCCGACGGCGACCCAGGTTCCATTACCATAGGCTGCGTTCTTCAAAGAACCGCCGCTGCATCCCGGAAATCGGGAAGCGCTGAACTTCCATGAAATTCCGTCCTGGGAAGTCCAGGAAGTGCAATTGTCTCCGACGGCTACGAATTGTGTTCCGCTGATAGCAGAGGCGTTCGAGGGCGTAAGGCCGAGGCTCCAACCGATCTGCCCCAAAAGAGCCATCGGGTTGGAAGCGTCCAAGCTGAACTTATCGGCTTGAGCGCAGGAACATAGAATCATCGAAAGGATTACAAGGGAAGAATAACCGCGTCTCACTCGTTTTCTCCGAATCGATCGGCTCTGGGATTTTTTAAACCGACTTCGTTTTGGAAAACGGTTTCCGATCTCTAAACAAAACAACAAATGAGAATTTCGGAAAATACGAAAATTTGAATATTCGGAATGAACGTCATTCTCCCAGGAATGAACGACGACTCCGCTGATTCGACCTTACTTGGTGGCGATTCCTAAGACGGCCGGTCCAGGTGTTCCGGCCGACGCCTGCGTTACGACGGTCCAGGCGGAAGGAAGGCCGGTCGTTGAATACGCGAAGGCGGTCGGGGTGCTTCCGCTGACGCGCGCTCCTGCAACGTAAAGATCCAGAGTAGAATTGTAAGCCATCGAAGTCCAATCCAGACCGGAACAATTCGTCATGGTGGGCGCTGGCGCCGCAATCCCCGGATGCCAAACGTTTAAACCGAATTGATAATAATCGATCTTACATTGGTTCCCGAGAATGACGATCTTATCCTTTCCCTCCGCGGCGATATTGATATGACTTGTCACTCCCGTGTTCGAAGAACTTGCCGAACTTACGGTCGTGATCGAATTTCCGATCTTCACGACTCCCATCGTCGGAGAAGTATAGTTATCGTCCCCGTATACGAGAACCTGACCCGACTTCAAAGCTAACACACCGTAGCTGAAAGAAATCATCGAAACGGAAACGGAAGATTGGCCTAAACCGGGAAGCGCGACACTGATCACTTCGCTGTTCACGTTATGCACACCGCTGAAATACACTTCGGAAGTAACGGAATTATAGGAAGAAGAATAAAGATAATCCGAACCGATATAACTGGAGCCGTCCGTCAAAGAAAGATACTGCCACAAAGAACCGTCGCTCGAAACCTGACCGAAAAATCCCACGCCCGTAGTGGAACCGTTATGCGGTCCTCCCGCAAAAAAACGGGTTCCCGCATAGACGATCGTATATAACGGATGTAAAGCGGGAGTTCCGTTCGGCGGGCTCGGGTTCGAAGCGCAGGAAGAAGCGGTCCAAGTTTCCGCGTCCTTGCTCGACCAAATTCCGCAGCCTCCGTTCGCGTTCAAAGCGCCGACCGCCACCCAAGTCCCGTTGCCGTACGCGATCGCGGAAATAGAACCGTCCGTACAACCGGAGAATTTCGTATTGCTGTACGTCCAAGTCTTACCGTCCGAGCTGTTCCAAGAGGAACATTTCTCACCGACGGCAACGAAGTTGGTCGTGCCGGAGCCCGTATTCGGAACGGCATTGATGCTCCAGGAAATCTGCGCCAAAAGCGCCAAAGGATTCGAAGTATCGAAACTGAATTTATCGGCCTGCGCGCAAGCGGAAACCAGGAGAACAGAAAGCAGAATGGAAATAACTTTTTTCATGATCGCCTCTCTAGAATAACCCCTATTTCCGATTATTTTTTCAGAAAAAAATTATAAACCGGTAAATGCGAACGATTTTCAAAGAATCTTATATGAATTCTAACGTAAAGAAACGGAATTACAAACCCCAAAATCCGGATTTTACGGAACATTCCAACTTTACAATCGGGAATAAAAAAATAGAATGAAACCCTAACCGCGAGAAAAGGCCATGAAACCAAAATCGATATTCGCTGAATTACAGGCCGAAGAAAGCACGGGATTCCTTTTTTGGCAGATTACGAACCTTTGGCAAAAACGGATTCGGGAGAATCTTTTGGTTTTGGATCTGACGCACGTCCAATTCGTGCTTTTGGCGAGTTTGGCTTGGTTCGAAGAAACCGCTCAAAAAGCGACTCAAGTCCGTCTCGCCGAACACGCAAAAACGGACGTGATGATGACTTCCAAGGTTTTGCGCAGCCTCGAATCCAAGAAACTCCTTACAAGACAACCCGACCCCGAGGATTCCAGAGCGAATTGTTTGTTTCTCACTCCCGAAGGGAAAGAGCTGGTGGGAAAGGCCGTTCATATCGTGGAGTCCACGGATAAGCTCTTCTTTTCCATTCTCAAAGACGAAAAAAACTTCAGAAGTTCCCTTTTGGATCTAAGACAGCAGAATGCCTGAAAAACATTCGAATATTAGAATATTCTACGAAACTGAATCCTTTCTTTTTGCCGAAAAACCGCCCGGCATACCGGTTCACGCCACCAAAGATTCCCAACGGGAGAATTTTGCGGACCGTCTCCAAAAACAACTCTCGCTCGAATATCTGAGAACCGTAAACCGATTGGATCTGGATACGAGCGGTCTCGTCTTCTTCTGCAAAGATCCGGAGAAAAATCTCGAAGCTGATCGCATCTTAAAAACCTCGGAAAAGATTTATCTCTGCGTAGCGGACGGAATCCCGGAAGAGGAACGTTTTACAGAAACCTGTTATCTGAAAGACGGAAATAAAAAAGTCAGAAAGGTTTTTTCCGGAGGAGATAAGGCGATCACGGAGTTCTTCGTTTTAAAACGAGAAAGAAAAGAAAATTATACCGTTCTACTCGCGAAACTTCATACCGGACGAAGACACCAGATCCGATTTCATCTGAGCGAAAAAGGATTTCCGATCCTCGGCGATCGCGTTTATGGAAAATCAGAATTAGATGTTGCGTCCGCACAGAGGACTTCGAACAATCACAGCCGATCCTCCATCGCAAAACATAAACGGCAGGGGCCGATTGCAAAACGTTCCCTCTTACACGCGATGGGAGTTTCATTCGAAACCGCGGAAGGTAGGAAGGAAAAAATTTTTTGTCCCCCTCCTCGCGACTTTCAAAACTTTTTGGGCGATGTCGTATTGGATGATTCGATTTTTTCGAAATTCTCCCTAAAATAGAAAGACAAGGATCGGCGCTTAAGAGATGGTTTCTCCCCAACGGGAGAACTCCATGTCAAAAAAGAACGCACTCATCATCGGCACCAGCGGCGTTGCGGGGCAAAGCGCGGTCGCAGCGATTCGCGAATTCGCAAACAAACATAACGAAGAATGGAATGTAATCGCGACGACGAGCAAGAATTCTCCCCTGATCGAAGCCGATTTAACGATCACGGAAATCAATTTGGAAGCGGTGGATCATTCTCTTTCTCGTCTGTATCAAAGCCTTTCAGCTAACGGAATTCATACGATCGATCTTTTCGTTTATACTCCCGCAAGAGGCAATCTGGGTTATCCAGTTTCGGAAACGCCCGAAAGCGACGTTAAGGACGCGATGAAGTTTTGTATGGACCCGATGCTTGCGGTCGAAGCGAAACTCAAACCGACTTTGAGCGTCGGATATTCCGCATATTATTACAGACCGCACCTACAGCCCTTTTACGGATCGCTCGCGTTCGTAAAAAAGAAAATGGAAGAATGGGCTCTGCAAGATCCGGCTCGACGCAAAATCATCCGTGCGGGTTCTTTTTTCAGTCAGAGCGTTCGAGGGATCACGATTATCCTGCAACGAATGGGGAAAAAATCGCAGGACCCGGACTTGCAGAAGCTTTTGAAACTTCAAAAAGAATCCGGAAAAAGTTTTCCCGATTTCTTTTTGGAATACGTTGCCAAACAGGAAGAAGCCTCTTTCGGTTCGAAATTTCCGAACATTCCGTTTCGACTAACGTCGCAAGACGATTTAAAAAATGCGTTCATCCGAATCTTAGAAGGAGAATCGGCTCCGATCCTTTCGCTTGTGGGCGCTTGGACTTGGACCGAAACATCCCTTCCGGATATGCCCGAGTATTTGAAGAAGTTTTGAATTCCGAAGCGGAAAACATTTGAATCAAAACGAACATAAAAAGGCATTGGAACCTAAAGTTCTCGGATAAGAGATCGATACCCTTCTTATGAATCGACTTGCAAATTATCGCCCTCCTTTATTCTGCTTTCTATTTTTGATCGCCATCGGCGTTGCCGCTCAGGAAAATCCGAGCGATCCATCTTTAAGTCAGGAAGAAAGAAATCGAATCATCGCAAAACAAGAAGACCGTTGGGAAATTTCGAAATCCTCTTCAAACACAATTACTTTAGGTTTTTCTATTTTAAAACCCTTTGTCGAATCGTTTCTTTCGTACCGGGAAACTACTTTGGATGCGGGAGAATTAAGACTTAAAATTCCCGCGGGAGCGTTTTCTCATTCTCAAAAAGTGGAAGCGAGGATTACGATTCTGAAAAATCATGCGGATTTTCTGTTTGCGGGAATTCCAACGCAGATCGGTTCCCATCTCCTCTTGGAATCGACCGGAATGTTCTATCTCGCTTTTTATGACGAAGAAGGAAAACGAATCGAACCTAAAAAGTCCCTGAGCGTGGAAATCCAGCCCTTGACCGATCCGACGGATTCGAACGTGTATCGTTATTCGAAAGGAAACTGGGATTTAGTCTCTGCGGATAAAAATACGATTCAACAGAACAAGGAAGTCCGGGAACCATTCGAAGGAGGATTTCCGTTTCAAATTTATTCCAAAATTCAATCTTCGGGTTGGTGGAATTTCGACAAACCCAAACCGGAGTTCACTTGTCTGGAAGGAAAAGCGAATTTAAAGAAAAATGAGAACGTTTCGGTGCAAGCAATCGGACTCGATTACTATGGAACCAGTTATGCAAACGTGGATTCCAACGGAAATTTTAGAATCAACGTTTTAAAAGATAAAAAAGTGAAGCTCATCCTCACTAACTTTTTCAATGCAAAGGCCGGTTCCAGACAAGTGGGATTTTTACCCGCAATTCAAACACAAAACAAAACCGCGTTCGCTTCGAATCCTTCCGATAGTTGCCAAAGGATTGCGGACATTTCCCCGTTTCCGATCTCCGAATCCATCTTCAACGATCGATCCGCATTTTTAAAAACGATCGATATGCCGGATTTATAATATTCTAAAATTCAAACAGAGTGTAATCCGAAAGCAGCCGCAGAAAAAGCGATTTTTTCGAAAAACAACAGTCGAACTGCTCGATCCGAAACTACGGAGTTACCGAAAAAGGAATGAAAGCGATTGTAAACATTCATTTTCCAAAACGTTTCGAAGGAGATTTATGACTTCCCTTGGAAAAAGATTTTTGCTTTGCCTGCCCTTTTCTCTGTGAAACTACGATGACCGGATTTCCTTTTGGAAGCGTATCTAATAATTTCAAAAGATCGCCGAGTTTGCCGCGGAACTGAAATTCAGAATCCAAAGTAAGGTCCAGACAAAGAAAGACGTTTCGCTCTTCTCCCGTTTCTTTTAAGACGAAATCCAAGTCGTGAAGCACCGCCTTATAACGGTAAGGCGTTTCGTAAAATACGATCGTATGACCCGGTTTTAAATAACGGCTCAATTCGTTTTTACGGTCGGCGGATTCTCTGGATAAAAAACCGCAAAACGTAAACGGAGAAATCTTAAAACCGGAAATGCTCAAAGCCGCCCCGAAGGCGATCGGACCGGGCGCGCTGCGAACCGTTCCGCCTCTTCGCAAAACTTCCTGGACCAGTTCCCGTCCGGGATCTTCGATTCCCGGAGTTCCGGCATCCGATACCAAAACGCTGAGATTTGCGCCCATCACTTGATCGCCGAGCTCTTGGATTTGTTCCGGGGTTGTGTGTTCGTTGCAAAGAAGAAATTCTTTTTGCGCGCCTACGGATTTTAAAAGAGTGGAAGTCGTTCTGGATTCTTCGCCTATGAGTATATCGGAATTGATTAACAGTTCTTTGGCGCGTTGCGTAAGATCTCCCGGATTCCCGAGGGAAACCGATACCAAAATTAAGGTTCCTTTTTTCGAAGCTTCCATGATTCAATGATCGATTGTGAATATTCTAAAAAATTAATTTATTTCAAAAGCCGGAAACGGATGCCATCACGTTACGATTCAACGAGAACGCCTTCCAAAACGTTCCAATCGGCGATCGCCTGAATCTTCGCTTCGGAAGGAGGAACAACGCCCTTTCCGCGATCCAAAAAAATCCCGGCGCGCGCGGAAGAACGCAACAAAGGAAAGTCGTTGATCGAATCTCCGAACGCAAGATCGGCAAAACCTCCGGTCGCTGCGCGCAAACGTTCCACTTTGCCGTTTCCATACGTAAACGGTTCAAGGATCGTAGAAGAATGAATTCCGTTCGCAACCGCAAGGTTCATTCCTAAAACCCGCTCGGCTGGAATATCGAATAGATGAGAAACGGATTGAATGATCTCCTGAGGCGAAGCGGTCACGATCCAAACCTCCCAACCCATCTCGATGAGATGAGCGACGAGTTCCTTCATCGGTTCGTAAATTCTTACTGCCTGCGAACTCCGATCGATCGCGTGATCGTTCCAAACCCGCTTGGAAATTTCTTTCAATTCATCCGGAGAATGTCCTGAAAAAATCCAGGAACTCCAACGATACGAAGCCTCAAGCCCGGACTTCAACTGGATCGATTCGTATTCTTCAAGAACGAGAGAACGAAAGCGGGAAGGATCCTGAAAGCGCGCGGAAAGAATTTTGTCCGCATTCTCCCTTGGAAAAAATACGGAAATGTCGTCCTTATAAGCGGGTATCCCCTGAGAAAGAAAGAGTTCCATCACGGCTTCGCCGAAATCGTTTCTTACAAGAGTATTATCGAAATCGAATGCGGCTTTCCCGGGTTGATTCCGGGAAAGAATTTCATAGATCTGCGGATTCCAAAAATCCCGCGTTAAAGACACTTATTGTTCGATGGTCTCCCGGGCGATCGCCACACGAGCCTCGGAAGAAGATTGAAAAACCGGAAGATAATGTTCCGGATTTAATACGACATTCTGATAACGGACTTCGAAATGAAGATGCGGACCGGTCGTATGTCCCGTGTTCCCGGAAAGAGCGATGATCTGCCCCTTCTTCACCTTATCCCCTTCCTTTACGTAAAGAAGAGAGTTATGCGCGTAGAGCGTGTTGATCCCGTTGATCCCCGGATGAGAAAGAAGAACCTTGTTTCCGTAACCGCCGTCTTTTTTGGATTCAAGAACGACTCCGTCGGCCGCTGCGATCACGATCGAACCGGTCGGACAAGCGATATCGACTCCGGAATGCATCGCGTTCCATCTTCTTCCCAGACGAGACGTCACGAAAGAATGTTTGAAACTGATCGGCCAAATGAATTCTCTTTGATCGGTGCGGAGAATTTCGCGGCCCTTGTCTTCGAGCAAAAGACTTCTGGTAAAATTTTCGTTATAAGGAAAGAATACGGGCTCGTTTACGGGAATTCTTTCGTTGTCCGGAATTCCGTTGACCCGTTTGATTTCGTGTTCGGTGGTTCCGAAGTTGTGGATCAGATCTCCAACGGATTCTTTAACCCGATTCGGAACGATCCAAATTCCTTCCAGGCCTCGATAGGTCTGCAGGTATTGATTATCCAGTTTGATTTCTTCTAAATTGGTGTTGGCGAAGGATTTGATGCTAAAGAACAGCGCAACAAGGAGCAATCCTGCCAGAACGGTGCCGGTTTTTCTTTTCATATCGTTTATTCCAAAATATGTCGCCAACAAAACCTCGGAATCCCGAGACCTAAATTGAACGTCGGCAACGGAAAACAACTTCTGAAGTCAGTCTTCTCGTTTCGGGATTCCATTCAAGGATTTTTCGGTGGAATTCCTATAGGGAAAACACACGATATTAAAAGAATTTGAGTAGAATTCTTCTGTTTTTGGCGTTTATTTTTTGGTTTACTAGGATTTTTTCGTTTTTTAGGATATCGACGGTTTTTATTGAGAATAGATTCTTAGTAGAAGGAGTGGGAGTTCCCACACTTTGGTAAGAACGAGGGAAGTCGGAAGTACAAGTGCAGGAGTTCCCACAAATTTTCGATCCATTCCTGTTCGAAGATCGAAGTTGTATGAGTTCCCACACGATTTCAAAAAACTTCGGAAGAATTTCGATCGACTCAGAGCAAAATTTCAGTTCGTTCTTTTTGCAACGCAACATAAGCGAGTCGGTCGTTCTGTTTTTAGTCTTCTAAGAATCTGGATTTGAGTTTTGGATCGGGCATTCTGCACGCTTCCAATCGGCCGAACCACCGATAACGATTTCTTGCGATCCAATCATAGATCCAATCGCGCAAAAACGGAGGAACCCAGCCAAAAAATGGAAGCAGCTTCCAAGGATAGGAAAGATGTGCGCAGATTTTCAAGACGGCCGTCGACTTTTGATGGAGAATTCCTTCTTCTAAAAACAAAACCGAACCGGGAGAATCCTCGAATCCCACCTTCTTTCCAAGAATTCGTTCCGCTGCGTTCGATTGAAGACTGGCAAAGAGAAGATTTTGTTTTCGATTTCGATCCAAGAAGAAAAGAACGGCCGCGTTGCATAGATTACAAACACCGTCAAAGAAAACGATCGGTGATTTTTGCGGAGTCAAACCGGTTTCTTTCATTCTTTCTTTAGACTCCGCGTTTTCGGCGAGTCAACTTACCGTTTTCGATTACGATCGTCCGATTTTTTACCTCTTGGAGAGAAGTTCCATTTTCGATGGAAATGGAATTTAGATACAAACTCAGACAAGGAATTTCGGCTTTCGGTTCTAGAACCGCCTTGGTTTCCACTCGGAACGAAGCCTTGTCTTCCTTTCTCGAAAGAATTTTAAAACCGGGAACATCGCCGCGGATTGCAACTGGCGCCAATCCGTTCTTCCGAGTTTTACTCGGCTTTTCCACGAAACAAATTTTAGACGAAGGGCCGTTACTTTCGGAATAGACGATCGTATAGGCCTTATCGTCCCGATTGATCAGATGAACTCCGGTTTTAAAGTTTTGTGCCAAGAGCTGAACTCCCGGCAAAACAAGAAAAAGAATGTGGACCCATTGAAGTCCGTTCCGAAAAAACCATCTGCTCGTCATTCCGATGGCCGCCACCGTTTACCGTTTCAGCGGCAATAAAGCCACCTTTAACTTTTCATACCAAGTTCCGTTCCTTTTCAAAAAGATCGCCGGTTCGCCTAACGGCGCTTTGACGCTCACCGTCGTTTTTCCCGAATAGGATTTTCCGGTCCAAACATGTTCCCATTCTCCTTCGGGCAAATATCCGTCCACGGATGATTCTCCCTTTTCCAAAACGGGAAGAATCAATAGATCCTCTCCTAACAAAAATTCCCTTTGAATCGTATGAGTTTGGATGTCGTTCGGATAATGAAGATACAAGGGTCGCACGACCGGAAGTCCGGTAGCGGACGCTTCCTTTACGAGAGAACGAAGATATTCTTTCAGGGCAAGGTGCATCTTTCCGTATCTCGCAAACTCTCGGATCGTTTCCTCGTCCGTGTAGGGCTGATGATTTTTTTCGGGGCGGTTTCCTTCGTGGGTTCGAAATACGGGACTGAATACGTTGAGTTCCGCCCAACGCAAAAACAATTCCTTGGAACGATGGTAGTCTCGAATCGGATTGTTGATTGTCGTATATCCGCCGATGTCGCTGTGGTTGAGAGAGATCCCGCTGATTCCTCCGGACAATAATCCGGTCAACGCGGAGACGATTCCGTCGTGTTCTCCCCAGCTTACCATCTGATCGCCTTCCCAAAACAACGTGGAATGTTTCATGGATTCGCTGTATCCCGCTCTGGTAAAGAAGACGACCTGTCCTTCTTTGCCCGCTTTGCGGATCGCCTCGCGATTGATGCGCGCCCATTCGACCGGATATACGTTATGGTAAACCTCGGCTGAAATTCCGGAATGAAGCACCGCGTCGAGAGGGAGCCATTCTCCGAAATCGGCCATCCAACCCGACAAACCGGCGCCGATCAGATTTTTTTGTATGATTCCTTGAATCCAATCGACCGTTTGCGGATTGGTAAGATCCAATAAATAGGCGGGAAAACCCGCGGTTTGAATTTCGTAGTTCTTGCCGTTTTTGTCTTTTACGAGATATCCTTTTTTAACCGCTTCTTCGTAGAGAGGTCCTTCGTTGGCAAGAAACGGATTCAAATATCCTAATACATGAATTCCTTGTGCGTTCAGGTCGGCGCAGAATTTTCGAAACTCGGGATATGACTTCTCATCGGCGATCCATCTCCACCAAAGCTGGGAACCGAAGCTGGTCTTTCTTCTTCCCACCCAATCTTGAATCCAAAGGGCGGTGATCGGATTTCCTGCCTTCTTTGCGCTTTCGATATGTTTTAATACGACATCCTTTCCGCCCTGAATTCCGAGCCAGGTTCCATAGGCCCAATCCGGAAGTTCGGGAGCCCTTCCCGTTTTCGCGGTGAACTTCTGCACGAGTTTTACGGGAGAAGTTTCCTTCCAGATCGTTCCCTTCATTCCGTTCTCCCGAAACTCTACGGTGATTTCTTTCGGATCGGAAAAATCAAAACTGGAATAGGAGGAATTTTCAAAATACACGGATCTGTTTTTGGAGGTAAGAAAGAAAGGAATCGGCGTATAAGTCGAGTATTCGTTTCCTCCCGCGCCCGCGGTCAGGTTCGCTCCCGCGGTGATCGGTTGATCCCCTCTTCCGATTCCCTGTTCTTCGGTTAACAAAAACGGGGTTTTTCCCTTGAGATTGAAATGGGAGAATTGTTCCCCGAGCCCGAAGATGTTTTCGGTTTCGTCCGAGCCGATTCTGAAGTAAGTTCGGTTTAACGCAGAATCGGCTAAGCCGACTTGAAAGTACAAGGACGTTTCGTCTAACGGAGTAAAAACGATTTCGTAGCGGCTGGCGCAGCCCGCCCCTTCGAGATTGCCCGAAATTTTCAGATCGGCCGCGGAGGCGACTACGGTTTCTATACTCTGAGAATCGCAACGGCTTGCGATGCGATCCTCAATATGATAGGTTGCGAATTTGGATTTTACTTCCTGCGTTCCTTTGGCCGCGGATAAAAACGGCTTTGTCAGAGACAGTTCGAGAAAGATCCCTGCGTCCGAGCGAATCTCCAGGACGTTCTCCCTTTGAACCGCTTGAAAGCGTTTGCCGAACGTGAACTTTTGTTCAACGGGAAGAGTGATTTTTGTATAATTGGAAAACGGACCGGAACAAACGGAAAGCCCCGCGATGAGTAAAAATAAAAAAGCCCTTCTTAAGAACATTCAGTTCTCCTTATGAATCGGTTGATACCGAATATCAAGGAACTGTTTAAAAATCCAGTTCTTATTCGAAGGGCTTCGTGATTCTAGTTATTTGCGATCGGAGCCGCCGACTCTCGGTGCCGCGCCGCCCGCTCCGGTTTGTCCGTAAACCGAAACCGCTTGTTTCGGAAGACTGGATCTTCTCCATTCAAACCAAGAACCTTGGTAGGTATGAACGTCGAGATAACCGACTTCGCGTAACATCAGGGCGAGCAAAGAGGATCTTGCGCCGTTGTAATCGTAGATCACCGTGGTGCGTTCCGGCATAAACGGAAAGGATCTGAGTTTTTTGTTGAACTGGTTTTTTTCGATGAGATTTCCCTGACCGTCGTAAAGAATTCTCCAGTCCCAAAGAAACGCTCCCGGCAAACGACCACATAACGATCCGGGCTCGGGCGCGGTCAATCTTGGAAGTTTTCCTTCGTATTCTTCCTGGGTTCTTGTGTCGAAAATTTGAAGTCGGGTTAGATTCTTTTCCAAGAAGGCCTTGTCCACTACGCCTTCGAGTTTTTTCGGTTTATCTCCGGGGCCGAGTTCCATCTCTCTGGAACCTTTTTCCTGCGCGACTCCTTCCACGGGCCAACGGTTTCCGTAGAGAAACGCGTTTTGATAACCGGCCGCTCTCAAAAGATAAACCATTCTGGAAGCGAACATTCCCATTCCTTCGTCGAAGGCGATGACTCGAGCCGATCCGTCTTTTTGTACGAGCTTTAAAATTTCTTCCAAAGGTCCGGTCATTTTCTTTTGCGATTCCGGATCCGATGCGAACGCTTTTTTGATAAACGGAAAACTGTAAGCGCCTTTGAGAGTAGATTCCTGATAACCGGACGCGGAGCGACAATCGATTAAAAAATCCTTATCATTCAATTCAGTTTTTATAAAATTCCAGCTGGACAAGCAAACCTACCCTATCGATTCGAAATGAGTTATTCTTTGAATTTAACCATTATTTTCAGCCTGAGAATTCCGATGTACTTTTTTTTAAAAAACATCATAAATTTGGGACATAAGACTTCGTAAAAAAGAAAGGTAGAATTCTTCCCCAAACGAGAAACGAAAAATCGAATCGAGAATCTTCTTTGCGTTTGTGCATTTAACATCGGGGGGGCGCGAGGCCGATATTCTAAACAATGATACGAGAATTCAGAATCGTCCGTACTCGGATTCGTTTTTTTCCGGCGGCCCTTCGCAAGACGGGGGAATGGTTCGTCTGGATTCTCGCGGGTTTCGTTTTATTTTTGGGAAGCGTCGGCTCCGAATCCGAACCGGAACGAACTCCTTCGGAAAAATTCACGTCCTTCGTAAAAGAATTCCACAAACATCCTTCGGAATCGTTGGCTCGTTCGTTCCGCGCCCGCTATTCTTCCTTGGATGTCGCGCCTTGCGGCTTTGAAGAATCGGGAAGATTCGAGAAGGTCGTCTATCTCTCCTATAAATGTAAGGAAGAAAAATGGCCGGGCTTTATCTACTTAGGCGCCGGTTCCGAATTTTGGAAACAGTCCTCGACTCGGATTTCTTTGGGAGAAGTTTTGAAGATCGGAAAAAAAACCTATCTCGAAATCAAACCTTCCTTCGAAGATCGTTTTCCGGAAGAATCCGCTTGGGATTGGAAACGACACGGAAAGAAAGAATCGCATCCGATCCGACCGCAAGTCGTGAAAGAACCGAAGGACAATTTCGGTCTTCAGTATTTTTTGAGCGTGGCTAAACATCCGGCTAAACGCGATTTAAAAAGCGGCAAGGAAATCTTTTTCGATTCCACTTGTCCGTTGATCTTCTTGAAAAAGGACGCGGATTTTTATTGGGAAAAGTCGGTGTATTATTCCTTTCAAGCGAGCTGCATTTCCTCTTCTCCCTATTCCTACATCCGGGTTCGTTCCGATTTTTTGGGAAAAATCCGTCTGGATGATAAGGACACGGATCAAATCCAGGAAGGCGGAAGATATCTCGGCAAACTGAAAATCCATTCCATAGAAGCGGATAAAATCCTCTGGCAACAGGATGCGGAACTCTACAATGAATAATAAGGTATTTCAGAATATTCTAATTTTATGGAGCTTTGTCCTCGGCTCCTCGCTTTCCGCGCAGAACGGAAACTCCGCGGATCTCAAAGCGCTATTGGACAGCGTAGTCATCATCCGAAGCGATTCCTTTTCGGAAAAGGAAGAAGGTTCCGGTTATTCGGACAAATCCATCAACCGGGACGCAGGAACCGGAATGATCATTTCCGGAAACAGAATTTTAACGAACGCACACGTAGTTTCCAACTCGGGTTATCTCAAGGTAAAACACTTCAATTCGAGTAAGTTCTATAAGGCGAGCGTTCAATATCTAGGCTTCGACTGCGACCTCGCGATCCTCAAAGTGGAAGAGGAGGAATTTTTCAACGGAGTCGAACCTCTGGAAATTTCCGAATCCTCCCCTTCTCTCGGAAGCAATCTTCTGATCCTCGGTTATCCGGGCGGGGACGAAAACATCACATTAGAAAACGGGAATGTTTCCCGCGTGGAACGAATCCGTTATTCGTTTACGGGTTTGGACTACAGAAAGGCCATCCGCGTCACCGCGAACATCGTTCCCGGTTATTCGGGCGGGCCCGCGATCCAGAACGGAAAAGTGGCGGGGATCACGTTTCAAGTCAGCCAATCACAGGGGAACATCGCCTATCTCATTCCCCCGGAAATCATCAATCATTTCCTTAAGGACGTAGAGGACGAAACGTATCACGGCTTTCCGTTTCCCGGTTTCAGTTTTCAAAACGGACATTCCTCTTCCCTGAAGTCGTATTTAAAAATTCCGGACGGTTTAAACGGAATTCTCGTGAACACGGTTTATCCCGATTCTTCCTTTTCGGATCTTTTAAAACCGGAAGACTTCGTGTATAAGATCGACGAATCGTATCTTACGGACGAAGGCGGAATCATGGACCCGAGCGGCGGGGGTGGAATGTTCATCGGCGAGATGATCGAGAACAAGTTCATCGGAGATCCCATTAAGATTTTCTTTTATAGAAACGGGAAGAACTACAAACTCGAAGGAACGTTGAAGCGGGTTCCTAGTTTGGATCTTTACAGACAACAAGGAACGAACACGAGTTTTCTTTCGGGCGGGTTTCTGTTTCAACCAGTCAATCGCGCGTTGGCCGGAGGAGATTCCAAACGTCTGGAAAGTTCGCTTCGCTATCATTACAGTTATTACATCCAAGACGAACTCTATCGTTTTACGGACCGAGACATCATCCTTTCCGGCGTGTATCCCGATCCGTTGAACTCGAAATACGCGGGATATCGGTATAAGATCCTCGAATCGATCAACGATCGAACCCCGCTGAATCTGGAGGATTTCAAATCCCTTTGGAAGAAATTCTACGGAGGAACGATTAGTCTGAAATTCAGAGGGGTCAACCTTCCGATCATCCTGGATCAGGATACGATCGATAAGATCAATGTTCGCATTAAAAAACGCTTCGACGCGGAGGCGGACGAATGAAAACGATCTTACAAGAAAGAACCGTTTCGGCCGTGCGATCCGCATTCGTAAAACGGAGAGTTTCGCTTTTAAGATTCTCGTCTTTCCGACGTGCAGCTTCGTTATTACGACTTGCAATTTTTCTAATATTCTTTGCGGCTTCGGTTTCGTCCGAATTCGGATCTTTGCAGGCGGAGACGATTCTCGTCCACTTTCGAAAGTTTTCGCACCAGAATCCTTGGCAGAAGGGTTCGCACTATGAACGAAAAATACCCGCGGTTATCGCGGACAGCGACTTTATTCTGGCGCTTTTACCGCCGGGAGAAATGCCCTTGTTTTCGGAAATGAATCCGGAAACAAGACCGGGAACCCGTTTGTATATCTTCAAACACGATCCGGAAACCGGCTTGGCCCTTTTTTCGCACAGAGGAAAGTTCTCTTCCAAAAAGCAAGTTCACTTTGCCGGCGCCCATTCCCCCGCTTGTTCCCGATTTTTTTCGAAACTGGAATGGGGACATCCGGAATTTTCGAACGCGATCCTGCGGATGAGCAGACAATCCAGGGAAGAATCGAGCGAAAGGAAATTCTTATATTCCAAAAACGGAATCTGCGGTTATTCGGACGGACGCTGGAACGTTCCTTCGGAATACCTTTCCGCCTTCGTTCATTCCGCGTCTTCCAGTCCGATTGCGCATCCCGGCTTTTCCTTCGACGACGCTTTGACCGTTCCCGAAAAGAAATTCTACTTTCCGGACGCATCGTACGGGGTAGTCGTTTCGGAAGTGTTTCCGGGAGTCGGACCGGTCCATAACTTATTTCCGGGAGACGCCATCTACAGCGTCAACGGTCAGGGATTTTCCGCACCGCCCGATCGTCAGGAAATTCTTTCCAGAATTCTTACAAGAAATCATCAGATCGCTCTTCCGGGAACTTTGGTGACGCTCGGCGTATTTCGCGCAGGCAAACGAAGAGAAATCACGTATTCGCTAAAATCATACACGGAAGAATTCTTCTTTATTCCGTCCAAATCGGGCGTAAAAGCGCCTCGGTATCTGATCAGCGGAGGACTTTTCTTCACCGAATTGACCGGCGCCTATTTGAAAGAATCCGGGGACAAGTATCGCGAGAATTCGGATAAGAAGCTTTTGTATCTGTACGAATCCTTCAATAAGAAGATGCATCCCGAAAAGAATCGACTCGTGTTTATCAGCAGAGTGTTTCCAGACTCGTCCAACGAGGGCTTTCACGATTTTCAAGATCAGATCTTGGAATCGGTAAACGACAAACCGGTGCGTTCTCTTGCCGATCTTAAGGAAATTCTAAAAGAGAATCACGATTCTCATATCGTATTCCGTTTTTCAGGCAATCGAATTGCGACGTTTGAAAAGGAACAACTCCAAAGCCTCAATCAGAAAATAATCTCAAATTATAATCTGGATAAACTGGATAATTTAGACTGATAATATCTTGACGAATCCATTCCGAAAATGTAATTTTTGAATTCGGAATGGAATCGATATGCGAATTCTTTTTTTAGACGACGAAGAAGTGATCCGTGACTTGTTCCGTGAAATTTTCGGCACATTTCACGATCTCACTTTGGCGGGCACCGCGGAAGAAGCGCTCGAAATCTGCAAGGACAAGTCCTTCGATTTGATCGTGACCGACGTACGTCTTCCCAAGATGAGCGGAATCGACTTCATCTCCAAATTGAGAGACATAGGAGTCAACACTCCGTTCATCGTCATCACCGGAAATCAGGACATAGACGTTTCGATCCGCGCTCTTCGTTTAGGCGCCGTTGACTTTTTCATCAAACCGTTTCGCATGGATGCGATCCGGCATTCCCTGCAGAAGTTCGAGAATCTTTTTATCTCGAGTCAGGAGTTGATCGGCAAAAATCACTTTCAACTCACTCAATCCAAACAACAGTTTTCGATCAAACCTAGTTTAAAAAATTTGAATCAATACGTGAACCTCGTCATGCGTTCGATTTCCTTGATCCCCGGAATTCATACGGACGACGTTCTTGCGATCAAACTCGCGCTCTACGAACTGCTCGGCAACGCGATCGAACACGGTTCCGCCGGAATCAACTACGAAAACAAATCCAAACTTCTTTCCTCCGAAGTGAACTACTTCGATCACGTGGATCGGATCTGCGACGCGTTGAACGAATCGGTTCAACTCGATATCAGCTTTGAAAATCAAAAGATTTACGTTTGTCTGAAAGACCACGGAGCGGGCTTCGATCCTTCCAAAGTTCCCGATCCTGTGACGGATCCGAACGCGAGTCATCTTTCGGGCCGAGGGATTTTTTTGGTGAGAATGAACGTGGACGAACTGATCTACAACGAGATCGGGAACGAGGTCAGCTTTAGCAAAACCTTAAAGAAGGCGACTCCGGTTCTTCAGAAATAAATTCCCGCGGATAAATAGATTCTTGAGTATTCCCGGATCGGTTCCTTGGTTCTCCATTCGTCGATGAAGTTATTTCGTTCTCTTTGCGGATCGACGTATGCGTACGACAAGCTCATGAGAATGTACGAAAATTCGGATTGATACCCTGCGGTCGCGATCCCTTCCCAACCGCGGCCTAAGGACGACGACGAAGTCAAAATCATCCCTTGAGCGGTCCACGTTTCCCGCCATTTCTTTCGAACCCCGATCTGAAACAGGGAAAATCCTTTGTTTTCGTAATTCGGCTTGGACGCAGTTCCATCCTCTCGAAAGACCGTTCCTTCCTGAACCAAAAGACTTTCGGTCAACAGAAAAGAGGTCTTCCCTCCGTATCCCCGAAGATCGGTCCGAAGTCCAGCATATCCGTTCGAATTTCGATCCGTCCGCAGATCGGAATCCTTGGACGTATAGATTCCTCCGAGAAAATACGATGCTTCTTCCCTTTCCCAGACGATTCTTGCTCCCGCCAAACCGCCGTTTGTCGACTGTCGGGTTTGATAACTCTGAAAGGCGTCGATTCCGTATTCGCGCACACCCAGAACGCGGATCGCGTCCGCGTCCAAACGAAATCCGAAAAACTTCGCGGAAGAAAATTCCAGTCCGTAATACTGAAATTTTCCGTAGGGTCGAAACGGAGCCGCCTGCAAAAAGAAATCCCCTTTGACCGGCTCTTGTCTGGACTCTTGATACGAATAATAGAATATTCTAAAGTTCTGAACGAATTTGTTTTCGGAAAGCTGTAAACTTCCTCCGGAAATGCGTTGCGGAGATTCGGCCCGATCCCGCGTCGAAAACAAAGGCGAATTCCGGATCTGCGCTCCGACGAGATTGGCGGATAGACCGAGAGGTTTCCATTCGAATTGAAATTCTCCGTAATTCGCAAAACCCGCAAAGAAGAATCCGTTTCGGTCGAGCCTTTGGTATCCCCTTCCCGCTTCGATTCCGATCCGCAGCGAGGGAGAATCCCATCCGGTGATCCACAAGAATTCTCCGTCGGCTCCGCGTGTTACCGTTTTGGTTCCGAGAATACTTTCCTCGTATTGTAAAAAAGGAGAGATTAGAATTTTGGAATATAGCCGTTCACCCTTTGTCGTCCAACCGACTTCGGGAGAAAGTATTCCGCGGGAAAAACTTCGGTCGGCTTGTTCTTCCCGAGTTCCTCCGTTTTGCGTCATTCCCCGATACAAAACAAATCCGTTCGCGTAAAACTTTTGTTTTGAACCCGATGCCGGATTCGGATCGGAAGAAGTTTCTTTTCCGTCGTTCTCGTTTACGCCGTTATTCGAAACCGAAGTTTCCTTGGCCCCGAGCGATATTTGATTCGGGGAATTCGATTCTCCTTTTTTCTTTGCGTCGTTGATTTCGGTTTTGAAATCCGCAAACCTTCCCTTTCCGGTCAATTCGCGCTTTCCGTCTTCTAAGAGCAATCGATCGTCGAGCCGATACGAGGAATACGATTCGGCGGCCAAAGGAACTTGCAGGATTTGGAATATGCAAAAAACAAGGAGACTCAATCGCGCTGCCTGCTGTCGCGCAAAACTCAATCGCGCTGCCTGCTGTCGCGCAAAACTCAATCGCGCTGCCTGCTGTCGCGCGATAGGGATAGAAGCGGTGTCAATAAATTTCGGGTTAGGATTCAATCGTTTGTCGCTCAGTCGTTTTGAAATTTATTGACAGGAGCGGATAGCCCGGTCCGCGCAGCGGAATCGCCCCGAAACTTCCTCCTGGAACAAAGCATCGTTTCATCTTCGAAAGAACGCGAGAAAGTATCCCGTCAGGATCAGCCACGATACGATCTGGCCTAAGAAATAAGAAGAGGCAGCGCCCGTCGGTCCGTATTCCGGGATGAGCAGATTTGCCAACACGAGTCCGCAGACAAGTCGAAGCAACGCGAGAAAGGCGAGCATTCTCGGCTGACCAAGCGCGAATAACGCGATCCCGAGCGGCGAGAACACGAGCTGCAACATGTAATTCGGATACAGAATCTGAAAGACTCCGATCGAGTCCGCGTATTTTCCCCGGAACAATAAATTCAAGATCCATTCCGCCAAGAAAAATCCGGGCGATAATACGACCGCCATTCCCACCGCGAGTAATACGGACTTCCACAAAAACTTGGGAAATTCTTCCGAGTCGACGAGCCTGGACAATTTCGGATAAATGAGAGAGTTGATGACCGAAAACAAAATCACGAATCCGCTGAACAACTGTAAGGCGGTGCCGTAAACCGCCGCGGATTCCTGGGAATGATACCATTTCAAAAAGAAGATTTCCATCCGATCCGAGATCATCGCGAAGATCGACGCTAGGAAAGCGTATCCGTTGAACGAAGTCAGCGTGGAAGTCATCTCCTTGATTCCGTTTTTTTCTCCGCTCCAATACAATTGTTTTCTCGGAAACACGAAAAAGAACAACACCAACACGAACATCGGAGACGCGGTAAAGATCGCCAAAATATCGAGATGACCGAGCGCCCTTTCCGTGAGATGGTCCGCCGCATACAAAACGACAAGTCGGATTAAATTCGGAAGAGGATTCCAAAACGATAAGGAGATATAATTTCCGAAACAGATAAAGATACTTTCAAAAAAGGAATTGAAGGACAATACAAAACTTCCCAATACGAGAAGCGCGACGACGATCGAACTTTCTCGAAGCAGAACCGCGCCCACAAGACTGATCAGGGTCAAAGCCCCGAGCGCCCCGAGTTTGATGATCATCGAAGAGGATAAAAGAACTCCGATCTTTTGTTTGTCTCCGGTTACGGGCGCGAGAAATTTTACGAGCGCGGCCGGAAGTCCGAACTCCGCGATCGCGAGAAGCACTGGAAGAAATCCGGCGTAGTATTGAAAGAGTCCGTTTTCGCTCTTTGTGAGAATGTTTACGGAATAGACCATAAACACGAGATTGAGCAGGGATGAGATCGCTTTGGAGACGCTGACGAAGAGGGAAGATTTGAACATTCCGGATTTACGGAACTGGACCAAGAGGTCCGAAATTTTTCGCATCTTCCCCGAGAGACTCAACATTCTATTTTTTTAAATCAGCTTTTTCCCTTCCATCGATCCAAAATTTTTACGGAAAAAAAAGCGATGTAACTGCTAACGATCCCGTACCTGAGGTATCTTGCAACCGGATTTTCGGGAAAGAGCTTTTGAACGACAATTCCCGGTAGAATGTAAAACAATACGATCCCTAGGATCAACACTCCCGCTCGTTTCAAAACTTCCGCGAAAGAATCCGCCGGTTTCCAATCCAAAGAATGAAATTTGCAAAACAGAATTCCGATCGCGAATCCCGCCAAGGCCCCGCTCGCGGAAATCACGTTTTCATAGGACTTGAGTTTTTCCAACGCATCCGCGCTCGAATGCAATAGAACGGAAGGCAAGGTAAATACTACGATCACTAAAGAAAGAGTTTTGGTGTTCGAGAGAGTCTGTCCCTCAAAGCGTCCGGAGGATTCCAACTCGGAAAAAGACCGAAACAAAATTTCTACGAGTGCGAGTCCGAAAAGTCCGAGCGCAAATCCTCCGAGCGTATCACCCGCAAAGTGAACTCCCGCATACATTCTCGAAAAAGGCATAAACAAAATGATGAGAAGCGCGATCGTTCGGATCGTTTTGTTTTTGACGTGGAGAAAAATCAAACCCCAGATCACTACGCTCGTCTGCACATGCCCCGAAGGAAATCCGTACGAACCTTCCGCTAAATTTCCCGGACCGATCCAAGGCAAGGTCGGTCTTGGACTTTCCAAAAAAGCTTTGGTCAAACCGTTGAGAATTCCGGTCGTCAAGAGTCCGAAGGCCAGACGAATTCCGAGTTTTCGATTTACGAGAACATAGACGGAAGAAAGAAGAATCATAAAGAAGGTGTTACCGCCCAAATGATGAAAGACGAGCGTAACGATTCCGAGAACCGGATCGAACGCTCCTCCCCGCAAAGAAACTAAAAACGCTTCTCCGAACCAAAACGAATCTTGAAACCAACCGATGTTTCCGCTCATCTCACTGTATCTCCTAACTTCTTATAAGAAGCTGTCCCAATCCGTTTCGGGACAGCTTCTTGCAGCTTCATTTTTTAATGAAATCATAGTCAACCGTTGAACACGCCGTAAAGATCATTCCACACTTAAAAATCCAACTTGCGGGATTCGATTCCATTCGGTACAATGAATTCTAAATCCAATATTTATTGAACACTCGTTCGAAAAGCAGACTTTGAATGGAAACCCAAACAGAATCCGACATTCTTGACAGCCTCTTCCTCATTCCGAGAGAACCCGTAAAACAATTCTTAAAAACTCTTCTTCACCTCGTATATTCGGTGGAAGTCACGGGTTTGGAAAACGTTCCTGAAACCGGAGGAGCCGTCCTCATTTCCAATCACACGGACAACCTGGATGTAATCGTACAAGGAACCTCCGTTTTAAGAAAAGTGATTTATCTTGGAAAGTATGAATTGTTTCATCCTCAGGAAACGATTCTGGATTTTCTCAACAATCCATCCTCCCCTCTCAACACGTTTCCGCTGAGTTTGATGAAACAAACCCTCGTCACGACCTTAAACGCGCTCGGAGATCTGCAGGGAAAACAACTCATGCACTGGGGCGGTCATCCGATCCTAAGGGCGCATAACGTGAAAGACGCAAAATCCGCCGCGGCCTATTACGAAGACCTCGAAAATTATATGGTCGAACTCATCCAAACGGGAGAATTGATTTCGGTGTATCCGCAGGGAACCCGGACCGAACACGTCACGCCCGGATCGTTCAAGGCGCTTTCCGCAAAACTCGCGATCCGCGCAGGCGTTCCGATCATTCCGAGCGCGATCAACGGAGCCTGGAGAATGATGAAACCCGAAGCGTTTCTCACGGGAAAGGCGTTCGGAGCCAAGATCACGTACAACATCGGAAAGCCGATTTATCCGCACGAGTTCCCTAAGGAGCCTTTGAAAAAGGCCGCAAAAATCGTAACGGAAGAATTGGAAAACAGGGTGAGAAAGCTCATCGATGCTCCGGAAAGCTGAACGGAACTTTGGTATTTTAGAATATTAGAATAGAAGAATAACTATGGAAACGCAAATCTACACTCCCCAGCACAAGGTTCGCTTTATTACGGCCGCTTCCCTATTCGACGGGCACGACGCGTCGATCAATATTATGCGAAGAATTCTCCAGGCGTCCGGAGTGGAGGTCATTCATCTCGGACACAACCGTTCTGTCCGCGAAATCGTGGAATGCGCGATCCAAGAGGACGCGCAGGGAATCGCAATCACGAGTTACCAGGGCGGTCACGTCGAATATTTCAAATACATGATCGATCTGCTGAAGGAAAAAGGCGCGGGTCATATCAAAGTATTCGGAGGCGGAGGAGGAACCATTCTCCCGTCCGAGATCAAGGAACTCGAAGCCTACGGAGTGACTCGCATCTATTCTCCGGACGACGGAAGAGAACTTGGACTTCAGGGAATGATCAACGACCTCATTCGCAAATCCGACTTCATTCCCCCTTTGACGTTCAACGGCACGCTGCATTCTTCCTTAAAGGATAAGAATCCTCTCGCGATCGCGCAGACGATCACGCTCGTCGAAAACACGTTCGAAAGACAGGAACTCGAAAAATCGGCGTTAACCGAAAAACTGAATTTTCCGCCGGGAAATAAAACCGTTCCGATTTTGGGAATCACCGGAACCGGAGGAGCGGGAAAGTCCTCTCTTACGGACGAACTCGTCCGCAGATTTTTGATCGATTTTCCGGATAAGACGATCGCGATTCTTTCCGTCGACCCTTCCAAACGAAAAACGGGAGGAGCGCTCTTAGGCGACCGGATTCGAATGAATTCCATCTCGCACGAACGGGTTTATATGAGATCCTTCGCCACAAGAGAAGCAAACATTGCGCTTAACAAAAACGTTAAGCGAAGCATCGACGTCCTAAAAAGCGCGGGTTTCGATCTGATCGTCGTGGAAACGGCAGGGATCGGTCAGAGCGATTCCGAAATCACAGAGGTCGCGGACATCGCGCTGTATGTGATGACTCCCGAATACGGGGCCGCAACCCAGCTCGAAAAGATCGATATGATCGACTACGCCGATCTGATCGCGATCAACAAGTTCGACAAACGAGGTGCGCTCGACGCGCTTCGAGACGTCAAAAAACAATATCAAAGATCCAGACAACTCTTCGACAAGGACTTGGATTCCATGCCCGTGTTCGGGACGATCGCGTCTCAGTTCAACGATCCGGGAACCAACGGTCTTTACAGCAATGTGATCCGGGCCCTCTCCGATAAGATGAAGCTCGGATGGAATTCTTCCTATGGAAAAGAAGCGGGAATGAGCGAGAAGATCTTCATCATTCCTCCCGATCGAGTCCGTTATCTCGCCGAAATCCGCGAGGAATGCAACCGTTACGATCAAATCACCGAAAAAGAATCCGAAAAAGCGCGTAAACTCTTCCAACTCAAAGGAGCGATCGAGGTTCTAAAGTCTTCCGGGCAAGACATAAATATTCTAGAATCCGAATATTCTAAAATTGAAAACTCCCTGGCGCCCGAAACCAAAAAAATTCTCGCGGGCTGGGAAGCAAAGCTCGCCAACTATCGCGGAGAAAACTTCACGTATAAGGTTCGCGACAAGGAAATCAAGGTTTCCAATACGACGGAATCTCTGAGCAATCTCAAAATCCCGAAGGTCGCGACTCCTAAGTTCAAGGATTGGGGAGAAATCGTCCGCTGGTCCTTTCAGGAAAATTTTCCGGGAGAATTCCCGTTTACCGCAGGAGTATTTCCGTTTAAAAGAACGGGAGAAGATCCCACTCGGATGTTCGCGGGAGAAGGCGGACCCGAAAGAACGAACGCTCGCTTTCACTACGTAAGCCTTGGAATGCCCGCGCAACGTTTGTCCACTGCGTTCGACTCGGTCACGTTGTACGGGGAAGATCCGGGAGAAAGACCGGACATCTACGGAAAAATCGGAAACTCAGGTGTAAGCATCGCTACGTTGGACGACGCGAAAAAACTCTATTCCGGTTTCGATCTATCCAACCCTACTACGTCCGTATCGATGACGATCAACGGTCCCGCACCGATGGTGCTCGCGTTCTTTATGAACGCCGCGATCGATCAAGCCTGCGAGAAACATATCAAAGCGACCGGAATCGAAACGGAAGTCCGTCAAAAGATAGAATCCATCTACAAAGCGAAGAATCTTCCCGTACCGAAATACAACGCACCGATCCCGGAAGGAAACGACGGGCTCGGCTTATTGTTGTTAGGCGTAACGGGAGACGAGGTTCTCGAGAAGGAAGTTTACGAAAAGATCAAACGCGAAACCGTAAAGGTCGTTCGAGGAACGGTGCAAGCGGACATCCTCAAAGAGGATCAGGCGCAGAACACTTGTATCTTTTCCACCGAATTCGCGCTTAAGATGATGGGTGATATTCAGGAATACTTCATCACCAATCAGGTTCGAAACTTTTATTCGGTTTCGATCTCCGGGTATCATATCGCGGAAGCCGGGGCCAATCCGATCACTCAGGTTGCGTTCACACTTGCGAACGGACTCACCTACGTGGAATATTTCTTAAGCCGAGGAATGAAGATCGACGACTTCGCTCCGAATCTTTCCTTCTTCTTTTCGAATGGAATCGATCCCGAATATGCGGTGATCGGTCGAGTCGCGAGAAGAATCTGGGCCAAGGCGATGAAGAAGAAATACGGAGCGAACGACCGTTCGGCGATGCTCAAGTATCACATCCAGACTTCCGGAAGATCTTTGCACGCACAGGAGATCGCATTCAACGATATACGGACCACGCTCCAGGCGCTTTACGCGATCTATGACAATTGCAATTCTTTGCATACGAACGCATACGACGAGGCGATCACCACTCCGACCGAAGAATCCGTCCGCCGCGCGATGGCGATCCAGCTCATCATCAACCGGGAACTCGGACTGGCTAAAAACGAAAACCCGGGTCAAGGTTCGTTCCTTATCGAAGAGTTGACCGATCTCGTGGAACAGGCGATTCTCCAGGAATTCCATAGAATCTCCGAAAGAGGCGGAGTTCTCGGAGCTATGGAGATGATGTATCAGAGAAACAAGATCCAAGAGGAATCCCTATATTACGAATCTTTAAAGCATAACGGAGAATTTCCCGTGATCGGCGTAAACACGTTCTTAAGCAAAGAGGGTTCGCCCACTATCATACCGGAAGAAGTCATCCGGTCGACGGACGCGGAAAAACAGGCTCAAATCGGAGCGCTTCGGGAATTTCACAAACGAAACGAAACCGATCTCGCCGATCGTCTGCGTCAATTGAAGAACGTAAGTCTTTCCAACGGAAACATCTTCGAGGAATTGATGGAAACTTCCAAGAAGGTTTCCCTGGGACAAATGACCCACGCGCTCTACGAAGTGGGCGGTCAGTACCGCAGAAGCATGTAAGAAGTCAACCGTCTCCTTACGTCTCCTCGCATCGCTACGACCGTTTACGCATAGTTAGTCGAACCTAAACCAAATTCCGTTTTCCTGCATCCTTGTCTAAAAAGTAGGGAGACGGAATTTGTCGACTAACACGGTTATAATGAACGGATCGTTTCAATGGGTGGGCGTATATGAAAGCCTTTATCAGTTACTCCACGATCGACAAGCTTACGGCGGGTAAGATCCAAAACATTCTGGACCACTTCGGAATTCCTTCCTTTCTCGCGCATGAAGACATCAAGGTTTCCTCCGAATGGCAGACCGTAATATTAAACGAACTCGCCAAATCGGATCTTTTCGTTGCCCTTCTAAGCAGATATTACGAAGAGTCTCCTTGGTGCGTGCAGGAAGCGGGGATCGCGGCGTTTCGGGAAATGACGCTCGTATTTCTTTCGTTAGACGGTACGATTCCCAAGGGTTTTGTCGGCAAGACCCAATCCGCAAAAATCCGGGAAGATACGGTATCGATCAACGATCTAATCCCCGGAATTATCCGCTGCAATTTTAGATTCGGAACCAACATGATCATCGATCTGATCGGAAGATCCAGATCGTTTCGCCAAGCGGAACGGAATTTTCAATTGATTCTTCCCTATGTAGACCAAATGAAGAAGTCGCAGATCAAGGAACTTTTAAGAAGAGCCGCAAACAATCGACAGGTTTATGAAGCGGGTTTATGCAAAAATCGATATATTCCGTCTTTATTGAAGGATTATAAATATTTACTTACGAAAAAAACGCTGGTCGTATTGGAAGCGCCACCGATCTCTTTGCCGCAAGGTTTTTGATCCGGTTGCGGGAGAAAGACGGACGTGTGCGGGTGGTTGGTGTTATATGCGTTTATCGGAGGATCTCATCGGCGCGATTGCGTTATGAAATTTTTCGACGGACTTGGATTTACGCGCACGTCGCCTATAAATCGTAAAAGTTTAGGAGATGTAAAAACCGTCGTGTGCAAAACATTTGGAGATCGCGTTGTACGGAATCTTATAGGTGCGTGCAAGAACTGTTGGCTCTTGGCAGATTTATCCGTAGGTCGGATATATTCTGGTGTTAAGGCGACATTCAGAAAAGCGACGCTTATACGACTGTCGAATATCAGCAGAACCAAGGACGATTCTACATTTCACACATCATTTGTCGTTTAGGCGACATGCAGAAAAGCGACGCTCATTCGACTGTCGAATATCGACAGAATCAAACGAAGATTTTACAACTCACCTTTACTTATTTCCAAAAAACAAAAACATTCAATTAAATGAATATTCTTTTCTTTTAAAACAACCAAGGTCAAAACCTCATTTAAGCTCCTGAGCCAATGCGATCAAAAAACCTTCAGGACAACGGAGATAACAGAGCAGGTAGCTATCTTCATAGCGGGCCACCTTCCCGACGAGTTTGGCCCCGTGAGTTTGAAGACGAGCCAAGACCTCCTCGATGTCTTCTACTGCAAACATAATGCGACTGATTCCCAAAGTGTTCACCGGTGCGTTCTTCGGTTCCGGGCTCACAGCTTTCGGATTGAGAAACTTCACCAATTCGAGGCGGCTATGTCCGTCCGGAGTTCGCATCAGCGCCATATCGACTTGCATCCCTTTCAAACCCACAACGTCGTCCGCCCAAGGGCCTTCTACGCGAGCCTGTCCTTCCAGATCCATACCGAGCTCAGTGAAGAGAGCGATCGTGGCCGTGAGATCTTCGACGATAATACTCACATTGTCCATCCGTTTCAACGTCATCCGTTTGTATCCCCCGTTATTCCTATTCTATATTCTTTCGTTTATCGCTCGCAAAACGTTTTCCGGAACGTCTATGATTCTAAAATGTCGAAGAACATTCATCCCCTCGTTCTTCGAGACCTGAGACAATTCGTAAGCCTCTTGTGTTTTCTTCCAAGCGCCCGATCAATATGCAGATAAACAGCCTTATGTCCATACAAATTCTAAAGCGGATATCAACTTAGAGTAAAGTTCCCGTAAGCATCGTTTGAATTCTCGCCTTTAAAAAGAATATGGGACCCAAGGTTTTGAGCAAATTTCCGTTCCCACTTGAAGTTGAATTCCGAATACTCAAAATCGCAATCGCTCTTCCCATCGCCGACTGTGATTAAATGCTATTGACGCGTTTCAACTTTGATTCTAAACTTAGGCTCCTCATCCTTTCCTAAGGAGACCGATCATGAGAAGATTAATTGTACTTGAGTTTCTGACCTTGGACGGTGTCATCCAAGGCCCGGGCGGCCCCGAGGAAGATACAAGCGGCGGATTTACGTATGGCGGGTGGCAAGTTCCGTATTTCGACGATGCGGTCGGAGCGGCCATGAACAAGCAGATGAATCGACCCTTCGATCTGTTGTTAGGACGAAAGACCTTCGATATTTGGGCGCCTTATTGGCCGAAACATTCGGACTTCTGGCCTGCGGTTATGACGGTTACCAAATACGTCGCCTCGAACACGTTGACTTCTCACGAATGGGGACCCTCCGTATTTTTAAACGGAAACATCGCGGATAAAATCAAAAAACTCAAACAAGAAGAAGGACCGGATTTGCACGTATACGGAAGCGCCAATCTCGTTCAGACTCTCATGAAACAGGATCTGATCGACGAATTTTGGTTAAAGATATTTCCTCTGACGTTGGGCAGCGGAAAACGATTGTTCGTCGAAGGGACGATCCCTGCGGCGTTTCAAGTGACGGAAAGTGAAGTCACTCCGGGCGGAGTGATCATTGCGAATTACAAACGCGCGGGCGCGGTCGAAACCGGAAGTTTTTGAATCTTCTTACTTCTCCCGTTCGGCGAGGGATTTCAAACAAAGTTCAAAGTCTCCTTCGACGAGCAGACCGCCCGATTTTTCGATCGAATATTCCAACATCAGATTCAAGCAGTTTCCGAAGTCTTCGTTTAACAAATATCCGTCCTTATCGATCGCATAACCGGAGTTATGCGGAAGAACGGGAATGTTTCTTTTTACGATTTCGGGTAAGGGAAGAATCGTTTTCGTATAACCGTAGATTTTTTTGCCGAGAGAAAAACCGTAACCGATTTCGAAAGAGGTTCCGTCGTCTACGAGCGGACCTCGAAACGGGTTGCAGTTCGCAAGAATCAAGTCCGCTTTCTGAATGAGTTCGAGATTGCCGAAAAAAATTCTCCGCGCAAGCTCTACGTCTTTTTTCAGATCGGTCGGTATGTCGGAATCGAAAGGAGAAAGCGCGTTAAAGCCGAAGGAGGAACAAAGGGATTTTCTATCTTGCAGAACGGCAAACGCATCCGGTAAAAATACTTCCGGTCCTGCAAGATAGATCGTTTTCAAAGCAGATTCGTGATCGCTCCGTTCGTCGCCGATTGGACCAACTTCACGTATTTCGCGAGAACACCGGACTTATAACGGGGTTCAATCGGCTTCCAAGATTTCAGACGTCTGTCGATCTCTTCCTGAGAAATCTCGACTTGCAGAAGATTCTTAGGAGAATCGATCGTAACCATATCACCGTCTTGAACGATCGCGATCGGACCGCCTTCGAACGCTTCCGGAGAAATATGACCGACCACGAGACCGTGCGTTCCTCCGCTGAATCGGCCGTCCGTCATTAAACCGACATCCTCTCCGAGTCCTTTTCCTACGAGAGCCGAAGTCACCGCGAGCATCTCTCTCATTCCGGGACCGCCCTTCGGACCTTCGTAGCGGATGATGATCACGTCTCCCGCTTTGATCTTATCGGACATGATCGCATTGAAACAATCGTCTTCCGATTCGAACACTTTCGCGGGACCGGTGATGGAAATTTTTTTCAAACCGGAAATCTTCGCAACGGCTCCGTCGGGAGCGAGATTTCCTTTTAAGATTACGAGAGGACCGGAAGGATGAAGCGCTTCCGCACGTTTACGAACGATCGTCTGGTTCTCAACGAGATCCGGCATGTCCTTCAAGTTTTCCGCGATAGTTTTTCCGGTGACGGTAATACAATCTCCGTGAAGCATTCCTTCCTTCAAAAGATACTTCATTACGCCGTGAACTCCTCCGACTTTATCGAGGTCGGTCATCGCGTATTTTCCGCCCGGTTTCAAATCCGCGAGGTGAGGAGTTTTCTTGCTGATGCGGTCGAAGTCCTCCATCGTCAGATCGACTCCGATTTCTTTCGCGATCGCGATGAGGTGAAGCACCGCATTCGTGGAACCGCCTAACACGAGTACGACGGTGATCGCATTCTCGAACGCTTTCTTGGTAAGAATCTGTTTCGGAGTGATTCCTTTTTTGATGAGTTCCATCAAAGCCTTTCCGGCTTCGTAGCAGTCGTTCGCCTTTCTGGAACTGACCGCGGGCATGGATGCAGAACCGGGAAGACTCATTCCCAGAGCTTCGATCGCGGAAGACATCGTATTTGCGGTATACATTCCTCCGCAGCTTCCCGCACCCGGAATCGCGCTTTGTTCGATGCGGACGAATTCTTCTCTGGAGATTTTTCCGGCGTTGATCTGCCCGACCGCTTCGAAAACGGAAACGATGTCCACGTCGTGACCGTCGCAGTTTCCGGGAAGAATGGTTCCTCCGTAAACGAAGATGGAAGGAACGTCGATTCTGCAAAGGGCCATCAAACAACCCGGCATGTTTTTATCGCAACCGCCGATCGCGATCACGCCGTCGTGTCTCATCGCGTTGGAAACGATCTCGATCGAATCGGCGATGACTTCTCTGGAAGGAAGGGAGAAGTGCATCCCTTCGTGTCCCATCATGATCCCGTCGGAAACGGTGATGGTTCCGTAGATCTGCGGCATTCCACCGGCGGCACGGACTCCTTCTTTGACTTTTTCGGCGAGTTTATTGATATGAATATTGCAGGGGGTGATTTCGCTCCAAGTGGAAGCGATTCCGATCATCGGCTTGTGAAAGTCTTCTTCCGTAAAACCTACGGCGCGAAGCATCGCACGGTTCGGAGCGCGGTTGTCTCCGTCGGTCGTCATGGAACTTCTTTTTTTCAGGTTATCGCTCATCTTAGATTCCTACTTCTACCTTCCGAAATACAATCGAATCGGATCGGGTTTTGTAAGTACAATTTTGCGGACTCTTCTCCTAGTCAAATGGAAAAGTCCGGACATCTTCTAAGAATTTACGGAAAGCGGAGAATCCGTTTCAAAAAAAGAAATACAGCCCCGGTCTCGGTCAAAAAATCGATCCTCATATCTTATCCTTTAGAGGTTGAGCGATCGTGTATAAAGTCTTTGGAATGACGGTTTCCGGAAATTGTCACAAGATAAAATCCATTCTTACCCTTTTGGATCTTCCTTTCGAATGGATCGAAATCGATACGAGAAAGGGAGAAACGAAAACTCCCGAATTTTTGAAGATCAATCCGAACGGAAAAATTCCGGTGCTTCAGCTTGCGGACGGAACGAACATTCCCGAATCCAACGCGATCCTCTATTATTTGGCGCGGGACACGGAATTCTTTTCCAAGGATCTGCTCGAACAAACCCGAATCTTAGAATGGCTTTTTTTCGAACAATACAGCCACGAGCCCTATGTCGCGGTCAATCGCTGGTTGATGAAATACTCGGTCGATGGACGGGAGAATTCTTCCGTGCTTGAGAATAATCGCGTCAAGGGCAACAAGGCGTTCGCGGTTATGGACGATCATCTCCGGGATAAGAATTTTTTCGTCGGCGAACGGTTGACCATCGCGGACATCGCGTTATACGCCTATTCGCACGTCGCCGAGGACGGTGGGTTTTCGTTCGAAACCTTTCCGAACGTTCGAAGATGGCTGGAAAACGTCCGCAGTTCTCCGAAAATGATCTCGATCCAAAGATGAAGTTTTCGTTCAACTAAATTCGCCCGCATCGAAAACATTCAGGAAATATAATATGCCTACGATTATGACCCATACCGCGGTTCCGATCTCTTTCTGGATCGCATTCGGAAATAAATTCATTCCATGGCGATTGCTTTTGGCGGGAATCCTGTTTTCGATTCTTCCCGACGCGGATGTGATCGCGTTTAAATTCGGAATTCCGTATGAAGACGATTGGGGTCATCGGGGTTTCAGCCACTCGATTTTATTCGGATTCTCCCTTTCCCTCTTAGCCTGCGTGTTGGTGCGATGGTTTCGCGCGAGAATCGAGGTTGTTCTTTTGTTTTTATGTGTCTCGATCGTTTCGCACGGAGTTCTGGACGCGATGACGAGCGGAGGACTCGGGGTCGGATTTTTAATCCCCTATTCTTCCGAACGTTTCTTTTTCGATCAAAGACCGATCCGTGTTTCTCCGATCGGAATCAAAAACTTTTTGACCGAACGAGGACTTTCCGTTTTGAAATCGGAGTGGAGCACTGTGTGGATTCCTCTTTTATCGATTTCCGTTTCGTTCTTTTTTCTGAGAACCTTGGCGCGTTGGATCGCGACTCGTGTCGGCGGAAACAAAAACGGCAAGAAGTAAATCGGAATCGGATTGTGGGAGTTCCCACAAAAACCACGGCTGATTCTTTTCGAAAAACGGGAAAGGTTCCGACAAGATTATCAATTTTGAATTGCAAACCGGAAATGTTTCTGATAGAGAGAAAAATCTGCCGCTTCTTCCCACCGCCTCTCCCCCCACCCAAACCAGGGTGGGGCGCGCGTTGGTTTTACGGGAAATTGTAGGAGTTCCCACAATTTCTCAAAATCAATCCAATTTTAAATAACCTTGTGGAAAGCTGTGATACGGTTCAATTTTATGGAACCAATCAAAGTTATCAGCGGGTTGTTTTCGAAAGATTAGAACCTGGAAGGTAAAATTTTAAATGAAACAATTTATCGTAGTTCTTCGTTATCTTACACCGATCGAAACGGTCGACCAATACGTAACCGTACACAGAGAACATTTGTCCAAAGGATACGAACAGAAAATTCTACTCGCATCCGGCCCTCAAGAACCGAGAACCGGAGGAATTCTCATCGCGAGATCCAATTCCCGCAAAGAGTTGGAAGCTTTCTGTCATCAAGATCCGTTCTACACGAACGGAGTCGCAGAATTCCAAATCATAGAATGGAATCCCGTCAAACATCAGAAAGAATTTGAGTTCTGGCTTTAATTCTTTTTAGACCTTGCCCAACTCGTAGATGTCTACGGGTTGTTCCCTTCCCTTGACTTGGATCGAGGAAAGATGTCTTCCCGGAATACCGGCTTTGATATCTTCGTAAACGGCGTGCGTCACTAAAAGTTTCGTTCCGAATTCCTTGTTCAACTGCTCCACTCGGGAAGCGAGATTGACCACGTCTCCGATGATCGTGTATTCTTTTCTGGCTTCGGAACCCACGTTACCCGTCATCGCTTCTCCGGAATGAAGACCGATTCCGATTTGAGTTTCCGGAATTTTTCCTTCCTGATTCAAAAACTCGATCTTTTTCAAAAGTTCCAAGGATGCGTTTACGGCGTTCTTCACATCGTTTCCTCCGTCCGAAATCGGAGCGCCGAACACGGCCATAAAACCGTCGCCTAGAAATTTGTTAATCATCCCGTTGTGCATGTTCACGATGTCGATGAGATGAGAAAAGATATAATTGAGATAATCGATGACTTCTCCCGGAGATCGTTTTTCGGAGAATCTCGTAAAGTTGCGGATGTCCAAAAACATCACGCAGACGTGTTTGAACTCGGAAAAACTTTCGTTCTTCTGTTCGAGAAGACGATCGACGACGTCCGGAGAAACATACTGGCCGAACATGCCGACCACCTTATTCTTCTCTTGAACCGCATCCATCGCGGAAATCAAGGATCTTCGGAGTTGAAGTCCCACAAGACCGGCGGCGACACCGCCGAACGTAAATAAAAGTCCTTTGGAAAGAAACGGCGCGACCGAATTGAAGAAATTGATCGGCATGAGGATTTGGTTTTTCGGAATATAATAAATCGCTAAACCCAATAATTGCGCCCCCGCGACAAAACCGGTAAACGCGCTCAGCCAAAATTCGAGACGCAAAACCGACAGGATGATAAACGCAAAGAAGGTCAAAACCGCGGGAGAATACAACGGAATCAGAGGAGATTGAAACGCTTCGATATTCAGCCAAATAAGCAAAGACACGGAAGAAACTTCGATAAACGCGTTTCCAAATCTCGCGATCGGGAATACCACTTTTCTCTTCTTCAGGTATCGATTGAAGATTCGGTTCGCGAGCAATTCGTAGAGCGCGGTACCCACGTTGACTCCGACAACCGCCACGTATGGGAAATGACCGCCCGTTTCCTTGTCGATCCATTCGTGAAAGAGACTAAACACGATTACCATTAAAGCGGAAGAAAACGTAAAAAAACCGCAGAGAATTTTCGTTCGAACGATTTCGCTTTTTAGAATTTCATAAGAAAGCGGATCCATCGTTTGCTTCTTAAATTTCTTGGTCAATTCTTGAATTGGGTTGGCCATGATTCGATCAGCTCCGATAATTTTTTGACCTTCCGATTATAACAGTAAAGGTCGAGATTGGAAATAACTTTCGGACGGGTTCAAAAAAGAAAACTACAAATCCCGTTTGAGGAAAAAAAGATTTCAAACGATTAAATCTTACTCCAATTCTCGTGATTCAAAAGGAACTCTTTGATACGCTTTCCAAAGGAAGAATTCAATCCTTCTTTCAACACGGATGCAAAAAGAATATCCAACTCTTCGTTCCAAGAGTCTCTTTTGACTTTTCCCTGCCTTAAAACATTCCATTTTATAAAGAGGATTTTTTTGCAAAGTATGGATTGAGATTCATCGAGTAGATGAGAACTTAATAATTTTAGAATAGAGTAAATTCGAAATCGATCCATGACCGGAAATCGAAACGACAATTGATCTTCGTGACCTCCATACCGAACGAGCAAGGGTTCGTCCAACAAGGCAACCGGATAACGAGCAGCAATCCTCAACCAAAGATCGTAGTCTTCACAAGCGGGAAGGTCCTCGTCCATTCCACCCGAACTTTGATAGAGATCTTTTTTCAACAAAACGGAAGAAGGAGTAACGCTGCAAAAATCCAAACTCTGTTCAAAGATCCATCCGTCCTTTTTAGCAAGATACGCCGGGGGATTGACTCGCTTTCCATGACGGACCCAAATCTCTTGCGACTGAAGAATCGATGTCTGCGGATGGTTTTGGATAAAACTCCATTGACGTTCCAATTTTTCGGGAAGCCATTCGTCGTCCGAGTCCAAAAATGCGATCCAATCGTTGCGTGCGCTTTCGACGCCCTTGTTTCTTGCGTGACTGACTCCTTTGTGTTCTAACGGGAGAATGACGATGCGGTTTTGTTCCTCTCCAAATTCATGTTTGAGTTTTGATACCGTGGAATCGGTGGAACCGTCGTCTACGACGATGATCTCTTCGGGAAGAAGCGTTTGCGCAAGAACCGTGGAGATCGCCTTGAAAACCTTTGTTTCCCGGTTGAAGGTAGGAATGACGACGGAGATCGGGGCCAAGTTTTGACTCATAATAAACTTTTTTGAATGCGAAACCGGGCACACAACTTTCTCGGTTCGGGATCGATCGCTTCCTTCTTCCAAAAAACCAAAGTCCTCAGCGGACCCGGAACATCGCGCGACGTACATTCCGTTTTCAGAATATTCTTGCCTTCGATCGCGCGAAGCGTGAACGAGTCGAGAACGCCCAGGCTCTTGTCCTGCATATTCGGAACGAACTCCGCTCCTTCCGTAGAAAAAGAAAGATCTACGATTCCGAAACCCCTGGCCGGAGATACCTCATAGATATCCGGTTTGGAAACAAGAACGAGTTCCCCCTTTCCTTCCAAGATCAACGCCTCGTATGGATCAGGGTTTCCGGGAGGAAAATAAATTCCCGAACGATACAAGGTTGTAGGAAACAAAACCCAGGAACCCAAAAGAAGAAGCGAACCTCCCAGTATAAAAACGTGAATCTTCTTACATTCAAAATTTCGAATAGAACACACGGTTTGTGAGAGGGCGAGTTTGATCCGCGCGGCGTTTTTTTCCGCGAAAGATTTTTGTCCTTCTTCCCCGGAGGAAGAGAACACGACGAACAAAGCGATCCACTGAAAATACACCGCTCTCAAATAGAACCATTCCTGGAAAAAAGAATATACGAAAACCGCGAATACGGATCCGAACACAAGGGAGGTTCCCGCAAACGATCGGCCTCTTCGTTTCCCGGCAAAGAATTCATAAAAAAGAAATCCCCAAAGCGCGGCGTAAACCGCCGCCCCGAACACGCCGATTCCGGAAAGAATCTGTAAAAACTGATTGTGAGTTGTATGATACGGACTTTGTCTTCCCGCAAGATTCAAACAACATTCGTTGTACCATCCGAAACTTTCGAAACCGCCGCCAAACAACGGTTTTGCGAAAAAGAGTTTCGTGCCCGCTAAAAAATGGGAAAGACGTTCTACATCGCCCGTTCCCGCATTCGTCGCGATTACGACAAAAGGAAATGCGATTCCGGCGATCACGAACAGAAACGGGAAGAACGCCGAAAAAACGGAAATGATTGTTTGCTTCTTCCCCCATCGAAAGAAGGCAAATGCAAATCCGCTCATTCCCAAAAACGCAAGAAACGAAAGAACCCCTCCTCTCGCACCGATCCAAAAAAAAGTTACCGCTAAAACGCAGACAAAGGCGATCCAAAACGGAACCGTAAGTTTTCGAATACGATCCGCAGCGCCGGAAAACAACCAGTAGAATAAAAACGGAAGACTCGCGACCAAATGGATCGCAAACCAGCTTCGGTTCCAATACAAGGATTGGATCGCCGACTCGGGCAAATAACGTTCCAAAGAAGGAATCAAAGAATGCGGAAGCGCGACGAGCTTATATCCGTCCAACCAACGATGATACCCGTCTAACGTTGATTTTGCGAATGGGAAAAAATATTCCATCCATCCCGCAAAAACGGCGATCAAAACTCCGAACGAAATTCCGGCCGCATAATCCAAAAAAACGGAATTTTGTTTCGTTCGATCCGTCGATTGCCCCGCGAGTTCGGCTCTCGAAAGCAAACCGAATACGAACAAAATTCCCAAGAACAAAAGTTTCCAAGGATAACTCGGTTCCAACTCCGTGGAATGCAAAAACCAAAACCAGCCTTTGTGATAAAAGCGCAGATCCAAAAGCAGATCGGGATTCGCCAAAAGGCTCGAAAAAGCCGCTCCGAAAAATAAAAGCAAAAGAATTCCGAGCGGGCGTTTCCAGAATTCGTTTTGCAGAATTCGATTTCCATGCAAACGATTTTCCACGATTCCGCGCAGGGACCAAACGATCCAAAGACAATCCTGAAGTTCCAAAAATCTTCCGCCCGGATGATTTCCGAAAAACACGCCGCTCGCCGCGAGAACAAGGGTCGCGATCCTCGGAACGAACGAATCTAAAACCGCAAATAAAATAAAAAGGACGGCAAACCCGATTCTAAACTTCCAAGGATAAAAAGACAATAAGGGAAGAAGGATCAAAATCGAAACGAAAACCCAAAGCAAGGACCGAATGTTCCCGCCTTCGTTCGCATCCAAGATTCGATGGAGAATCCGATTTTTCATAGGGGATACACTGTTCCGAAGGACTTTTTAAGAAACGATAAAATCAAATGCAGTCCGCGCATCGCACCGTTTCCGCGGGAATTCCCCGGATTTTTTTGTTTCCAGCAGAGCGAGGTTTCTGAAATAGTTGTACTTGCGTTCTCATTTATGCAGCAATTGGAAGAATCCACAATCTATCCCGATAAGAATTCGTTTCGAGTCGTGTTCCGCAAGAATATCTGTTCCGTGGAATCCGATGAGATCGACGTGATTCTTTCCCAAATCCGCGAGGTTCGTCCTGCGGAAGTGGTTCTGGATATGACTCCCGTAGTAGCCATTCCTTCCATGGTTTTAAACCGTATTCTAAAATTTATTTCCGAATTGAAAAAGGATGAAATCCGGATTTCGGAAGTGAAACTGAGCGAAGGACTGCAGCTCGTGCTTTCCAAACTCAAGATCAATCTGGGATGAAATCCTTCCTTTCCATCTTCGTTTCCGTTTCGATTCTTTTCCAAGCCGTAGTTTTTTCCAGCGGATTGTTCGGTTGCGTTCTCGCAGAAAAGGCGAAACTCTGCGAATGCAACCACGGAAGCAAGGCCCAGAAACACGCAAACAGGGAAGACAAACGTTTTTCGAAAAAGCTGCGTTCCGAGGGAAAATCGACCGTTGCGCAAAAACTTCCCGATTGTCATTCGGCGGCGTCCGGCGAAATCCATTCCTGTTCCTGTAAAAAAACCGAAAATAAACTTTCTCAGCTGAGTGCGTTCTATTCGGCGCTTTCCTCCCCCGAAAACGCGTCCGATCTCAACCACAAGCCCGGCTTGATCCAAATTATTACTTTAGAATATTCTAATTCCGGAATTCACTCCGACTTCTCCCTTTTAAAACCCCCTCGAATCTCCTAAGTTCGACTTTTTCAAACATCTTCGTTCCGATCGGATTTTAAATCCGGCGGATCTTTCCGTTTCGAAACGCGGCGCGTACGATCGTGTATTCGCGGCCTGCTTCGTTTCAGAAATGTGCTTATAACTTTAGGAGATTTTTATCATGAATCGAAAATTATTCACATTCGGTTTTCTCGTTTTACTCGGTTTGACCTTTACCCATTGTCCTTGGGATAAAAAGAAGGACGATTCCGACCTGACTACGATCGCTTCCCTGATCGTTCTTACAGCCAACCAAGGCATTCAATTTTCTGCATATGCAGGAACTCAAAAGTTGGAATGCGGCGCGACCCTCAGAGGACACGCGAGCGTTCTCGAAACGGCGCCCTTTATTCCCAACGCGCATATCGCGGAAAGCACGACTTTTCAGCTGCACGACTTTCGTCTTTATGTGCACGATGTGACTTTGATCAAAACTTCGGGAGAAGAAGTCGGCCTTACCCTCAATCAAGACGGGAAGTTTCAATCCGGAAACATCGCCCTTCTCGACTTTGAAAACAAAACCGGCAAATGCAACGGAACTCCAGAAACGAACAACCTCGTCGCAGCGGCCATTCCCGCAGGAACCTACAAAGGAATCAAATTCACCGTGGGAGTTCCCGAAAACAAAAATCACTTGGACGCGGACAATCAAGCCGCTCCGATGAACACGACCGGCATGTTTTGGAGTTGGACGAGCGGTTATAAATTCTTAAAACTCGATTTTGAAACCGTGGAAACGGGAAGCGCCGGAACCTCGGTTCACATCGGCTCGGGAGATTGCACCGGAACCGGAAGCGCGAGCACTTGTGTAAGAGCCAATCGAATTCCCGTAACTCTTACACCCGACGGAGGATTCGATCCATCGACTCAGGAAATCAAGATCAACGTCCAGGCTCTTTTACAAGGAATCGACCTGACCGCAAGCGCGGGCGCGGCGATGTGTATGTCCGGAACGAGCGGTATGATGAGCGCGGGCTGTCCTACGATCTTCCCGAACATCGGTTTGAACCTGGCGACGGGCGTTCCCACGACTCCGACTCAAATCGTATTTTCCGTTAAGACGAAGTGATTCGACTCGATCGTTTTACTAAGGCTCGGGAATTCTCGAGCCAAGGAGAAAGAAACATGAAATCATTCCTTCTTTGTTTTTGCGCGTTTTTTATGATCGGTTGCGGATCTGGAATTCTTCCCTTCGCTCCGTTTGAAAAAAAAGAATCGGATCAAAACGAAGCCCTGCTTCTTTTGCTTTTGCCGCAGAGCTCCTATGTGTGGAATCTTCCTCCCGGATTTCCGGTTCCGGTCGTTCCGGCTTCCAACCCGATGACGCAGGAGAAAGTCGATCTCGGAAGATTCTTATTCTTTGATAAGAAACTTTCGGGAAATCAAACTCAGTCCTGCGGCTCTTGTCACAAACAAGCAAAGGCGTTTACGGACGGTTTGACGACAGGCATCGGTTCCACCGGAGACGTTCATCCGAGAAACTCGCAGGGAATCATCAACGTGGCGTATAACGTGCGTCAGACGTGGGTCAATCCCAATCTGAAGAATCTCGAAGATCAGATGCTCGTTCCGATATTCGGCGAACATCCCGTGGAACTCGGTCTCGCCAATCGGGAAAACGAAATGCTCGATCGTCTCCGCGCGGACAATCGATATCAAGGTCTTTTCGCAAAGGCGTTTCCGGGAGGAGATCCCTTCACTACGTCTAACGTCATTAAGGCGATCGCAAGCTTCGAACGGACGTTGATCTCGGGACGCGCTCCTTACGATAAATACCTATATGACGGAAACATAGCCGCACTCGGAAACTCCACGCAAAGGGCTTCGATCCTAAGAGGAGCGCAGATCTTCTTTTCGGAAAAGGGAGAATGTTTTCATTGTCACGGCGGTTTCAATCTCGCGGCCACGAGCCTTCATACCGGAACCGTAACGGAAGAGATCGTGTTTCACAACAACGGTCTTTATAATATCGGCGGCAACGGAAGTTATCCTTCCGGCAATCAAGGTTTGTTCGAGTTCACGGCCAATGCGGCGGACAAGGGAAAATTTCGCGCTCCTTCCATTCGAAATATTGAATTAACCGCGCCGTATATGCACGACGGTTCGATCGATACTCTGGAGAACGTCGTGGAACACTACAACGCCGGAGGAAGAAACATCACGACCGGTCCGAATACCGGCGACGGAAGACTCAATCCGAACAAGAACCCGTTCGTGTTTGCGATCGGATTGACCGCCGCCGAAAAAACGGACCTCGTGAATTTCTTGAAAAGTTTAACGGATACGGACTTCGTAAATGACCCGAAACACAGCGATCCTTTTTAGGATTCTCTTTTTATCCGCCTTCTTCCTTTTCGGATGCACCTTCGGCTCCGTGGGAGATTCAAGAAAGGAAGAAGCGAAGACGTTGCAGAGACTGTTGACCTTGTACGGAGAAAGACCGGCCACGTTCAAAACGAATCTGTATTATACGGACGATCAGCAAGATTCGAATATTGGAAACTTTGACGCGGTTTCCGGTGCGACTACATACAGCCTTCAACTGCAAACGGGTTCTAAGATCGTTTGGGACGGAATTTCCATTCGGGTCAATCCGAACCCGGTTCCCACCGTTCCGGGCCAAACAAGAACGTTAGACGAAACTTCTCCGGAAGAACATTCGACCCATTCCCACACTCCTTATACGGTGCCTCTGGATCTTCCGGTCACTTCTCCCTATGGACAGGAATACGGAACGACTTCGTTTAACGATACCAACTTGGAAACGATCACGGAGACGATTTTAACCGGAGACGTTCATACTTCCGCGGCTCCTTTGATCTCCGGAATTCCTTCGGGATATTTGGCTTCGGTGAAATACAAGGTTCAATCGATGACTCTTACGTTTCAGATGACGGCCCCGGTCGCAAGAACGATCCGGCTTCAGACCTCGTCCTTTACGGTGGAATTATTTCCGAGATGCAGATTCGACATCGTCCCTGAAAAACAAGGAAGTTTTCCGGTCACCTGGAAAGGGAACGGACTTTTTCAGGATCAAAGCGGAACTTCGATCCTAGGTTCGATCGCGGCGTTGACAAGTCCGGTCGATATCAATCCATATCAAAACGCAAATCTCTACAATCTGATTCTTGCCAACTTTCAGCAGCAGGATCGGATCCTGTATCAAACGGGTTGCAGTCTATTTTAATGAAACAGAAAATTCTAATATTCTCCTTTTTTATTCTTTTCGTTTTCGTCCTTTCTCTCGAAGCGCATCATACGGGCATGGGAGGAAGCGAACAATCCTCCACCCGATTCGTGGATCCGTTTACCGGAAAGCGGGAAAAACCGGCGAACTACGTCGTAATCACGCAGGATTTTTATAAACAGACAAACGAAAACAACAACATCCACACGACCACGTTTTACGGAGAGATGAATCTGAAAAACGGAATGTTCGCGCTAAACCTCAGCACTCCGTACACGTATTACGAACAGAAAGACCGTTCGGACGCAGCTAGAATCGGAAAGACGTATATCGGAATCAAATATCTTCCGTTGATCGACTTTCAGAAAAACTATTTCGTCGTGTTAAGCGCCAACGTGGGTTTTCCTTCCGGTCCCGATACGGATCGTTTTACGGGCGGAAATTATTATTCCGGAATTCCGGGACTTACGCTCGGTTATCTTTTGGGTAAGTTCAGTTTTGTGGGAAGAATCAGCGGAATCTTTCCTCTTTCCAGATCGCAGCCGAACAATCTTCAGGACAACGACGGAATCGCCTACTGGCTCCGAACTCCTTCTTCCGCGGCTCCGGAGGAAACCTACCTTTTAAAAAAGACGAGTCTCTTTTCCGGATACGTAACGTATCTTTGGAAACCGGGTCTTTCGTTCTTTACGGGTTTCTTATATAGAACTCCGTACGAAGGAGTGGATTTAAAACGAACGGACCAGGGAAAAATTCCGGCGATCTTTCGGGAAGTCAGCGTGGGTTTTTCTGCGAACGTTTCCGAAAAACTCAACTTCAACCTTTCGTATCGCTATCCTTTGTATCGGGGAGACGACTATCGTTTGTACGACTACGCTCTTACCGCCGCCGTTTCGATCGAAATCTCCGAATTGGAAAATGCAAATGGATCGGAGTCTAAGAAAACGTCCGAATCGAAAGAACAGAACGATACGAACGAAACATCGTCTTCGGAAACGAATTCGGATAACAAAAAAACGACGGAGTAAAACTACATTCAAAAATCAGAAAGTTCAGAATCGGGGTTTTATCGTTTCCGCTCGCAGTCGCCGATCGCCGAACAATCTCGGCGTTTCGATTCAAGCCGAGAAAACATTCGCGCCGTTCAATCGCCCACGCTGATCTTCACATCATACGGAGCGGGACGGCCTTCATCATGTTCCAAATAGGATTTCAGACTCAACAGAAAGGTAGCCCACTTCGTGCTGCAGTGATACATAAACTCGACCGGTTCTTTCCAATCCGTATGACGAAATAAAACGTAGGTCTGATGGTCCTTGAATTCAAGATCGAATGAAACGTGCGTTCCGAACCATTCGTGAGGACCGGCGATACATTCCCAACGAACCGTATTCGGATGGGATTCGATCACCTTCATCGTGCAGAAACCGAAGTCGATCAAACCTCCGAGAGAAGCGTCTCCTTTCGTTTCCGCGACCCACCAATGCTGAAGACCTTCGATCGTGGAGATCGCTTCAAAAACCCGTGCAGAAGGAAGGCCAATTCCCACTCTGTGCAGAATGTCCGGCATAAAAAAACCTCCAAGAAGGCGAATCGAATCCGACCATTCTAGAGGGTTTTTCGGACAATGGCAAACAATAAAGTCCGCGTTTGTTTATGGTTTTATTTTCTTTTTGAGAATTCCCTCAAAACCCGCCGGAGTTTCGAGTCCGATGATTTCCATCGCGCTTAAGGAATATTGAATGGATCTTCCGTAGAGAACGATCGCGTAAAAATCGTTCCGGTCCCGATCGAACTTCTCGGCTTGGCCCAATTCCTCTTTTGCCATCCGAAAATAGTTCGCCGCTTTTTCTTCCCGGCTCGCGGAGAGAGGCGCGTCTTCTGGATGATTTTTAACGCGGAGATATCCTTCCGAATAGGATACGATCAGATTCTTTGCGAACGATTTTCCTTCTTGAGCGAAGTCCGCGGTCACTTGCGGAACGGCTCTTTCCAAAAGAAGCAAGGCTTCTTCCCTTTCCCGGGCGGAACCCGAACGATACGAGGTTTGAAAACGGTCTCTCAAATCGACAAGACGATTCCAGTTTTCGGTTTGTTTTTGAAACGGGATCGCCTTTTTCGATTCTTCCAGAATTCGGATCTTTCGTTCGATCGATTTTTTCTTTTCGCGAAACGAAAGAGTTCCCGCGCTTCCATCCTGAACCAACAATACAAATCCGAAAAGAAAGGAAAGAAGGCTGATGCCGATTTTCGTCACGCTGATTCTCTTCGAATTCATACTTTCCAAGTTTAGAATATTCTTAATTGGTCGGAGCCGGTTTTGCGGGAATCGGAGGAAGAGTTTCCTTCTGAATCATATCGTCCGTCCGAATCTCGTCGTTGCTCATATCCATCAGGGAAATTCTTCCCGAGGTGATGATGGAATAATTGTCGTCGTGGATTTCCAAAATGTCGATCGGTTTGTCCTTCGCTTCTCCCGGAGGAACGATCTTTCTTTGAATCAGATCGTTGTCTATGTAGTTGATCAGGGTGTTTCTGATCCGTTCGTAATCGGTGATGTTTTCTTTTTCCGCGGCGGTTCTGATATCGTCGAGATTTACGAATTGATATTCCGGTTTATCCTCCGCCGGAGTTTTGGAAGCGATCATCGCAAGGAGCGCGAATCTTCTCGCCCTTCTCGCGATCTTAATCCCTTCGCTATGAAGAAGCAATTTATAACGGAACTGATACGGAGCGGAATTGTAAGCCGTGGTGAAATGATCCTCGGAACTTTTGAGATCACGAAAACCGAGTCTTAAAAGATGTTGCGCAATCTTATCGTTGCTTCGAACGATCAATGGAGAAGCGAATTCCAAAATCACTCTCGAGTTTTGGAGATATTGTTCGTGAGTCGCCTGATAGAGATCCTTCATTTCCCCTTGAGCGCCTCGAAGGTTTTTAAAAGAAAGACTGTAATTGCTCTGGAAATACCACATGTTCCCGTTGAAGTCGAACTGATTCGCCTTTTTCAGACTTCCATACGAAGGAACACCGGCCAGTTTTTTATAGAGTTCTTCCTTTCCCGCCGTAGTCGGCGCGGGTGCGGAAGCGGAAGCTGCCTCCGTCTTCGTGCTGTTAGGCGGAGTTTTATCCTGAGCCGCTGCGCCTTCATCCAGAATCGGAGCCAGATTGCTCACGCAGATGTTGATGAACTTAAGATTGACCTTATTCTCACCAATTAAAATCCCGAGGTTGGTTTGATCCGGCGAAACGGCCCAAAGCAGTTCTACGGATACGAGGATGATTGCGATCAGTATTATTTGAATTCTGGAAACCATGGCTTTCTCTCTTATCAATATCGGCCTTCCCTACTTTTTCCAAGGAAAAAAAGAGACCCGATTCCGGCAAAAACGGAAGCTTTCCGGTCCGTTTCGACTCCGCAACCGTTAAGACGAACGATTCAGGGAAGAATTTCGATTTTTCCCGTTTGGAAAGAAATTTACGGCTTGTCCGCAGATTGGATTCCTCCTATATGGAAGCGCAAGAATTCAGCTTCGGGGAATAAAGATTATGAAACTAGACACGGTCTCTTTACTCAAATCCACGGCACGGACCTCGTTTACGATCTTGGTCAATACCGTCTTCTTCTCGCTGATCGGCTGGACCCTCAACTGGATTCTGCTCGCGTTCTTATTTCCCGAAATGAAAGCGTTGGCTTCGGGGCTCGGAGGAATTCCCGCGGCGAGAGCGGGAGGAATCGGAGCGATTCTCGCGCTCATCATCATCGTAATCGAGCTTTGGCCGATCACCTTAATGGTGTTAACCTTCGGAATCGCGTTTCCCTTTCTTCATTTTCTGTTCGGAAAAAAATTCGCGGTTTCCAAAGCGTTGCAGATGTTGATCACCGATCATCTGGAACCCGTAAGCATGTATCTTTCCGAAAAATTGGAAGCGTCGATCCGCAAAAAAGCGGAAGCGGATAAGTCCGCCGGAAAGAAATTCTCCGTCTCGGAACAGATTCAAAACCTTCCCTACTATCTCGGCAAACTCGAAGATCTCCCTTCACCCATCCGCTTTCTCGTCAAACGAATGACGGATAAATTCGGAATCGAAACGCTTCTGAAGGAAATTTCGGGTAGAATTCCCGATTCTGAAAATCCGAATCCGGAAGATCTGCAAAAGGCTCTAAAACGCGCGATCGAATTCGCGATCCAAGAAACGTTTCTTCCTCCCAACTTGAATTGGTTTTTTATCCTGGGGGGAATCAACTTGGGAATTTTCTTGATTTTAAAAATACTTTTTTAAGTATTTTCAGACCTTAGAATATTCTTTTTTTATAATGTATCTCGGAATTCGCAGAGAGAAAATACGATTTTTCTAAAAGGAAATCGAAGTTCCAATCCTTTTAGAAATCGAAAAAACGTCCCAAAACGGTCCATCGCATTTGTTCCTGGAACGTTCAAAGACAATTCATTTTCATTATTTGTTCCGACAAACCATCTGCAAAAAAATCGTTTTTTTGCAGAGTTCTTCCCTGTAAAATTAGCGTAAGAGTTCCCACAAATTCCGCCTCGAAAGATCGTCCGAATCCCCTATCGACTTTTTTTAGTCCGAATTTTGCAGGAGTTCCCACACTTTAGGACAACGGCACATTTACACCGACGACCTAAACCTTCTTCCGGATGGTCCAGCCCGTCCAAGCACAAACGAGCGAAATGATCGGACTGCTCAGATTTAAGACGGCGTAGGGAAGAAACACGACGACGGGGACTCCGAGCGCGGCCGCCATAAAGGAACCGCAGGTATTCCAAGGAACCAGAGCCGAAGTCATCGTTCCCGAATCCTCCAAAGCGCGGGACAGATTTTTAGAATCCAACCCGTGTTCTTCATACGATTTTTTGAACATCTTACCGGGAACCAAAATCGAAAGATACTGATCCGAGGAAAGCAAGTTCGCGGAAACGCTCGTAAGGATGGTTCCGGTCAAAAGAGAACGGTCCGTATTCGCAAATCTTAATATTCCTTTCGTAATTTTTTGGATAAAACCGGCTCCCTCCATCGCCCCCGCAAAAAACATCGCCGAAAAAATCAGCCAAACGGTCGGGAGCATCGAAGCCATTCCTCCTCTCGAAAGAAGAGCGTCGGTCAGAACGTTCCCCGTTTTGGAAGCGTTTCCTTTCGACGCGGCGTTCAAAACCTGTTTGTAGACTTCCTGAAAACTCAGATCCGGATGTTGTAGAAAAATTCCCGATAAAACTCCGGAAAGAATTCCGGCAAGGATCGAAGGGATCGCCGGAATCTTAAAGTAGATCAACACGAAGGTAAGCACGGGAGGAATCAAAAGCAAAGGATGAATTCGAAACGAATTCTCGAGCAAAGAGATGACTTCGTTCACCTTGTGGTCCACGTCTTCCGATCCGCTATATCCCAATCCGATCCACGTGAAAAACACGAGAGCGATTCCCATCGCGGGCAAAGTCGTATATAACATATGTTGAATATGAGTAAACAAAGGAGTTCCCGCGATCGAGGAAGCGAGATTGGTCGTTTCCGAAAACGGAGAAAGTTTATCTCCGAAATACGCTCCCGATACGATGGCGCCCGCCGCGACACCTGGCGGAATTTCGAGCGTGGTTCCGATTCCCATCAATGCGACTCCGACCGTTCCCGCTGTGGACCAAGAACTTCCCGTTATCAGCGAAACGACGGAAGACAACAAACAAGCGATCACCAGAAAAAAGGACGGCTTGAGAATTTTCAATCCCCATACGATCATCGAAGGAACGATCCCCGACCAAATCCAAACTCCGATGAGAGAACCGATGAGCAGAAGAATCAACACCGGCTTTAAAACGTTCTTCAAAGATTCGAGAATCTGTTCTTCCAAAACGTCCCATTTGACTCCGAGACGGATTCCGAGCAAGCTCGCAACGGTTCCCGATAAGATCAAAAGCATCTGCGCGGGTCCGTCCACGGTTCCGTTTCCGAACACGACTCCTGCGTAACCGAGTCCCATCACAAGAACGATCACCGGGATCAAAGATTCAAAAAGTCCGGGAGTGATCATCTTCACGAAAAATCCTCCGGAAGCGGAGCTACGATTTTTAGTTTCTTCTTCGTAACCGGATGTACGAATCGAACCGCGTATGCGTGGAGGGCCTGCCGTTCCATTCCGAGTCTCGCAATCAGGTCCGGATTTTTGCCGTCGATAAAATCCAAAAACGTATCCTCGTCCCTTCCGTAGAGTTTATCACCCCAAAGAGGAAATCCCAAACCGTAAAGTGTAGCGCGGATTTGGTGCATACGCCCCGTCACCGGCCTGCACAAAACAAGAGAATGAGTCGGTTTAGTCGATCCGTTGTTCGGAAGCGGCGGATTCGTCTTATCGACCGCGGAAGAACGCGCGCTCCGATCGGATTCAATTTTTTGAAAGTAGGTCAAACAGATTTCCTCGTTCGGCTCCGAGGAGGAATTTTCTAAAACGACATTCTTTTTTTTGGAAAAAACGTTTCGGTTCCACGGAAGTTCCACAAAGGCCCGTTTCTTTCGGATCTTTGAGGAAGAATCCGGTTTCAAAACGCCGTACGCGGTTTTTCGAGCCGGAAAATCCCCGTACACTTTGCTAATATAGAATTTCTGAATATTCCCGGAACTGAATAAGGACGAAAGCGAAGAAGCGACCCCGGAATTCTTCGCGAATAAAACCGCGCCCGAAGTCTCCCGATCGAGTCTATGAATCGTAAACAACGTTCCGAAACGGCCGGATTCATTCAACAATGTAAGAAGGTTTCCCTTCCGATACACTCCCGCGGGATGAACGGGCAAGTCCCCGGGCTTGTTCACGGCTAGGATCCAATCATCCTCGAACAGAATCGTATAATCGGTTCGAACCGGAGGTTCTTCCTTTTCCGCGGGTTGATAAACGACAATCTCCCCTTCTCGGATCAATACGCCCGGTTTTACTTTCCTGCCGGAAACCAAAATTCTTCCTTCGGAGATTTCCTTTTGCCAAGCCGTTCTGGAATGATACGTGAATTTTTTGGAAAGAAAGTGATCGAGTCTCGTACCGGATTCTTCCTTGGAGATCACGATCTGTAGAATTTCGGAATCTCGTTCCGAGCTTGAGGATACGTCCGGGTTGTCGATCAAAACTGCGCTCAGAGATTTAGTGTTCCTTGGAATCGACGTAGGTCTGAATCATATTCTCTTCGCGTTCGTTCAAGTTGAAGAACTCGCAACCGATGCGGAACATCTTATCCGTGTTGTTGATGTTTCGGATAACGGCCCGAAACGTTCCCTTGCTTTCCGCGGAAAGATTCAGATCGAACAGGATCGTTTCCCCCACGGCAAAACTTCTCGAAAAGAAAATCGACTGCGGATGAAAAAAACCGACCCCTTGCATGGAGATGTTGTCCACGTTGCATTTTTCCTTGGATTCCTGAAAGAAACCGGAAGCGATCACTTCCTTGGAAACCGCGTTGGCCGCGATGTTCGCCGCGTTGAAGTCGTTCGTGTTCAGTTCCTTGTCCGAAAGAATCTGAACGTAACCGAGAGGAGTATAACCCTTATAACGAATCATGATCGAAATTTCGGAAATGATCCCGGCGTCTAGTTTGTTGACCGCGATCAGTTTTAGATATTCGGGAAAGGGAAGAAACTGAAATCCTCCGCTTCCGTCTCCTTTGGAGTTTCGATCTAGAACGTAGATCGCCTGATCGAAGTTATACATCAATCGCAGGCGGTTATCCATGCGGTCCGAAAAGAAAACGTTGGAATGAGGATACGTTTCCCTGAGTTGTTTGGCGTGTTTTTTTACGATCTCGTCGATCTTTTTATCAGCAAATCCTAATGTTTTTCTCAGATTCCCCTGATTGATGATGTTGGTAAGAGTGATCTGCGATCCGTTCGAGTTGGAATCCACGTGAATCCGTTCTTCCGTCCTTTGAGCGACAGTAACTTGGATCGCTGTCGCAAGAAGAAGTTCGACTCCGTTGGCGGGATTGTGCATCTCGACCGTGAACAATGCGGCAAATCTGTGATTGTTGTGAACGAGAAAAAGTTTTCGATGCGGTTCAGTCGGAGTTCCGGGCGGAAGAGTGACCACGATGCGAACCGCATCCTTGAGACCGACGATTCGTACCGGTAAAGGACGATTGTCTACGAGGATCACAACCGGAAGTCTGGTAAAAAGAGACTGAAGAATCTTGTGAATCCCTTCCGGGTCATTGATGATTTTATCCATGAATTTGGTTGAGATCCGTTATTCCCGTTTCCATCGAGGATAAAACCCCGATTTGCGGTTTGAATATTGAATCGGAAATGCCGAGTTAGTAAAACGATTTTCTTATTCTGAAACCGAATTTTCTTCGTCGTTTTTTTTCCGAAACAGAAGTTCCATTCCGATTCCTCGGAGAGTTTCCACTCCGGTCACGTTCATGGATTGCAGAAGATGTTCGGTATATTGCGAAATTAAAAAACGAATTCCGGCTACTCCGCCTCCGACCGCAAAAATAGCCATCGGCCTTCCCACAAGAACGGTGTCCGCACCGAGAGCGATCATCTTGAAGACGTCCATCCCGCTTCGAACTCCTCCGTCCACTGCGATCGGAATTTTATCTCCGACCGCTTTGCGGATTCCCGAAAGAACTCTTGCGGTTCCGGGCATATCGTCCAACACCCTTCCGCCGTGATTGGAAACTACGATACAGTCCGCACCCGCGTCGATCGCGAGTTGCGCGTCTTCGGGAGTCATGATTCCCTTCACGATAAAGGGTAGTTTCGTAAGAGAGCGGATCTTTCCAAGTTTGGAAACGTTGCGGGTTACGGAAGAAATGTTCTTCAAAGTCATCGTCTTGAAGTTCACCGCGTCCACGTCCATTCCGAGCGCGAACAAACCCGCGGTTTCGGATTCTTGAAACCGTTCCTTTAAAAGACCTTCATCCTCTCTCGGTTTGCAGATAAGAATCGCGTCCGCTTTGGTTTTGCGGACCGCTTCGAGCATGATGAGATATTTGTCCGGACTCGCTCCGTCGCCTAACCACGCTAAGGTGCCTGAAGTCTGACAACCTTCCAGAAGAGTGGCTGCGAACGTGAATTCGTCCATGGCCCCGTTCATGTTGGTGACGGCTCCGGTCATAGGCGCGGCCATCAACGGAGTTTTGATCTTTTTTCCCAAGAAAGAAGTTTCCACCGAACCTTGCGTGTGTTCGCGGATGTATCTAGGAAGAATGGAATATTCCTGCAAGGCTTTGACGTTGTCCTGAAACGTGAGCATTCTTCCCAAACCGCCCATGCCGGGAACGCCCGAAGCGCAATCGGTTCCGTCGCATACTTTACAAACCCAGCATATATCCTTTCCGAAGCGGATTCTCGCGTTCTGTTGGATTTCTTTTTCGGAAACGGAATAGAGTTCGTCGCAGGTAAAACGGATCGTATTTTTTACCGTATCGAATACGGCTTCCGCTTTTTCGAGAGTGTCCGCGCTGATGATGACGTGTCCCGTCTTTTCGATGTTATTCGTCGGCTCTTGGATGATATCGCCGATCTTGTTCATAAAGAAGAGGTCGTTGACGCCTTCGATTTTGCGCGTTTCTTCGATCCCGTCGATCGCAAGAAGTTTTCCTCTCGGAGCCAAAAGGCAGCGTTCGATCGAAACGCGTTTTACGGTGGGAGTCAAGTTATCCGGTTCTTCGCCGAGCGCAATCAAGATGGCCGCGCGGTTCAGATTGATCCCGGAGGAAAGAGGAAAGGTGAACGCAGACATAAAACCGCCGGAAAGACGCGCCGCAATCTCCCCCACTTTCACGCCGTCCGGAGTGACCTTGATATCGCCCTTACCGGCGCCGAGAGTGATTCCGAGGGCTTTCATGCTCCGAAACATTACGTCTTCCACTTCTTTCAAAACGGAAGGACTTAACGCGGAAGGCATGTTGTGACCCATCTCGATAAAGAACGGTTCTCGTTCGATGATTCGATCCGCGATTCCGGTGATCACGAAATTTCCGTTCCAAGTCAACGCATCGACGGAAACTTCCGGACCGGGCATGTATTCTTCTAAGATCATTTCTCCCGTGGGAGAATATTTTTTCGCGTGTTTGAAGGCCGCTTGTAATTCTTCCCTGTTTTCGACCTTGATCACTCCGCGCGCACCCATGTTGTCCGCCGGTTTCATCACGAGAGGAAATTTCAAAAATTCTAATGCTTCTCGCGTGTCCGCAAGGCTCCAAACGGGAGCGAAACCGGGAAGAGGAATCCCCGCTTTTTTCAGACGTTCGCGCATCTTCACTTTGTTGGAAGCCGCTTCCGCGTCCACGTAACGAATTCCGGGAAGATCCAGCGCGTTTGCTACGGCGGCAACCGTCATACTCGCGTCGGTTCCGGCGGTGATCACTCCGTCGATCTTGATCTTGGTCGCGAGCTTTTTGGATTCGCGCACCATTCCCTCGATGTCCTTGGTGCTCATCACCATCGGAATGTCGCAGATCTTCATCCCGGGTGCGTCGCCGTTCATATCGGCTACGACGGTCGTGAGTTTCATCATTCTCGCAGTCTGGATGATGGGCACCTGGAGAAGTCCTCCGCCCACGATGAGAATCGTCTTTCCTGTGATTTTATGACTCAGTGACAAAAAGAAAAGTCCTTGTTAACCTTGTACGGAAACGGCGGGTTCCGCGACTTCCCGGATCTGCATTTGAATGCTTCCCTTACGGATGATTCCGCCTAACAAAAGATAGTCGGAATCCAGAGGATAAAACACCGCCGATTGTCCCGGGGTCACGCCGCGCACGTCTTCCAAAGGAAAAACGACGAGATCTTCTCCTTGGCGGGTGATTCTGCAGCGGATCGGAGTATGTCTGTAACGAACTTGAACGCGGCATTCCAAAGATTCTCCTTCGCGGATCGGAGCGATTCCTTGGTAATTCGCGTCGATCACGGAGAAGGAACCCGTATAGGTTTCATTCTCTTCTCCTAATATTACGGAACCGTCATCTTCGATCGCGATGACGTAAAGAGGATTTCTCCAAGCGATGCCGAGGCCTTTTCTCTGGCCGATCGTGAAATTCTCGCGGCCCTTGTGTTTGCCGATGATGCGGCCGTCTCTGAGTTTGAAAAAACCCGGAGTGAATTCGACATTCTTCTTTTCCAAAAACTTTCTGTAGTCGTTTTCGGGAATAAAACAGATTTCTTGCGACTCCGCTTTTTCGGCGACGGGAAGTCCCATTCTTCTCGCGATCTCGCGCACTTCGGGTTTGGTCATTTCTCCCAGAGGAAAGATTACGTTTTTTAAATTCTCTTGGGAAAGTCCGTATAAATAATAAGCCTGATTTTTACCCGCGTCGATTCCGTTCGCGATCGCGTAACGATCTCCGTTCTGAGCGATGCGCGCGTAATGGCCCGTCGCGATCTTATCGATTCCGAGCGCCTTCGCCTTTTCAAACAACGCGCCGAACTTTACGAAGGTATTGCATTCCACACAAGGGTTCGGAGTTTTTCCGTGTTGATAGTCGTCGATAAAACGGTCGATCACCTTCTCTTGAAAAACCTTTTCCATCTTCACGACGTAAAAAGGAATCTTGAGAGAAAGACCCACGTCTCTCGCGTCGCGGATATCCTCGGGAGAACAACAGGATTTTTTGGTGGTATCGCAGGCGGGCGCTTCGTATTCCCAGGTTCTGAGATTGACGCCGATGACTTCGTAGCCTTCTTCCATGAGCAAGCCCGCGGTCACCGCGCTGTCCACCCCGCCGCTCATCGCCACTATGATTTTACCCTTGCTCATCTACTTTCCGCCGTCTTTCCCTACTATACCTATAAGACTCCGTTTCATGTCCAAAAGAATTCTATGCTCGTTCAGCCAGTTTACGCCCAGAATTCCCTGGATTCGGACTCCCGTGGGAACTCCCGAAAAATCCACCGGAAGGCCGGAAGGAAGAATTTCGAGATTCTCTACACAAATAGACGTGGTTACGATACAAAGTTTCCGAATAAAGCGGGTTCTTACGTTCAAAACCTTGCCTTGAAAGTTGAGAATTTGGACCGGCCGGCTCGAAGAAGTTTCCTCCACAAAACCGGGAACCGGTTTGGGAAGTTCCAAAAGACTCAGGTCCGCTCCCGTATCCATCAAAAGAAGAGCCTTTTCATCCGGGCTGTAATTCATTTCCAAAACCGGATGACCGGAAAAGAATCGGAGCGGTTCCGTGTTCTGCGTAAGCCCCGGAAATTCGGAAACCATCGATTCGGCGAATTCTCCGCCGGCGGTTTCGAGAAAACGGATCTGATTCGGATATTCTAATATTATAATTTTCTCATATAGAGCGTCCATACCGATGATCCCGTCCAGTTCCAGACTTCCGGAAAAACCGTGGGAATGAACCGTCATTTCCTTAAAAACGGGATGGCTTTTGTGAAAGAGCCGGATCGTGCGGATTTTTCGAATCGAATCGTCCTTTCCTCCGGGGTAAGTCACGGCGATTCTCCGTTTGGTGTCCTGTTCGGAAAAATATTTCTCATCCAAAAAGGAGAATCTCGAACCGGTATCCACAAGAAAGCGAAGCGGTTTTTCATCGGGTGAAAGGGAAAGTTGAATAAAACGGAATCCGCTTCGTTCCTGAAACGGAAGAATAATTTCGATTCCCCCGGAAACGGAAGCGATCCGCGCCTGCGAGGGAATCAGAGAACAGGAAAGAAAAAAGAAAACTACGAAAGGAAGAAGTATCCTCAGATAAGTTTTTTGATACATTTCTGATTGGAACATCGTGTGTAGTCGATCACGCAGTCCCGATACTGAATTCCCGTGATCGGGTCTGCGGGTTTGTATTCTATGAAACACGAATACGGGGAAAAATCAAATTTTTCTTTCCCGAGGGCACGATCCTGAATCCGTTTTGTAAGTTCTGTTTCCTCGAGTCCGCTCAGAGGAATCTGGTACAGCAGGAGATTCTTTTCCATACCGTACTCATCGGCAGATTCCGAAAAAAGAAAAGTTTTTCTAGTTCTCTTTGTAACAAATGGTCTGATTTTTACCGGAATGTTTGGCCGTATACAGGGCCTTATCCGCTCTTTCGATCAGATCTCGGTTGTTTTTGTCTTTCGGCCAAAACTCGGAAACTCCCACGGAAAGAGTGACTTTTAGGTCCGGTCCTCCGTTCGGGTTTTTGACGGAACTCGCTTCCACAGCTTTGCGGATCTTTTCTCCCATCTCGTAACCGCGTTCGAGGTCGGCCCCCGGCATTACAAGACAGAACTCCTCGCCGCCGTAACGCGCGGGTGTATCGTGTTTGCCCGCGTGACGAATGAGTTGTTTTGCGACTTCGATCAAAACCTGATCCCCCGCCTGGTGTCCGTGCGTGTCGTTGAACTTCTTGAAGTTGTCAACGTCCGTGAACAACAGAGTGAGATGAGACTTCTTCTTTCTGCAGCGATCCATCTCTTCTTTGAGTTTGGTTTGAAAGTAGTGATGCACTTTGAGACCGGTCATCATATCCACGGTCGCGAGTTCGTAGAGTCGAGAGTTTTCGACTGCGATTCCCGCGAGAGTGGAAAGAGTGGTCAAGAAGTCTCTGTCTTCTTCCTGGACCTCGTTCATGGTCATCTTTTCTCCGAGAACGAGAAGACCGTTCACCTTTCCTTTCGCGTTGAGAGGAATGATGAGATCGGCTCCGATTCCGCGTAAGAAGTCGACTTCGTTCACGGATCTTCCCATGCTCTCTTCGATCTGATTGATGGTCATCGCCTTCATTCTCGTTTCGAGGAACTGGATCAGCGCGGCGTTCGTTTTAATGCGAAATGACTTCTCGTTTTCGGAAAGATCGAATCCTTTATAGCTCGGATCGAGTTCGAAAAAGTCCGAATCCGCTTCGGGACTGACGTAAATCGCCGCCTGAAGGGTTTGGAGCTGAGCGAGACAGATATTCAAAATTGCATCCATTAGATATTTGTAATCTAATGTGGAATTCAGGGCCTTGCTGATTTCTAATAATTGCTTTTGATCATAGATTTTCTTTTCCAGATACTCTATCATCAAGGGATCATTTTCTTTACTGATCAAACGGTTGGTTCTCCGGTCTCTGTAGATGCTAAGGGAGTGTTTTCCAATTGAGTGCCGAGTTTGATTCGACGTTCTTTTTCATTCGAAATGATTCTCTTTAAGAGGTTATCAGATACAATTTTTCTTTAAAAATCAATTCTTTTTGCCGATTTCTTGTTGCTTTCGAAGCTTCCAAGCAAATACTGACCTATAGACACCGCGCGGTGGAGCAGCTGGTAGCTCGTTGGGCTCATAACCCAAAGGTCATAGGTTCGAATCCTGTCCGCGCTAGTGTTTTAATCCTTCCCTCTTTCTTTTCAAGATAAATTTTAACTCTAAGAATTGTTTTCCTGTATAACTTTGTATTATAAGAAGTTTGCGCTCTTTTTTGCAATCAGAACATGAATATTTACTCACAGGAAACCGTTAGGCTATTTGCGTTAAACGAACTAACCAAAAAGAACTATCGCTTTTCTTCGCATTGGATTTCACTTTCAGAAGAAGATTCGTATAACAAAGAGAATCGAGTCTATGTAAGGACCGTTATTTATAGCAAATCGTGATTTCGGAATCCTTTCCTATAGAACGAGAAAGGAATCGTTCAACCGCCTAACTCTTGAGAACGTTTGGTGGCCGCTTTGACCGCTTGCAGAATCGAATCCGTAAATCCGTTCTTTTCCAACTCCGCAAGTCCTGCAATCGTCGTTCCTCCGGGAGAAGTCACCTTATTCTTCCAAACTTCCGGATGAGTGGAAGGATCTTTTTTTCTTTCTTTGCGTAGAAGTTCCGCAGAACCGATCACGGTTTGAATGCTAAGATCCAAAGCCTCTTGATAACCCAAACCGGAAAGAACTCCGCCTTCGGCTAAGGCTTGAATGAATTTAAAAACGAACGCCGGCCCCGATCCGGATAATCCCGTAACCGCATCCAGCAAAGATTCTGAACCGAGTTCTACCGAATGACCGAGGGATTGAAAGATTTCGGTTACGGTTTCATACAAATCCCTATCACCAAAGTAACCGATCGCGCCTTCCGATACGAGCAAAGGAAGATTCGGCATAACGCGTACGACTTGCGATCCGTTCGGAAGATTTTTTCGAAGCGTTTCCGTGCCGATCCCCGCCGCGACGGATATGATTTTTTTGGACGTTTTGATTTGTCCGAGCAACTCCGCAACCTTGCCGGGTTTTACGCAGACGATGATCACGTCGGACTTTGCGGAGAATTCTTCCCAAGAAGAAACGAGTTCGATTTTTTGATTCGAGGTCATATAAGGGTCGTAACCCAAAACCTGTTTCGGATAACGTTCTTTGAGGGAGAGGTAGATCGCTCCTCCCATATTTCCGCAGCCTGCGATACCGATCGTATGTTTCATTTCAGTTCCTTTCTCCAAAAATAGCGCTTCCGATTCGGACGAAGTCGCTTCCTTCTTCGATCGCGATTTTATAATCTCCGGACATACCCATGGAAAGTTTTCCTTCGGGCATATACTTCTTTCGGATGTCCGCGAGTTCGCGAAAGACTTCTCTCGTACGGATCGGATCTCCGTCCGAGGGTCCCATCACCATCATTCCTTCGAGTTTGCAAAACGCATTGGATAGACTTTCTTTTTTCATCAGCGTTTCGATCAGTTCTTTTTTTCCGAAACCGTGTTTCGTATCTTCCTCGGTCAGGTTCGCCTGTAGAAAATAACGGATCGGTTTCTGTTCCTTATCCGCGCGCGCGAGAAGTTCCTGCACCGTCGAGATCGCCCCCACTCCGTGCGCGTACGAATATCCGGCGAATAACTTGCGTAAGGTGCCGCTCTGAACGGGGCCGATATGGTGCAGAACCAAGGGAGAATTCTTCGTTTGGATCCATTCGGAAAATTTTTCGAGTCCTTCTTGGATTCGATTTTCTCCGAAATGAAAAACCCCGCCCGCGACCGCTTCTTTCACTTTGGAGAGAGGTTGGAATTTGGAAACCGCGATGAGGACCGGCGGATTTGCGGGCCTCAGTTTTCGAATCTCTTCGTTGATTTCCTGATAACGCTCTGCGATCCCCATGTCATTCTTTGGTTTTTAATTTTTCCATTTCCCGTTCCAACTTGCGAACCCGTTTTTCCAGGCTTCGTTTATCGGACTTTTGCGTTTTGTGTTTCTTTTTAGAAGGCGATATACCGAGTTTTTTCTCGAGCCGATCCACTCTCGTTTCCAACGAACGAATCCGTTTTCCGGTTTTCGAGGCGGAATGTTTTTTGAGTTTCGATTTCTTGGAAGAACGCTTTTTAGAAGTTCGATCGGCTTTTGTTTCCCAATCGTCGCGATCGCGGGATTCGCGGACTTTTTCCTTTTTGGATTCTTCGTCCTTGTAGGCTGGGGAATTTTCGTCTTTCGGCGGAGTCCATTTGTCTTCGGGAAATTTTTCACGCTCTGCTTTTTCGGAAGAACGGGATTTCTTTTCTTCCGGCCATTCTTCCTTGAGAGATTTGTTTTCCTTTTCTTTGGATGGCGCGGTTTCACGCTGCATCGATTCCCGTTCTCCGGAGAATTCTCCACTTGTAGGAGCTTTTTTTTCTTCGGTCGGGAGAGTATTTAGATCGTTGGGAGAAATCGGCGGTTCCGAATTCATCTCCGGGCTGAGAATGACCCGATCGGTTTTGGAGTTGTTCGAGACTTCCTCGCTTTCCTTCTTTTTGAGAAATCGGGAGATATCTTCCCGAAAGAGATAGCTGTAAACGATCAAAGATCCCAACAGCAATACTAAGATTCCGGAAAGTATGATTTTCAACTGGTCTCGTCTCATGATTGTACCTGATTCAAATATCGGTTTTTTCTCTCTGTTTTTAGTCTCATTTTCTCCGAATAGAATCCTGTGAGAGAGTTCTTTTCCGTGCGAACCCGATTCTTTTTCTGCCTTTTGGGGGCTTGTCTCGCGCTCGAGTTCGCTGCGGGTCCGCTTTCCTCCGCGCCGGTAAAACGGGACGAAGACGAAATCAGCCGTGTTTTGATTTTAGAAAAGATACTCGCGGATTGGAAACAATACAATCTTTTTCTGGTGGACGCGTTCGACGGCGCGAGGCCTTGGGAAATTTACAGAGGGGTTTCGTTTTTAAACGAGATCCGTTTCAATTCTCAGATTCCGTCCAACCAAGCGTTTCTCAAAGAAAGGGAATCATACCCTTCCCTTTCTCCCGCAAACGATTATCGTTCGATGATGGTGCAGACCTTTTTTGAAAACCCGAAACACGCCCATCTGGAAATCCGTCCGAAAGAAAAGATACGCCTTCCGATCGGAACTCCCACGAGAATCTTTTTTTGGATGTATGCTTCTTCGCAAAACGCGAGATTGGAACTCGTTCTGCATCAGCACAAGTCCAAGGAAATCGTAATCGACCTGGGCGATTTGGCCTTTGACGGTTGGAAACGAATCGAAAAGAAGTTGGAGATTCCCGGAAGAAACATTCGGTTAAACCGAAGTCTGCGTTATCCGTTCGAGATCGCCGAACTTCGTCTGATCCCCGGACCGTTTCAGCAAAAGGGAGAATTCGTTTTTTATCTGGATCGTATGGGAATCCTCGTGGATACGAGAGACGAAGCGTATCCCGGCGCGGAGATCAAAGATAATTGGGGTACTGGTTTCTGAAGAATTCCGTCAGCTCGGTCGGCGTCTTCGGATTAAACTGAAACGTATCCCATCCCATATATCCGGCGGCTTCCACGTTAGTCGCATTGTCGTCGATCAACACGTAGCGCATATCCGGAAAATCCGTTTGAATCCACTGAAAGTATTCTTCCGCAGGTTTGCGGGTTCCGAGTTCGCAGGAGAAGTAGAGCTGATCGAAGTGGGAGAAGAGTTCCTGCATTTCGGGGAATTTATGAAATTCCTTATACCATACCGAGTAATTGCTCGCGAGTACGAGTTTATTTCCGTTCGCCTTGAGAAGTTGAACGATCTTAACGGTTTCTCCGATCAAACGGACCTTATTGAACATGAGCGCCTTGATTTCTTTCGGATCGGGCAGATCCCCGTTTCTATATTCGGGCAGATAAAATCGTTCGAAAAATTCCGCCTCTTCGATCCGGCCTTTTTCGAATTCCACGAATGCTTCTCTTTCCCTTCCCTGGATGAATTTTTCTCTCGATCCGCTAGGAAGTATTTTATAAAGTGCAGAATGAAAGGGATCCTTGATTAGGGTGTCCATCAGATCAAAAGCAAATAAAACTCCGCTCATAAACCTATGATTTTTCTCTACCAAATCCTGACGATCTTTCTTCTCGTCTTCCTCGTTCCGTTCCTTCTCTTATTTCCGTCCGCCCGGCTTTTTTTTGCCAAACGTTCGGCGGATAAGAAACGAATTCTATCCAAAAACTTGGATCTTTCGGGAAAGCATACGATCTGGTTGCACGCTGCTTCGGTAGGAGAATTGGATCAGTGTCGCGCTCTCGCTTTGGAATTTAGAAAGAAGGACGCATCGACGTATTTGATCCAATCCGTTTTTTCGGAAAGCGTGCGCGATTCTCAATTGGAAGCGTTTCCCGCAGACGAAACCTTTCGTCTTCCGATCGATACTCCGTTCGGATACGACTGGATTTTTTCCCGTTTTCAACCGAAGGTTCTCGTGTTGATGGCCTGGGACACTTGGCCGAATCTGATCTTGTCCGCAAAACGTTTCGGCGCCAAAGTCGTGTTAGGTTCCGCAGTAATCGGCGCACGCAAACAAGGATTGACGGGACGATTGACCAAGGCGGTCTTTCGTCATCTCGACGGAATTTATCCTTCGCACGAATCGTTTTACGAAGCGTTTCGCGCGTTGGTTCCGAAAAACGTTCCGGTCAAGGTCTTGGGCGACACAAGATTCGACTCGGTCTTGAAGAAGATCGAAGATAATAAAAAGGAATTCAAAAAACCGAAGAATTATCCGTATTCAAAAATCATACTATTCGCATCCACCTACGAACCTTGCGAAGAATTGATCGTCTCTTTATACGAACTTCTGCGCGAAAAAAATCCCGGATTGTTAAACGAATTCGCGTTTTGGATCTTTCCCCACAAAACCTCGCCCGATCGAATCGTTTCGATCGAACATCGTCTGCAGGACGCGAAGATGGAATATCAAACCTGGACTTCCACTCCGTACGAGACGATGACCGCGCAGACGATCGTATTCGACGTGTTAGGCGTTTTAGCGTTTGCGTATCAAGCGGCGGAATTCGCCTATGTCGGAGGCGCGCTTCACAATCGGGTTCATAACGTTTTGGAACCTGCCACGTTCGGTTTACCCTTGATGACCGGTCCGAAAATCTACAATTCTCCCGAGGCGATGATTTTGCAAAAGACCGGCGGCTTGTTCATCGTTTCCAACCCGGAAGACATATTCCAAGTTTTGAATCTTGCGGAATCGGATTTAGAAACGATACGAAAACGAAACCGAGATTTCGTCCAAAGCGGACGCGGTGCGGCAGAAAGGTTGTTTGCGGAAATCAAGGGATTGTTGTAGGGGAATTTGGTCGGAGTTCCGACGATTTTTTCGTGAAACGACTGCCCCACCCGGATTTTGGGTGGTGGGGTGCGGTGGTGGGAAGATTTCCGAATTTTCTCCCTATCAGAAAATCATACATTTTGCAAGTAAAATCCGCCTCAACGAAAATGTAGGAACTCCCACGTTCTAAGTAAAACAGCGCCGCTACTGAATTTGAAGGAGGCTTCTGCGAAACGCAAAGAAAGTTCCGATAATCCATCGTATCGTATGTTATATACAGCGCATATACGCTATTTACAATATCCGCACATACTTTACAAAAGAAATTTAAACTCTTACTCGACTCTGTAAACAAATTGTACTTGAAGCAGAGTAAAATTTAACGATTGTTCCCCTGTCAATGAAGGACAAATAAAAATATTTTCTATCTCCGAGCGAAAACGAAAAGTAACCCATAAAATATGCAGAAAAAAAGATATAACTTATGATTATTTATCATTTATGGGCAAATCTAAAATCAGGAATTCGCGATATCGATTGTGTTAAAAGCCCTAGGCATATTTATATCAATTAAAAAAAACGATGGCTTGTCGAATCTTATAGAATTGCACGGTTAGTACGAAGAAACTCAGGATTAGGAAATCCTAAGTTTTTTGAATTCCTTGTCACCATAGAATTTTTTCTAAAACGTTGAATTGATCCTGAAATCTAAAATTTATTTCCTAAATTCAGTTTTCCAGTCTAAGAAATGAAATTCAGGAATACAAAAAAATGAAGAAGTTAATCCCATTCTTAATTTTAATTAAATCTTTTTCAATGTACGGGGAAACTAAAAAGGTGCGATTTTTCGGAACAGCAACGGATCTAAATTCAGGAAAAATTCTTTATTACGATCATCACGAAGAGGTTTGGGAAAATGGAAACCATTCCTTTTCAACAATCCAATATAAGGACCCGAACGGAAGAGTCTTTGCGAAAAAGAAAATCGAATTTTCCAAAAATAATATGATTCCGGATTTTCAATTGGACGATCTCCGTGACGGTTACTTGGAGGGAGGCTCTTTTTTAAAAACGGGAACCGCTCGACTATTTGCTCGAAGGTCCTTCGAAAAACCTTTGGAAGAAAAGTTAGTATCTTTTTCGGAGCCGGCATCGATGGACGGGGGGTTCGATTATTTTATTAAAGTCTATTGGGATGCACTTTTAGAAGGCAAAACGATTCGTTTTCGCTTTTTAGTCCCCGTAGAAAAGGACTCCTTTGCATTTTCCGTTTCCAAAACCAAAATTGGAGATTACAAAGGCAAACCTGCCCTTTTTTTAAGGATGAAAATCGACAACGCACTCTTTTCCGTTTTCGTGAAGCCGATCGACATGGTCTACGATATGGATTCGAAAAGGATTATGGAATACAGAGGAACCTCAAACATAAATAACGAACAAGGAAAAAGTCTCAACGTGAAAATTGTATACGATTTTCGATAATGTCCGCTTTCTAAAAAGATTTTCTTCGGTTTCAGCCCAAATGAATCGTTTCAGGAGGACTTCTGTTTTTTCAGAATTCTTCTACAATCGTATTGAGAAGTATCCAAAGACAAAAATCTACGATAATTTAAAAGATCTTAAGATACGTTTTCACTCCAACGCCGGTTCTCATAAATTCTAACCGCCATTTTTAGATGGAGAAATATAATCACCAACAGAGGAATAAAAAACCTTTCCAGGCCCCTTTGTTACCATATCTAAGAATACCGATTCCAATAGGATGCTGCGCCAATTCAAATCGGTGCGAAGAAATAACACATTCACTTTTTTGAAAATCCCTGAAAAAACATTAAGTATTCATAATGTAAAATTTTTAACATAAAAGGCGAGACGCTTTTCATATTTTTCGAGATCCTACTTCTGAATCAAAACGAAATCCGCACGTAGCCGAGGAAATTTTGTCTCTTGAGGTCAATAGTCTCCCTTCCCTATTTTCAATAACGTATATTTCAGTCACCGAACGCGCGCAGGTTGACCATATCTTTCCGATCAAGATCATCATTCAATTCCGTCCCCTTCGATCCTTCTCTTCAAGATTCGTAAAATCGAATTTTGAATGTCCCGCATCAAAAAATCTCCCCAGAGGGACGCGTAAAAATTGAAGCGCGTAGACAAACGATACTTGCTTCGCAGATGAAGAACGACGCTACGTTTCTTCGAGTTCTTTAAAATTTTATCGTATTCTAATTCATATTCTCCCTGCAAAGCGTCGAAATACGCGCCTCCGGGAACGACGTGAGGGTCAAGCGTAGTGATCGGAGTCAGATTGGGATCGGCTTTGATCTCGAATTGTAATTTGTGATTCGGATTCCACTGAGTGATCGTCTCGTAAAAAACGAGTCCTCTTTCGAACCTGGCCTCTCTGACTCCTCCGATTCCTTCGCGAGAAAGAGTCGCTTCGATCGGTCTTGGAAATCCCATCGTATAAAAAAATCCGTCCTCCGTTTTTTCGAGCTCCGGAATCCGAATGATATTTTTCCAAATCGTTTCCGGTTCGGATTCGATCACGATCTTCGTTTCCACGAAGCGGATTTCGTTCGGTAATTCCCAATAGGATTCAAAATAACCGGACACAAGAGGTAAGGAAAGAAGTGCGAACGCGGCAATGAGATTTACTCTATTCTCGGGAAAGACGTAAAACCAAATTCCAACCGCAATCCCTCCGATGCTTGCAAGCACAAGATAGATCGGCAATCCCATGATCAGACAAATCAATCCTTCCCAGTCGACGAGGATCGCAAACAACAGGGAGAGAACCGTAGGAATCCACGGGAAAAAGATATGATACAGAATCGATCGCGGCTTTTCCCTTTCGGCTCCGTAAACCGCAAGCACCCCGATCACGAAAGGGAGAACGAACACTCCTCCATACGCCATCGTTAAACCGAAGTCCTTCAACGATTCGATTCGGAGAATCCATTGGATTCCTAAGGCATACAACGCGGGAAGAACGGCAGGAAGGAGAATCGATCGTAACTTCATCGTTAAAGAAGAACAGATCCGATCCGGATCGACAAGGAAAAAAGTGTTATGACTTTGTAGAAGTTCCTACAAAGTCCCCCGTAAACGAGCCCCACCCTAATTTTGGGTGGAGGGGAGAGGCGGTGGGAAAAAATGGGAGATTTACCTATAACAGAAAATTCAACTCTTGTAAAGTGAAATAAACTCGCACGGGCATTGTAGGAACTCCTACGAATCCGCATTCACCGAAAAATTCCGCGCCAGGGATCAAAGCGATGCATTCACGAACGACCCAGTTTGAGTGAATGCAGTCGGAACGACTGGAGCGAAGCGGAATCGCGGCGAGCCCGGTCTTTCCGATTGAAAAATCGGAAAGAGGCGCCCATAGCCCAAAATTACGATCTATAGGAGGCAATTTACCGAACCCTTTCCCGCATAAGAACTCGAATACCGATTCCATTCGGAATTCGCAAAATAAAAAAGGCCCTCCCGCTTTCGCGGAAGAGCCCGATTTCAAGAAATTCTAATTTAGAAATTCTTAATGGTGAAACAGTCTCATCAAAAGTCCGCCTTGCTGAACGAAAAATTCCGCAAACACGAGGCTCGTGATCGCCATCAATTTGATGAGGATGTTGATCGAAGGTCCGGAAGTATCCTTGAACGGATCCCCGACGGTATCGCCCACTACGGCAGCCTTGTGTTGATCGGAACCTTTTCCACCGGCTTTCTTCTCGATGTATTTCTTCGCGTTGTCCCATCCCCCGCCGGAATTTGCCGCGGAAATCGCAAGAACCACACCCGCAACGAGTGCGCCCGCGAGAACACCCGCGAGAGTTTTCACTCCGAAAAGATATCCAACGAGGATCGGAGTCAAAAGAACGAGTAATCCCGGAAGAATCATTTCACGCAGAGCCGCAGTCGTGGATATATCCACACAACGTTTGTAATCCGGCTTGTTCTTTCCTTCCATGATGCCCGGGATCTCGCGGAATTGTTTACGAACCTCTTCCACCATGTCGACCGCAGCCTTACCTACGGACTTCATCGTCATCGCGGTAAAGAGGAAAGGCAACATCGCTCCGAACATCAATCCACCGAACACTTCCGCGTTCAGAATTTCGAGACTGGTCGTATGAGTTCTCGTGATAAACGCCGCAAAGAGCGCGAGAGAAGTCAAAGCCGCGGAACCGATCGCGAATCCTTTTCCGATCGCCGCAGTCGTATTTCCCGCCGCATCGAGCGTATCGGTTCTATCACGAACTTCTTTTCCGAGTTCCGCCATTTCAGCGATCCCGCCCGCGTTATCCGAAACAGGACCGTAAGCGTCGATGGTCAACCCGATCGCGATCGTGGAAATCATTCCAAGAGCCGCAATCGCGATTCCATACATTCCCGCAAGTAGGTTCGCGGTCACGATCGTGATTACAAGAAGAATCACGGGAATCACGGACGAATGATATCCGAGAGCCAATCCGTAAATGATGTTGGTCGCCGCACCGGTGTTAGACGCTTCGGCAACTTCTCTTACGGGTTTGTAAGAATGAGAAGTATAATACTCGGTTACGATTCCGATGAACATCCCGGAAAAAAGACCGACTACCATGGAAATATAAACATCCCATTTCGTGATCGTCTTTCCAGCGATTTCAAAAGAATCCACCATGAATGTGTTCGTTACGAAATACATGATTCCCGCAACGAGAAGAGTGGAAACCCAAAGCTGAACCTTGAGAGCCGATTCTACGTTTCCGCCTTCCTTCACTCTTGCGAGAAAGCTGGTCAAAAGAGAAGCGGGAATTCCGAACGCGGAAATCAGAAGAGGATACAAAAGCGCGTCCACGGAACCGGAAAGCGCCGATGCGGTCGCACCGATCACGAGAGCCGCGCAAGTCGCTTCCGCACAAGAACCGAATAAGTCGGCTCCCATTCCGGCAACGTCGCCCACGTTGTCTCCCACGTTATCCGCAATCGTTGCGGGGTTTCTCGGATCATCTTCCGGAATTCCTTTTTCCACCTTACCGACTAAGTCCGCTCCCACGTCCGCGGCCTTGGTATAAATCCCGCCGCCTACGCGACCGAAAAGAGCCACGGCGGAACCGCCCAGACCGAAACCGGCCAGAGATTCCATAAGAAAGTGTTTTTCAATATTCGGGTGCATTCCCGTAAAAACGAGGAAAAGAACGATCATTCCGAGGATCGCAAGACCCACGAGACCGAATCCCATCACCGCTCCGGAGTCGAACGCGACACGGAACGCTTTGGACATGGATGTCTTTGCGGCTTCTGCGGTTCGAACGTTCCCTGCGGTCGCGATTTTCATCCCGATAAAACCGGAAAGACAGGAGATCAAAGCCCCGGAAACAAACGCGATTGCGGTATGAACTCCGTCGTTAAAGCCTTCCGTGATCGGATTGTCCAAAAGAAGGACGATCAAAACCGCCATAAAAGCGATGAATAGGGAAATGACTTTGTATTCCCGAACGAGGAAGGCCATTGCGCCTTCGGAGATGGCGGAGGAAATTTCTAAAAGTTTTTTCGTTTCTTTTTCGTTACCGCCTGCGGCGCCGACTTGGATGCGGACGACCTTCAGGGCATACACTACCGCAGTAACGATCGCCAAAATAGACATGGCGATAATAATCGTAACTGAATTCATTCAGTGAAACCTCTTGTTTTTTTTCAATGTTCCGATGTTTAAAAAGATGGGAAGAATTCTACCTGACAGACTGCCTGGGAAACTACTATCCACTTGTTTCTTTTTTTTACTTTGCACAGGTTATTCAACGCTCTATGGGAATTCAACCTTTTCTTACGGGGAGTTGCTCCGGCAGGCCAGGGAAGAACTCGGCCGCCTCCGCTACGACGAAGCCCTGCAAAAACTCGAAATCGCAAATTCCCTTGGAAACAAAAAAACGGCGACCTACTACGAGATCGAAGGAAGAGCCTGGATCGGCAAAGGTGATCTCACAACGGCGATGGAGAGTTTTGAAAAGAGCCTCGCCATCGAACCGGACAATTCGGTCCTTTGGATCGAAATCGTAAGCGGTTATGAAGAATTAAAAAAGCCCGCAAAAGCCTATCATTTCGCAAGACTCAGCCTTTCTCAGAATCAGGAGAATCCCATTCTTCGTTACAAGATTCTCGTGTTGAGTTCGAGACTGGGAAATTTAGAATATTACAAAGAAACGTTGCGCTGGATCGAGGACAACAATCCGTATCAGAACGATCTGTCCGCGATCGAAGCCGAAGTGAACACTTCGTACGAAACCGGAAAAATCGACGAAAGCATCGTAAAATGCAAAAAGTTCCTCCTCTACTTTCCCGAAAATCGATTCCTGCACAGGATTCTTCTTTTATGTCTGAAGAAAAAAAAATCGGCCGGGCTCGAACAAGCGCTCTTGGATCGGGCGGCGATCTTTCGAAACGAACCGATCTTCGCTTACGAATCGGCGCTTGAATTTTTGCAGAACCGGAGATTCGTGGAATCGCTTTCTATGTCCAGACGAGCCTACTATCTAACCTTGAAAAAGAACGGACAACCTTCCAAAGAAATTCTTTATCCTCTTCATAGAATTTACAGACAACAGGGATCGGTCGTAGATATACAGGCGATCGAGATTCTTCAAGAAATCGTAGAGACCGGGAAAGAAGCGAACGAAACGTTCCTCGACGCCAAACTCAAACAAACTGGATTCAACCGCGAACTCTTGTTATACGCTCTTTTTCAACTGCGAAAAAAACCGAGCAAAACTTCCGAACAACGATCGAACGAATGGAAATCCTTTTTCGCAAAACTCCGAAAACAACAAGAGGAAGAAGACTTATCCAACATCATATCTCCGTTCACATACGATACGGAAGAATCCGATTTTTTATCCGAACGTTAAATTCTAAAACTCGATTGTCAGACTATTGTCAGCGTTTGATTCTTTTATAAAGAATCAAATCGGATATTTTTTCCTAAAAAAGGGAATTTACTGTCGTGGAATCAAGGTCTTTCGGGATATAATTTCGCGGAGGATTCAAGATGGCTCGATTCCAACTATTTTCAGATCCGAGGATTCCGATTCGAGTCCCGATCCTATTTCTTCTTTTGTTCGTCTTCCAATGCACCGGAGTCAACATACTCAATTCTCCCGTGGGATCGGAAGAGATGAACACGAATCCGACCCCCGCTTACGGAAGACCTTCCCTCGAGCTCTGGTATAAGGGAGGATTGATCTTTCACAACGAGTCCATTCCGCACACGATCAACGGAAACGCGCGAAGCCTGGAACGCGGAGAATCCTGTTCGAGATCGGCGCTCGCCCTTTTCGCCTGGGGCGACTCCTCCATCCGAAACGCATCCCGCAAAGCGAATATTCAAAAAATTGCACATATTGAATACGAACACACTGCGATCTTAGGAATCGTCTATCATAGTTTTTGCACGATCGTAACGGGAGAATCCGCGACCGCTCCGGCGGTAAAGGTTAGGGAAGAAGTGAAAGAAAAACGGATCAAACAAAAAACTCCGACCATCACCGAAATCAAACCCGAAGGAGACAAATCGGACGAGGAGGAAAACAAATGAAAACGATCGTAAGAATTCTTTTCTGTCTTTTCCTTTCCTCCGTTTTCGTTCAATGCGCTTCCGGACCCGTGGGCGGCTTGTTATTCACGCACAACTTATATCCGGGAGAAATCAATCCGACGAATGAAGTGCGACAAGACGCAACTGCGGAAGGTTGTATTCACAACATTCTCGGCGTGTTCAGTTTCGGAGATGCAGGCGCCGGTTCGGTCGCCAAAAAGAACGGAATCCAAAGAATCGCGATCGTTGATTACAGCGTTCTTCACATTCTCGCGTTCGTTTACAGAAACCACTGCGTGATCGTAACGGGAGAAAAAGAATGAAACGGATTTTGAATATTCAAAAAACAGCGATTCTTTCCTGTCTCGTTTTCGCCGCCTCTTTCACGGGTTGTATTTCCACTTCGGAACCGGCTGCGGTCTTTTCATACAACACGCAGCACCTTCTCTCCAAAACGAACGGAAACATGATCTCCTCGGCCAAAATTTTGAAAAAGGGAGAAAGCTGCGCCTATGCGATTTCCCTTTTTTATTACAGCACAACGTATCGAGGACCGAAAAACAGCGTCGCCGACATCGCGAAAGAATTCAACATCGAGAAGATCGCCGTCGTAGATTATTCTTCCTTCAGTTTTTTGGGACCGGTCTTTTACAAAAACTGCATCGTCGTCTGGGGTGAATGAAGTTTAAAAAACACTTTACGCCTCAAGTCGATCGCGGATAACATCGACGCGGATTCTTTTATGAAACGCGTCCTTGTCGTCCTCCTCTCAATCGGATTGTTATCCGCTGCGTTAGGCTGCTCTTCCGAATATGTGGTCATACAGCCCTCTTTGAACGGAGAGGAAAAATCCATCGGCAGAGTACAGGGAACCGCCTGCGGTTTTTTGGGTTTTATCGTACCTTGGTATACGTTCTTCCCGATGACACAAAACTCGAAACTCAATCGAGCTTATTTCGAGGCGGTCAAACAAGCCCCCGGCGCTAAAGGACTCAAGAACATTCAAATCGAAGAATACTGGTTTTGGGCGGTAGCGGGAATGGTCCAGTGTATGACGATTTCGGGAGACGCGGTCCGATGAAGCTACGCCCCCTGCTCTTTTGTTTTACGTCGGTTTTACTCTGCTCCTTCTTTTTTGTTTCCTGTTTTGCGGAACCTCTTCTGATTCCGGAAAATAAAATCGTTAAACCGACATCCGTAAACAGCATCACCTATCCCGTATATGCGAAAGAATGCGGATTCGTTCTCTTGTTGGTGATTCCGATCGGGATCAACGGTCGTTTTGTCCGAGCTTACGCAAAACTCTCCGCCCAAGCAAAGGACGGTTTTCTTTCCGAGATAACTCTGCAAGAATCCTGGTATTTCGGTCTGATCGGAACGGGATATTGTACAACGATGACGGGTATGGTCACGAAAGAGGTCGTCGATGAAAAAAAATAGTTCATTCGGTTTGCGGCTTCTTACATTCGCGCTGTTGATTTCGTTTTCCGGTTGTATCGCGATCCGAGTCTACATTCCGAAACAAGGGACGGATGCGTTCGACATAGGAAATCTGGATACCATTCCTCATTTGGCGATTCCGCATCCCAATCCGCATTTCGAAATCAGCGAAGCTCCGCATCTCGGCAATGCAACCTTTGCGCGTCGCTTACCTTCTCTTTTCTTTTTAGCTCCTGAAAAATTGGAAAACGAATACGGTTCCATCGGAGTACTTCTCCGCCGCGAACTGGATCGAAATCGAAACGACTACAAAACGGACGGCAAATACAAAATTTTCGTCAAAGACTTCGAACTCAAAACGGACGATCATTGTTTTTCGGGAAGCGTGACCGAGGTAAAACTCGCGATAGAGGTGACCGATCTTTCCAAGAATGCGAGCGTCTTGGATTTTCAATATGTCGATTCCATAGAATCGAATGTGACCGATTGTAATTTTACGTTGGCGACGGCCACCATCGTCGGCTGGCTGATCTATATGCCGTATTTGGGATTTCGAGGAAACAGAGAAGATCAGCTCAACCAACTCGGAAGAACCGCCTTATTAGAATTTTCTGAAAAACTAAAATTCTCCCTGCGGAAAAAAACGGAACCCGCGACTTCCGAAACTAAAAAAGGGATTCCGACACGATGAATCCGATCTTAAAATTTTTGAGCGCCTTTGTTCTTTTAACCTCGCTGTTCGCTTCGATCGGCTGCACCTATTCGATCGAAAAAAAATACGTCTACGCAAAACCGTATTATCCGAATCAGAATTACTTCGATGAAAACAATCCTCAGTTCGAAGAGGGCGAGCCTTACTGGCTTTTGGACTTTTTAGGAAACGTTTTCGGCGTTCTTTCCAAACTCATTCTTTGGAACCGCAAGATGAGCAATCACCGTCTTTCCGAAGAGACTAAAAATTATCTGAAAGATTATATTCGGGAAAACAATCTGAAGGACGTCAAGGTTCGTTTCAATCAGTACGCGCCGATCGACGACTTGGTCCAACTTTGGAAATCGGATTCCGTTCATCCGATTTTGAAATATACGGTGGGAATTTTTAACTGGGCCATCGGCGTGATTCTTCCCGGAAGACTTTTTGCCGGATTGTTCAACGGAGATCATTACAACCCCTATTCGAATACGATCAACCTCTACAGCGATCTTCCTTCCGTCGTTCTTCATGAGGGTGGACATTCGAAGGATTTTGCGCTTCGGAAATACAAGTCCTTATACAGCATCGGCTATTCGATTCCGTTTTTCGGTCCCTTATATGCGGAAGCACGTGCTTCGGATGATGCACTTCGTTATCTGAGGAACAAATGCGATCTGAAAAACGAGCTCATCGCCTATCGGACGTTATATCCCGCCTACGCGACGTATGCAGCCGGACCGATTCTCGATTCGGTCGGCGAGCTTGTAGGTTTGGCGGCTTCGATTCCCGGACATATCGTAGGTTATCGAAAACAAAAGAAAGTGGAGCAGGAAGAAATTCCGGAGTGTAAGATTTTGGAAGAGATGCGGTGATTTTTGGGACCGCGAAAGAAAATTTCTGCCGTCGATCTAAAAGATTTCTTCCGAAGCGAACTCGAATTCCGTTTTAAATCATCCATTTATTTTGGTTTCGTTTCGAATTTTCAAAAGTATTTCATTCTATAAATCCGGTGTCCGAAATCTTTTCGAAAACAAATTGACAGCTCCGCTAAAAAGAGGGATCATCCTTTTTCGCACAAAGGAGTAAAATCGTGAAAAAAAGAATCTCCTGGACCCTTCTAGCACTATCTTGCGCTGCTTTGCTGAGTCCGCTCTCAGCCAAAGATTATCACGTTGCAGGCTGCGGATTAGGTTCCTTAATTTTTAAAGAGAATAAAATGTTACACCAGATTCTCGCGTTGACTACGAACGTAACCGGCTTTCAAACGATCGGCATTACGATCGGAACTTCCAATTGTAAAACCGACGGACTTGTGAAAACCGAAAAAGTTCAAGAAGTTTTCGTAGCGGTCAATTATTCTTCCTTGGAACAGGAAATGGTAAGCGGGAAAGGAGAGAAGTTAGACGCTCTTTCCTTGCTCCTCGGTTGCCCGTCCGAGATGAACGAAAGATTTTCAACGCTCGCACAGAATCGTTATTCGAAGTTATTCGTTCCGAACGGAACTCCTGCAACCCTTCTTGACGGAGTCAAAAACGAAATTCGACAAGACGAAGTGTTGGCTTCGGCTTGCAAAATCTAAAGGGAGAAACAAGAATGAAATCGAATCAGAAAATCATATTAATTCTTCTTGCCATCCTTTCCCTTTCCTTTGCAAAAAAGGTGGAAGCGTACGGAGCCGCCGGATGCGGGTTAGGATCGGTCGTCATCACCGAAAATAAGGTGGTTCACCAAGTGATCGCGGCGACGGTAAACGGATTATTCTCTGGAAATCAACTTTTCGGAATCACCACCGGAACCTTAAACTGCAAAACCGACGGAGTAACCCAAAAGGAAAAAGAACGGGAAATCTTCGTTCACTTAAATTACGATTCTTTAATGTTAGAATCGGCTCAGGGTAAAGGAGAAAAATTGGAAGCATTCGCCTCTCTAATGGAATGCAAGGATACAAAGGCGCTCCTGGATCTTACAAAAAAGAACCATTCTTCCTTGTTTGCGAACGCGGACCCTTCCGATTTTCTCGTTAAAATCAAATTAGAAATGAGCAAGGATACGATCTTATCCAAAAGCTGTAAAATCTAATCGACTCAGGCTTCCGGAAACCACGGAAGCCTGTACAATAAATTCTAATTCTTGAATATTCTAAAACCTTTCCATTTTATTCCATTCTCAAACGACGTCCCAATTCTAAAAAACCGAAACAGATTCGTATTTTTTCTTCTTTCTTTTCTGTTTTCATTCTTCGCAATTTCTCCGGTTCTTTTTTCGCAGGAATCTGGAACCGCAACGCAGGCTCGACAAGAAACGATCGATTCTTATATTCAAAACGCGGAAACAAAAAAACTTCATTCCGAACGGTATTGGCTCCTGTTGCTGCATTACCGCAAATCGATCTTCGGAAACGAAAAAAGCGAGGTCGACGGACAAGATTTTTTTCTTTCAACCAACGGCAAATGGAACTCGAAAGATGAACTCACGGAAACCATTCGAGGATTTTTTAGAACACCGACACCGGAGGAAGTCGAAGAAAAAGTCTTACACCCTATGTGCAAATATCCGGAACGGTTTCGATGGCTGGATTCTCATTTGCATTTCGACAAAAACATACTCCCGCCTCTTCCCTGCACTCGATTCAACAACTGGATTACCGCGTTGAATCCTACGTCGATTCAGGTAATCTTCGCGTCCTTTTACTTAAACAATCCCGCGTCCTTATTCGGGCACAATCTCCTCAAAATCGGAAGTAAGAATCCCAATCGATCGGAAATCTTGGATTACGCGGTCAATTTTGCCGCGAATCATTCGCCGGAGGACGGAAGTCTTACGTATGCGGCCCGCGGACTTTTCGGCGGATATCCCGGCGCATTCAGCATCTTTCCCTATTACTTTAAAATAAATGAATATAATGATATGGAAAGCAGGGATCTTTGGGAATATGAACTTGAAATCGGGGAATCGGACGCAAGAAGAGTCGTGTCCCATGTATGGGAGTTAGGCGCTACCTACTTTGATTATTACTTTCTGGATGAGAATTGTTCGTATCACCTTCTTTCCTTATTGGAAATCGCAAGAAGCGATCTGCGCCTCCGAGAAGAATTCAATCTCTATACGATCCCTTCCGATACTGTGAAGTTGATTCTCGAAAAGGAAGGTTTTATCCGGAAGAAAAGCCACAGACCTTCTCTTTCATCCAAGATGGAACAGAAAATCCGGGAACTTTCCCCCGAGGAAAGGACGCGATTTTACGATTATATCTCTTCCAAAATTTCCCTCAAAGATTTGTTAAACGAATTCGAAGGAGAAAGATTATCGCGGATCTTCGACGCGGCTTTGGACGCAAAACGATTCCAAAAGACGTTGGAAAAACAGAGCCTCGACCAAGAACAGGAATATAAGAATCTACTGATAGAACGTAGCCGCCTCCCGTTTCCTCCGCTCCCGAATCAACCGCCCGTCTCCGCTCCTCCCGAGGAAGGACATGGAAGCGGAAGAATCAAACTCAACCGCGGCGCATCCGCGTTAGGCGGCTATACCGATCTTTCGGTCCGGGCCGCATATCACGATTTCATGAACTACGATAAGGGATTTGTTCCTTTTTCCACGGTCGAATATTTTTCGATGAATCTGAGACAATACGACCTACAAAAAAATCCGCACTTAGAAGAATCCAGTTTAATCAAAGTTCTTTCCTTAGCTCCGGTAACACCCATTCAAACGCCGTTTTCTTTTTTGATCGACGTGGGAAGCGATTCGTCCATGATCCGATCCGCATATTCGCCGAGAAATCAGATCGTGTTTCTCCCTTTCTTATCGGACCCGACGTCTTTGAGCGTTCTCCATTCCGTATACGAAGACAAAAAAGAAAAACGGGAAACAGCAACCCGAGTTGCAAACTTCAACACGGACGCTACCCTCGGTTATTCCTTTTCGAACGCGGATCGGGAAAATTCGTTCTCTTGGGTCGTATCGTTTCAAGCGGGAGGAAAGGCAAGAGGGAACGGCTATTACCGCGAAGGACTTTTGGTCGCGCCTCAGATCGCGTTTTTCGGAGCGGTCGCTTATCAAAAGTGGAAGTTCGGTTTAACGGCGCAGTATTTCGCGTTCTCGATCTACGGTTACTTGGACGACTTCAAAGTCGCACCGATGTTCGCTTATGCACTCTCCCAAAACTGGGAAATTCGATTGGAAGGAAAATTACAAAGATATTATGAAGAATTTCAAGTTTCCGCGGCGTTCTTTTTTTAAAACGATTCCGTTTTCCGTTCTTCTTTTCCTTTCCTGTTCCTCCTTGTTTTATCAACCCACGCAGGAACGATACTGGAATCCGGACGCATTCGGTTTTTCTTATAAAGAAGAGGACTTTCATACGATGGACGGAGAAACTCTCAAGCTCTGGAGGATCAGTCCGAAACACGAAAAACCGAAAGGCGTCATTCTTCAATTTCACGGAAACGGAGAGAATCGAACGAGTCACTTTATCAGTCTCGTCTGGCTCGTAAACCAAGGGTATCAACTCGTTACCTTCGATTACAGAGGATATTTGGATTCCACAGGATCGGCGGAGCGCGAAAAAATCCACGAGGATTCGGTCGCTCTGATTCGAAAAGAATTAGAATTTTCTAAATTACGGAATCTTCCTCTCATCGTTTACGGGCAAAGTTTGGGAGGCGCGATCGCGGCTCGGGCCGTATCCGAAATCGAAAACAAATCCGGAATTCTTCTTTTAGTTTTGGACGGAAGTTTTGCAAGTTACCGTCAGGCGTTTCGAGGAGTTCTTAAAAACATATTCTTCACTCCGATCGATTTAATTTTCGGAATCTTTATGAACGACGACTTAAGTCCCGGGGAGACAATTCATAGAATTTCGCCCGTTCCCATCTTGATCGTCCATGGAACGGCCGATCCGATCGTTCAATACGAAAACGGCTTGGAATTGTTTCGACTTGCGAAAGACCCGAAATGGTTTTGGGAAGTCCGGGGCGGCGGTCACGTGGATTGGATGGCATTGGGAAACTCGAGAGAATCTAAGAATTTTCTAATATTCTTGGATTCTTTCGTTCGGAATTTCAATCCGTAGAATCCGGATGTCGATCCATATGATCCGCTTCGATTAAAAATTCGAGGGCTTGTTTCGCGCTCAATTCCTTAAAATAAAGTTCGGGGAAGGAAAAAAAGGATTCGTTAAAAAGATAATAGTCCACAAAACAGATTTTATTCTTTTCCAAAAAAAGAATCTTCTCCTCGCCTCTGGATTCCAAACGGTAATAACCTTCCTCCATATCCAACCGGATATATTCGCCTTCGTCTAACGCAATTTCACGATACGGACTCGGAACGGAATTCTGAAACGAACCTTCGTATTTGGAAATAAGTATTTTCTGTTTCCAAAAAGCCAAAGGAACTCTCGAAGGTCTGAGCAAATACAGAACCGCAGCCGTCGGAGATTCTTTTTTCAATCGGATGAATTTGGATTTCTGAGATCCGCAGCCGCTCGCGAACATCAACAAAATCACCGCAAAAAGCGGAAGCGTTCTTTTCATCACGCATCCACAGAATCCGTTTGAAAGAACGGATCAAGGACTATTTTGATCGGGGACAATCCGACAAATTCGGAGAAATAGATTTGGCAATCCGGGCCTCTCTTCTGAAATGGGAATTGCAATGAATATCGAACTTACGCGCGAACAATACGAAGCTCTTTTGAAATCCTTAGCGATCACCCGCTTTCTCTATCATTCCATCTTAGAGGAAGAAGAGCCCGCTCCCGATCGATTGGATTCGTATGACGCTTATGAAGATATGGAACAGCAGATTCTCTCTTATGCAAAGGCATTGGAAGTTTCTCACCTGGTCGCGTACGATAGCGAAGAAGAACTTCATTATCTCACAAGAGAGTTCGAAGAAAAGACGGATATCTCCGATCTGATCACCGAATATCAGGACAGCATCTTCTGGGATGAGTTGGTTCAGAGACTCGCGGCAAGAGATTTTATGAGAACCTACAGCGAATCCGAAATCAAGGGAATGGCGATCGAAGAGAGAATCGAAAAAGAAGCTCCTTTCATTTCCAAATACGAGGAGATCTTCACCGAGTCGGGTATCGAAACTCTCGAACTCAAGTAATCAAGTTCCGGTGGATTCGTAACGACGTTGTCCCTTCTTCCAGATAAACAAAGATCCGAAGAACAACAGGAAGCCCACGGGAAAATTCAAGTATATAAAGAAAGGATGAAATAGAGATTCGGAATTCTTCGCTAAAAAATAGTGAGCCGGATAAAAGTTCACGAAACCGAGAGGCAATAAAAAGGTAAGAAGGATCCGAATCGAAACGTTGTAGATATTCATCGGATACATCATAAACTCTCTGCTCGAAAATATGAATAGATGCACCAGAGAATAATTCTGGACCGCATAAAACGCGATCGACGCGATCGCGATCCGAATTCCCGCCAAAATCATCGCGCTCCCGAATACGGAAAGAAACAGCATACAGACCTTCCAAAAAGTCCATTCAATATTCGTAAACTGATTTGCGACCAGGAAGGTGACGATTCCCAACACGAGGTGCAAAAGCCCCGTGATGTCGAAGTGATTCATCAGCACCTGACCGATCGGAGAAAGAGGGCGTAAAAGATAACGATCATAACTTCCGTCCCTCACCAAGGAACCGAACTCGACCATTCCCGAAAAAACCGAGGCTACGATTCCCTGCGCGAAGATAAGTAAGCTGTATAAAAACGCGATTTCTCCCCGACTCCATCCGCCGATCGAGGAAAATCGGGAAAGAAGTATGAAAATCGTTCCCGCCTGCGCGGAATAATATACGAGTAATGTTACAAGATAAATCCAAAAACTCGCCTTATATTCCATGTGCGATTGAATGGAGGAAAGCGCGAGTTTGAAATATGTTTTGATCGATGAGATAGACATCTAACCTCCCGCTAGCTCCAGACGCTTCAAACCGGAAAGATAAACCGCGGAGGAAAGAGCGGTTAACGTTCCGATCATCAGACAATAACGAAACATCAGTTCCGAAAAGGACATTCCGTATTCTCCCGAAGTTAAGATCTGAGTCGGGTAATAATACATATATGGAAACGGCAGCCAGGAAGAAATGTTCCTCAAGAATTCAGGAAAGAGATCCAAAGGAATCACCGCTCCCGAAAACAAAGTAATCAACGCAAAATACAAAAGAAAGAAGGAGAAGATCTCCGTAAAATAGAACGAAAGGGACGAGATCATAAATCCGATCAAAAAGAAAATCAGAAACGCAAGGATATAAACGACGGCAAAGAGTAAGAATGCGTTCGGATCGGGAACAAAGCTGAGATCCAAAACGAAATAGGCAAGCAGCAGCAAAGGAAGCGCCCTCGAAAACAAATGATACAAACTGACTCCAATCGTATCCGCAAAAACGATCAACGGAAATCGGATCGGCTTTAAGAGATCAAAAAGAATCGTTCCGTTCTTGATCTTAGAAGAGATAAGTCCGTCCTGTCTTCCGAAAGAAACCTTGATCAGAGTGGAAAGAACCGCGTACAGCACGAGAGAATTCCGGTCCCTTCCTGCGCCGAATTCATTCGACGCAACCGATTGCCAAACGGAAGTGAGAATCGCAAGATACAGCACCGCGTTCAAAACTCCTGTAAAGTATTCGAGACGATACGTGGCCGATCTTTGGAACGCCTTGGAGATGACCTTTAAATACAGCATCAGGCTTTCCTTTCGCCGTACATCTGTTTGATGACCGCCGCGAGATCCGGTTTCTTATGTTTTACTTCCAGGATTTCGAAACCGGATTCTCCCAAAAACGATAGAAGTCGGTTTAACGATTCTCCTTCCTTTACGGTAACTTGAATCGAATTCGGGTTCCCGTTTTGGATCGAGTGAAATTCGGAAGGAAGTTTCAATGTCCCGTTTCCCTTATATCCTATTTCGACTACGTTATCCGTTCCTCCTAAATTGCGAAACGAATCCAGATCTCCGTCGAAATGAATCTTTCCGTGATCGATCAGCACGATTCGTTTCGCGAGCGTTTCGATGTCCTGAACGTCGTGTGTCGTCAACAGAATCGTAACCTTCTCTTCTCGATTGATCGTACGGATAAATTCCCGAACGCGTTCCTTTACAAGAACGTCCAAGCCGATCGTGGGTTCGTCCAAAAACAACACTTTCGGGAAATGCAGCAGACTTGCGCCGATCTCCGCCTTCATTCTTTGTCCCAAACTCAATTTGCGGACCTGCTGATGAAAGAATTCGTCGAGTCCTAAAAGATCGCGAAACATCTCCATTCGTTTTTTATAATCTTTGGAGTCGATTTTGTAGATGGACCGAAGCAGATCGAAGGATTCTCCCACGGGAAGATCCCACCAAAGCTGAGTCTTTTGTCCGAAAACAACTCCGATCTGTTTGGAATTTTCTCTTCGGTCCTTGGAAGGATCCAAACCGAAAATCGAGATCGATCCGGAATCCGGGGTCAACACGCCAGTCAATAATTTAATGGTCGTGGACTTCCCCGCCCCGTTCGGGCCGATATAACCGATAAATTCTCCCGGTTGAATCGAAAAAGAGATATCATTCACGGCATGAATGGTTTCCGGATTGGAATAAAATAACGATCCGAGGGCTCCGAGGAATCCCGGCTTTCGTTTCGATATGATAAAATTCTTTTTGAGGTTTTTAACTGTGATCAATGATAAAAAAGCTCCGCATTACAGATCTAAAAAATCAAACGTCGGTTTGGAAGGAAATCTAAAACCGCAATCGCATATATCAGACTGGATTCCTTCCGAAATAGAATAAAAAATACGACTCTGAAAATAAAAATGAAACTTCAACCTGACTTGAGCTTCAATTGAATCCGTTGATCGATTGAAACCGATCGGAAAAATTTCAACCCCCCGCTCCAAACAAGCGATTTACAGAGGCCTACGCGATTCTATCGTGACATTCATGGAAAACGATTCAAAGCCGCGGCCGCAACCCCCGACTCATGCCGCTTCCGTAGAAAGAATCGCTTCCAATCTTCGCGGAATTCTAATCGTAGAAAAAAACAAAATCGAAGTTCCCTATTCTCTTCCCGGCGACGCATACAACGTAACGCTTTTTAAAAAGAAACGGCGCAAACCGTCCGCCAAACTCGAATTGATCTCCCAGGTTCCGAGAGCCGTAGAACCGCGTTGTCCCGTTTTTACTCGTTGCGGAGGATGTTCCGCACAGCACATTCCTTATGAAGAACAATTCATTCTCAAAACGGCGAGTTTAGCGGAAAGTTATCGGCGCGATTTCGGAATCGAACCGATTCTTCTTCCCGCGAAAGAAATCTATCATTACAGAAATCGAATGGACTTTGCGGTGTTTCCGGGTCCGATCGTAGGTCAGAGAGAATCCGGTTCTTTTCGTCATATCGTGGACATCGATTCCTGTTTTATACAAAGCTCCGAATCCAACGCGGAACTCCAAAGATTTCGCGATTTGATTTCCCGATTTCCGCAACTGCCGTATGACAGAAAATCGGATGCAGGATTTCTAAAATACATAACTCTTCGAAAAGCGAAGAACACTTCCGAGCTGATGACGATTCTTACGTTCGTGGAAGAATTTCAAAATACGCAAGAGGAACAAGAATTCTCCGAAGCTTGTCTCGAAACGTTACGTGCCGATCACATTCTCTTTTGCTACAACCGCAGAAAGGGAGAGGTTTCGGCGATCGGAGAAGTAAAGGTTCTCCGCGGCAGGGAATCCTATTTGGAACTCGTTTCCGAAAAAGAATTCAGGGTTCCGTTCGATTCTTTCTTTCAACCGAATCCGAACGGTTTCCAACCGATTTTGGATTTTATCCGCGAAGAAATTCCATCCTCGTCCGAACATCTCATCGATCTATTTTGCGGCTCCGGTTTTTTCAGCAGGATCTTTGCGGATCGATTTAAGAAGATCACCGGAATCGATTCGATCGAAAGTTCTCTGGAAATTGCACGCAAACAAATGTCCTCCGATTTTCCGAATGTGGAGTTTTCCTATCTCCGTGAGGACTTATTCGCAAAAAAAGCTTCTCCCGGCTTGGACGCTCTCTTCCAAACGCAAGAAAAGAATTTTCTGATCGCAGATCCTCCGCGAGCCGGTCTGGGCGAATTCGTAATCGAGGCTTTACGAAATTCTAAGATTGCTTCGTTTCTGTATGTTTCGTGCAATCCCACCTCTCAAAAAGAGGATCTTTGGAAATTAAAAGATACGTTTCAGATTCGAAAAATTCTCATCACGGACCCGTATCCGCAGACTCCGCATCTCGAATCCGCCGCGCTTCTTACTTCCAGAACGGCATAAAACCCAAAAATCTCTGCAGGGATTTTCGAATCCCTTCGATATTCAAGAAGAGAGATAGACGTATCTCCGGGAATTCTTATGACCAGAAAACTAGTTTTACTTTTGATTCTTTCCGTCATTCTTTTGGAAGTCGGTTGTAATACCGTCATCATTCGTCCTTGGACTCCGCCCTACAAAAGCCGTTCGGTTCACGAAGTACGGGTTCTTCTCGGCAAGGCAGAAGGCGATCTTCAGATCCGCGGAGAAGGAATCATTTCCGTCTACGACGCGAATGATCTTCTCATTAAAAAAGGAATCGATATCATCTCTCTCGACGCTTCCCGTTTGAAAGCGCCGATTCGTTTTACGGGAGAAAACCCGGGTTTGGAATTCAAATCTCTAAAAGTAAGAGGTTCGATTCATCTGATTCCTCAAGGCCAAGGTCCGGCTCTTGTGGTGAACGTTCTTCCTTTAGAGGAATATTTGTACGCGGTCGTCCCTTCCGAAGTTCCGTACAGCTGGCCGATGGAAGCGTTGAAGGCGCAGGCGATCTGCGCGAGAACGTATGCGGTCCGTGAAATATTAAATAAAAAGAATGCACTCTACGACGTGGAAGCGACCACCAATTCCCAAGTATACGGCGGTTATGAAAAGGAACATCCATCCACGACAAAAGCAGTGCAGGACACGACCGGGGTAATGGCGGTTTACGAAGAAACTCCGATCCAAGCATTCTTTCATTCCAACAGCGGCGGTAAAACCGAAACGCCTGAGAACGTATGGGGCGGCAAAAGAATTCCGTATCTTTCCACGGTCGCATCCGAGTTCGACCGCGCGGGTGATAACTTTTATTGGAAGGAAACGATTTCAGCGGATCTCATCAATTCCAAATTCTCGAACTTAAAACTCGGTGAAATTCAATCGATTCAAGTTCTTTCCAGAACCGCTTCGGGAAGAGTAGATCTCATGGAACTTTCCGGAACCGAAGGAAATTCCAGAATCCGAGGTAAAGAATTCAGACAAGCCCTTGGAACTCCGGTTCGCTCCCTGCGTTTCGGAATTCAGAAAGAAGGAAACGGTTATCTCGTGAAAGGAATGGGTTCCGGTCACGGCGTGGGTTTGAGTCAATGGGGAAGTTTCGGAATGGCGAAAGAGAATTACAACTACGTCGAAATTCTCAGACACTATTATCCGGGAACCGAGCTGGCAAGAATCACCCGTTAAACCGTGGGAACTCCCGCCAAACAATGACAACGCCCGACTTGAAACGAATCAAAATCGCGAATCTTCGCAAGTCCTATCAAAGCGGAAAACTCAAAACGGAAGTTCTCAAAGGATTGGAATTGGACATTCCCAGTTCTTCCGTCATCACCTTGATGGGACCTTCGGGCTCCGGAAAATCAACTTTTTTGAATATACTTTCCGGCATCGATACGCCCGATCAGGGAGAAGTCATCGTCAACGGAAAGTCTCTTCATTCGATGAACGAACGGGAGCTCACGCGTTATCGAAGAGAGGACACGGGAATCATATTCCAATTCTTTCATCTACTTCCCTATTTAAACGCTCTGGAGAACGTCGCCGTTCCCTTATACATCTCCGGCATCGGCAAAGCCCAAGCCCGCAAAACCGCGGAAGAAGCCCTTGCAAAAGTCGGATTGACCGACCGAAAACTCCACAAACCGGACGAACTTTCCGGGGGGGAACAACAAAGGGTAGCGATCGCAAGAGCCGTTTGCAAAAATCCTTCCCTCATTTTGGCGGACGAACCAACGGGAAACTTGGATACGAAAAACGCGGAGAACGTCATTCGTCTTCTCGTGGATTTACAAAAACAAAACGGCTTCACTTTGTTCATCGTCACGCACGATCAAAAACTCGGTTCCCTCGGAGAATACCGTCTGAAAATGGCGGACGGAATTCTTACGGATTGAGACCGATGTCCTTTCGGATTTATATCCTTTTTCTCTTCGAATACTTTCGCAGCCACAAAACGGCCGCCTTCTTTGCGTTAGCCGGAATCTCTCTCGGAGTCGGGCTTTTCATATCGACGACCGCAAACGGAATGAAGGCGGAAAAAAGCCTCACCGACTTTGCGATGGGATACTTTCAGGGAGAATACAAGATCAAAATTTCTTCCGCTCTCGGAGAACAGAATCTTCCCGTTTCTCTCATTCGAACGTTGTCTTCCGATCCTTCCCTGCCTTGGATCGTAAAGATCACGCCTCGTTTTCAAAAAGAAGTCATCTTAAACGATTCGATCCGAGCCGTATATATCGGTTTGGATTTTTTAAAAGAAACGTCCGAGTTCCGTTTCGATCCGAATTCTTCCCTTGCAAAGAAGGAAACGAATCCGCTCGCCCGCGTTTGGATTAGCCGTTCTCTTTCGGAAAAGATCGCGTCTCGCGTTGCGAACGTTCGCAACGGTTCTCAAATTTTTTCCCTCGAAAATCCGATCCCATTCGATACGGAAGGCGGAAGCATTCTGATGGAAGACATAGAATCCGCGATGGAACGTTTCGAAACGAACGGAAACGTTAGTTTTCTTCTCGTTCAACCGAACGAGTTTCGATCGGAACAAAAAAGAATTCTCGAGCAAAAATTAGGATCCGATTATCGAATCGAAACGATCGAAGACATCCGCGAAAAATCGGGAAACGCTTTGCGTTCGTTTCAACTCAATCTTTTGGTGATCTCTTTTATCTCTTTGATCATCGCCTTCTTTATGGTTTCCAACACGATGTCCGGTTTATACGTCAGTCGTGAAAAGGAACTCGGAATTTTAAAGACGATGGGGCTGAGCCCGGGTCACACGTTTTTGCTCTTCGTTTCGCAAGCGATGCTGCTCGGAGTTGTGGGAAGCGTTCTCGGACTCGGTTTAGGATTTCTATTTTCCAGATTGGATTTTTTCAGTCCGGAAGCGGCCTCCGCCGATCTTTCTTATCTCAAAACGTACAAGTCGATTCCCTCCTCCACTTGGATGTTCGGTTTAGCGATCGGGATCGCGGGTTCGTTTATCTCCGCTGCCTTTCCTTCGTTCCGTGCGGGAAGAATTTCACCGATTGCAATTTTGCGGGAATCCGCTTCGGGCACGGTTCGCGTTCGAGACACTCGTCTTTTTGCGATCGGACTTTTGCTTCTTCTGATCTTTTCCTTTGTCGCCTTTTTGCCGGTTCGTTCCAAGTTTCCTTGGGCCGGTCTTTTGGGGATCGGAGGAATCGTGATCGGAGTCACACTTTGTTTTCCCTGGGTGTTTAAGATTCTTACCGCGTTCTTTTTTCGGCTCAGCGAACGATCCGATCGTTCCTTCGTGTTTATGAAAGTAGGCTTGGAAGAAACGAGAAACCAGCCTTTTCGAAACACTCTAACCTCCGCGACGTTGATGCTCGCCACGGCCCTGGTCGTTTGTCTTTCGATCCTGACCGACAGTTACCGCAGATCCTTAAACGACTGGGTCGAAGCGGAATTTCCCGCCGAGCTTACGATCATCAACACGGCGAACTTGGCGGCGGGAATTCACGGAGGAGTTCCGATCTCTTTGTTAAGCGAACTCCGTAAGATTCCCGAAGTCGCTTCGTTGGACGGCTTCTGCGTCAACACGAGAATTTCAACGAACCGGGGAAACTTTACGATTCATGCATATACTTTTTCCGCATACGATCGGGAACATTCTCCCGAACGTAGGATCGTCAACGAGAACGAACTTCTGATTTCCTCGAATATGGCGTATCTTCAAAACTTCCAAGTCGGAGACAGGATTACGATCGAAACCAAACTCGGCCCGAAGGAATTTCTGATCCGCGGAATCAAGGAACACTTTTTTTCCGAACGCGGAACGATCATGATGGATATCGGAAACTACGAAAAATTTTTCGGAATCCAAGGATACAATTCGATTAAGATTTTTCTAAAGAAGAACGCGGATCAGCGACAAGCGGAACGTTCTATCGCCGAAATTCTTACACAAAATTCTTCCCTGAAATTGTTAAATTCGAAGGAACTACGGGAACTCTACACCGATGGTGTGGATAAGGTGTTCGGAATTTTAGGAACCCTCAAAACCACCGCGTTTATCATCGCTATGATTTCGTTGATCTCTTCCTTGCTTCACAATCTGATTTCGAAAAAAACGACTCTTGGAATTTTGAAATATCTCGGCGCGGATCAAAGACAACTCGGAAGTATTCTGTTGACTGAGAGCGTTTTTATCACGGTCGTTTCCACTTTTTGGGGAATTCTCCTCGCATTCGTTCTTTCCCCCGTCGTCTTGTATGTCATCAATAAGAACGCGTTCGGTTGGACCTTGAAGTTCACCGTGTCCCCCGAAGTGCCTCTCTTTTTTCTCGTGTTGTCGCCGATCCTCGGAATTCTTTCCTGCGCCGTCCCCTTGTATACTTTGAGAAAACTCGGATTCCGAATCAGCCGGGAATAGGCGAGGATCGTTCCGCTTTCGCGATGAAAACCAACTTGATTTACAACCTGAATCCACGTAGGATGTTCAACCTATGAGTGCCTTGAGCGAAGTTTCGCTGGAAATCGCTTCCGAAATCAAAAGAGTCAATCTTCAGGAGGACGATAAAATTCCGACTTCGGATACGTTTATCAAGGAACTGATGTCCCTCTTTTCGAGGGAGCCCGACGATATACGAAACATCCTCGAAGCGCTTCGCGAAGCGAAGATCATCTTCATCATCAAGATCGTATTGCCCGATGAAAAAGCGAGTAAGATGAACGATCCCGGCGTGGACGCGTATGCGTACGCGGATCTCAAAATTCTGCACGACCTCAAATACTACGCCGAGAAAAAACTCGAACGTCTCTACGAGGCGACGTATTACAAAAAGAAATCCCCTTCTCTCATCACGAGAGAACTCTTTCCGAAAATCCGGGAACTGAACAACACTCCGATCGGAAGAATCGTCAACATCGCCGTGATGCTCGAAGAATTCATCCGAATGATGAACAACAACCCGAACGATTTCCAGGAAGAATTCCGCGTTCAGGCCATGGAAGAAATTCTCATTTCGAAAGGGGACGTGGCTCCGACGGAAGGAAAGGATATCGCCGACGAACCTTCCCGGTCCAAAACTTCCTTTTCGAATTCCTTCGGTCCCGTTCCTTCGCAAAGGGCAGCCGATCGAATCGAAGCGCAGGCGCAAGCGGCCAATCTCAATCCGAACAGTCCTTGGGGAAGAATGGTCTCTAAATTTTCGGTGGAATTTTTACTGCGCGTGCATCTTCGCAAATGCGAGTTCGAGACCGTCAAAAAACTGATCGTATCGGGGAAAGTGACCGACGGTGAAAATCTGAAACTGATCCGGGACAATCTTGTCAAGATGGAAAAGAACATCAACGTCGACAAGGTTCTCGCTTCCTATCTGGAAGAAATGACCGAGCTAAGAAGACTCGTGCAGAGAAAGCTGAACGCCCTCTCCAAACCGAGAATGCTCTAAAAAACCGGACAATATCCGATTTTTAAAATATTACAGAACCTTTAAGTAGATCAAACACTGCGCGATCAAAAGCGCTCCCAAAAGAAAAATCCATCTCCGTTTGGCGGAATAGACGAGTTTGACCTTGTCTTCCGGAAAATAGACCGCAACCAACAATGCGTTTACGTTTGCGATCAGATAAAAGGATTCGATCCGGAGATGGAACGCGGGATATAAAACGACTCCCAACGCGACAAAGGAAGGAAGAAAATACAAAAGAGTTTTCGGATGCAGAAAACCGGCCTTGGATTCCTGAAGTACGACCTTCTTCCCCGAATTCTTTTCCAACTCTTCCTGAAAACGATCCGGTTCCAGAAGATTCAAAACGGGAATTTGATCTTCCTTGGTTGCGATCAAAAAACGAACGTAGGAACGGAACACATCCCTTTCGATCGAAACGATGGACTTCAATCTGGTTTCGAGAGATTGTCCCTTGGAATTAAAAAGCCGTAATGCGTTGGAAGTCAGTTCCACCTTCGCGCCCTTCAACACCTTGATCTGTCTGGAAAAATTCCGATAGAGAAGAAATCCGAGAACCAAAGAAAGAAGACCGAAAATCCGCACGAAGTCTTCTCGGTTTTCCTCGGGAACTTTGAGAAAGTTCCACGCGATAAACGCGAGATACAAAAGAATCACCGCGGCCGAACGGAGAATCAGATTCTTCCGAAACTTATTAAAATCGTACGCGAATTCAGTCATGCTGCAGGTTTCCAAAATCACTTTTTTTGAATATAGGAAACATCTGAACTCCTTCCGCGAGAATCGCTTCCATTCCGCCTTCCTGACGATCGAGAATGCAGATCCCCTGCGTCACTTCGATTCCCGAATCGCGCATCGAACGGATCGCTTGGATCGTGGAGCCGCCGGTGGTAATCACGTCGTCCACGATGACGCAGGTTTTGACCGCGTGAACCGCTCCTTCCACGAGTTTTTTGGTTCCGTGGTCCTTGGAAAGTTTACGCACGATCAAAGGATAAACGTTCAACTTTTGTTTTCTGAATTCCAAACTGATTCCGTAGCAGATCGGATCGGCGCCCATCGTCAAACCGCCGAAGGCTTCCGGTTTTAAAATTCCGGAATCCTTTAAGTGCTGTTCTACAATGAACTTACAGAGGAGTTCCAATCGATCGGGAACGAGAGTGATCTCTTTGCAATTGAAATAATGTCTGGATTGTTTTCCCGATGCGAGCGTAAAGGGTTGTTCCGAATAACGATAAGCGTGCGAACGGATGAGTTCGAGAAGTTCTTGTTTCATCTTGTTGTAGGATTCCGGTGCGGTAGGATTTAACCAGTGAATTTCTAAAAAAAAATCTGAAAACCGTTTTAGCAAAAGATCCGAATTTCTCAAGTTCCATTTCTATTCTCTTAACAAAAAACACTTTCAAAACGGATTCGAGCCTGAATCCTGTAAAACATGCAGTCAGTCAGGCTTACGTCCGTTTCTCTCAAAACGAGAGTCTTCGATTTTGAAGGGAACTTCGCGAAGATCAAAAAAGTTCTCGAACTCGAAACGAATTCGGACCTCATCCTATTCCCGGAACTTTGCATTTCCGGGTACGGATGCGAGGATTCTTTTTTCTTTCCGCGCATTTGGAAAGAATCCTGGAACACTCTGACTCGAATTCTTCCTCTGACTGAAAACAAGATCGTAGTCGTCGGACTTCCCGTTTTTCAAAATCCGTATTTATTCAACTGCGCGGCCGTTCTTTGCAACGGAGCCGTCGCCGGAATCGTTCCCAAATCGAACCTCGCCACCACGGGAGTTCATTACGAAAACCGTTGGTTTGCAAGAGGGGAAGAAGCGCAGGAGAATTTCGTGGCGCCGGACGGTTCCGCGGTTCCGTTCGGTTCCCTCGTTTTCGAAACCGATCATTTCTCCTTCGGTGTGGAAATCTGCGAGGATTCCTGGGTTTTGCAAAAGCCTTCGATTCCTCTCGCGGAAGCGGGAACCGATCTGATCCTTTCGCCGGGCGCGTCCCATTTCGCGTTCGGAAAACAAAGAACGCGCAGACAGATCTTCCGCGAAAGTTCTAGAAGAGAGTCTAACGTGTATCTTTTTTCCAATCTTTGCGGAAACGAATCCGGAAGATTGATCTTCGAAGGCGGTTCTATGATCGTTCAAAACGGAAAGTCGATCGCGGAATCGGAACGGCTTTTCTTCGGAGATTTTAATCTTTGTTCCTCGGAAATCGACTTTGACGCGTCCAGAGCCGACCGCGCCAAAAACTTTCGCCCGTCCGGAAATCGTTTCGGCCAAAAAAAATCGAACGAAGAAAACAAAATCTATCTGGGAATCGAATTCCCGAAACGAATTCCCAAAGTCAACCAACCGATCCCCGAACTTCCGATCACAAAGGAAGAAGAATCCTATCGCGATTTTACGCGGGCCGTTGCATTAGGACTTTTTGATTATCTAATCCAATCCAAAACCAAGGGATATACGCTTTCTCTTTCGGGCGGAGCCGACAGTTCCACCTGCGCCCTGCTCGTGACCGCGATGAAAAAGATCGCCAAACAGGAACTCGGCGAAGACTTCTTCTCATCGAAAGGAATTTCGGAAGAATCCCTTCTCTACACCTTGTATCAGGCCACGGAAAACAATTCGGATCGCACGAGAAGTCTCGCCCAAGCTTTGGCGAACGACGTGGGTTCCCTCCACGGAGATCTTACGATCGATTCGGAAGTAAAAACCATCTCCGAAAAAATTTCCAAGATCACCGGAGTTTCGCTGAATTGGGACCAACACAATCTTGTTCTGCAAAACATACAGGCGCGGGTCCGTTCTCCGATCATCTGGATGCTCGCGAATTTAAACGGACATCTTCTTCTTTCCACCGGCAATCGGAGCGAGGCGGGTGCGGGCTATACTACGATGGACGGAGATTCTTCCGGTTCGGTTGCGCCGTTGACCGGGGTCAGCAAAGAATTCATTCTGCGCTGGATGCGTTTTATCGCGGAAGGAAGAGATCCGATTCTTCCCGCATACGAATCCGTAAAGGAAATCGTGTTATCTCCTCCGAGCGCGGAACTCAAACCCCTCGAAGACAAACAGGAAGACGAAAAGGATTTAATGCCCTATCCTTTGTTACAGAAGATCGAAGAATTGTTTGTGGTACGGGGCGCCGGTTATTCGGAAATCGTTCAACTTTTGAGCGGAGATCCCGAGGTTCAGAAATTGGCGCCCGGCTTTTTGGAAGATGCAGTTCGAAAATACATCGGATTGTTTCACAGAAATCAATGGAAACGGGAAAGGCTGCCGCCTTCGTTTCATCTGGACGAGTACGGACTCGATCCTAAATCGAGTTTCCGTTTCCCGATCCTTTCGGAAGAAAAGGGATCGGGAATTTAAAATCAACCGACCTTTAAATTTGTCGGTTTGATTTTGTTATATTCTTTTTGTTTGGTTCGTTCCAACTCTTCCAAATCAAAAGCCATTTGATAATTGAGCCAGAAATCGGGAGTCATTTTGAAATACCTCGCGAGTCGTAGAGCGGTATCCGGTGTAATCGATTTTTTACGATTGATGATCTGAGAAATCAAACTTTCGGAAATGCCAATATCCTTGGACAAACGATAGGCGGATAAGGACATCGGTTCTAAAAAATCGTATTTCAATACGTCGCCGGGATGTGGGTTTAAAGAGGTTCTTCTTACTTTCATAATTACAAACTCAAAAAAGGTAAATTTTACTAATTTTTCGTAGACCGAAAGATATCTTTCCTATCTCCGTAAGACTAAATATTACAAAAACCAAATATTCGCTTTTTTTAATTTTTCGCTTATAAAAGTCATACTATCAAAATTCAATGATAGTCTACGATCTTAACTGCATGCGGACCGTTGTCTTTCCATAGAAAACAAATTCTCCACTGATCGTTAATCCGAATCGAATACGTTCCCTTTCGATCTCCTTTTAAGGATTCCAAACGATTACCCGGAGGACTTTTCAAATCTTGAAGTATCTTCGCCGAATCGAGCGAACGTAGCTTTCTTCTAGCCACGTCCGCAAAAGCACGGTATTCATTGGGAGATAACCCATTGTGGACGTTTTCGGTGAGCTTGTCCCCAAAAGATTGAATCATCCTTCTTCACCTTACGTAAAGCAATACATACGTCAAGCTCTTTCCAGAAGAATTTTTAGTTTGGTAGGTAATCGTTGGGCGAGGTTGATTCCTAAATTGGAATGTATTTCGGAATTGAAATGGGAGGAGTCAAACGACAACCGCAAAATCAGATCGACGTTTGACTTAATTCGAGTTCTACAACCCCGCTTGTTTAAACGCGTTTTCCTTGTCGCGTTGCACTTGCTGGAGTTGATTCTTGATCGAATCCTGAATGTTCTGGAGTTTCTTTTCGGTTTCCTCTTCTCCCGAACCCTTTTGAAGATCCACGAGATAATTGATGATGTCCATCCGATCCTGGGTTTGTTTTTCCATGTGCGTATAATACGAACGGATCTGAGCGGGAGAAGCAGTTCTCGCATACACGTTACGCGCCGCTTCGGCGATCTGACCTTCTTCCTGCTTCTTCGCTTCCTTTTCCGCGGGAGATAATTTTTTAGGAATCAAAGAGTTATTCGGAAACCGTTCGCGCAACTGACTGAAACGTTCCATCTCTTCGTTGGTGTATGGCTTATTGGTTTGAGGATTGAGCGGGTTATCCGCGTCCGCCGCGTTCGGATCGGCTTCCTTTTGTTCTCCGGTGGGGTTTTCGATATATTCTCCCTTACCGGCTTTGTAAAAAGAAGAATCAAAGATGGAATCGTTGGTGCGTCCGCCGGAGGAGCCGGAAGACGAAGAACCGGAGGAACTTCCGCCGCCCAAAAGAAGGGCCACGCTGTCCGCTTCTCTGCTTTTTCGTTCGCGTTCGCTCGGATCATCGGAAGAAAACAGAATCCAAATCAAAGCGATGAGTGCGACGCCGATGCCGGAATAAAGAACGAGTTTACGAATGCTCATGACATAGCTCCGAAGAAAAGGGGGAAATTTTGATTGTAAGACCGCCGAACTAGGAAATTCTATCCTGAAGAGCGGAATCCTTCTCTAATTTTTGAGAAATTCAATCCTGCGCAAGATAAAAATGTTTCTGAAAATTTTCCGTCCAGCGATTCTCCCGATTCTATTTTGTATAGGAATCACATTCGGTTGCGGTACGAATACGGACGTGGCTCAATCCCCATTCGTTTTTATTTCTCCGGTCGGAGTTCCTCAGTTTTTGAGCGTCATCGCGGTCAACGAAGGAATCACCGATACGGCTACGAAAGACACGGACTTCTTTTCCGAGCCGAATAGCTATAAACCGGAATTCTTAATTCGTTATTTTGTGACAAACGCCGAACCGCAGTTTGTCGGTTACAATTTGTATATCACCACGGCCGCTCCTTCCGTAGCGGAAACCTTGGCCGGTGGAAATATTTATCTGGAGAACGGGGTTCAACCTTCTTTCCCGCATCTCGCTTCCGAAGCGTCCACGAGTTCCGCAAAACTGCAAACGCATCGTATCTTAAATCAGATTCCTCCTCCCGGAGTATTTCCGTTTATCAAATGCGAGGTTTATACGTTCACGTTGCGGGCGCTGATGAACAGCGGGATTTTTTCGAATCCTTCCACTCCCGTGAGAATGTGCGCGTCCTCCCGTCCTTATCTTTGTCCGGTCGGTTCGAGCTGCAATCCTTCCGAGTGCAACAACGCCGCTTGTTCGACGACCGTAAAACAAAACTGTCCCGTGGGAACTCTTTGCAATCCGTGTACGGTCGCAGGCGCGGAAGAAACCGGTTGCGTTTGTCCTTCGGGTTCTTCTCCACCGGGCTGTAATCTATGAGTGTAGAGGAAGAATCGGCGGAACAAACTTCGACCGAAATTCCTCTCGAACCGGGAACGTTGTATGTGGTCTCCACTCCGATCGGAAACTTGGAAGACCTAACCTTTCGAGCGCTTCGCATCTTAAAAAACACGGATCGAATTCTCTGCGAAAACGCGGGTCATTCCAGAAGACTGTTTCAATCCTATTCGATCACGACCCCGGCTTCCACCTTATATCGGGATCAATCGGAAACTCCGTATCAAGGTATATTAGAAGAATTGAAAGCGGGAAAAACGTTCGCCCTTGTTTCGGACGCGGGAACTCCGGGCGTTTCCGATCCGGGTTCTCACCTGATTCGGATCGTCCGCGAAGCCGGTTTTAAAATCACTCCGGTTCCCGGCGCGAGCGCCCTCACTGCGTTGCTCGGAATTTCCGGGTGGCAGGCCAATCCGTTTTTGTTCCTGGGATTCTTATCCGAAAAGAAGGGTAAAAAAAGAAATCAACTTACCGAATGGAAGGAATTTGAAGGGCTGATTATGATCTTTGAATCCGTTCACAGAATCGGAGATACGCTCGCGGCGGTGCAGGAAGTGTTCCCCGATTGTGAATATTTGATGGGCCGGGAAATGACCAAAATTCACGAGGAAATTCTTCATTTTTCCCCGATTCTACCCGGAAAACCCAAGGAATTTGCTCATAAGGGCGAATTTGTGGTTTTAATCAATACCAATAGGAAAAAAATGCTTAAAGGCTCTCTTGGATCGGTCGATACAAATTAGTAGAGGTAACAAATCATGACTATCGATAAAATCGGTGGGATCGGTGGAAGCGGATACGAACCGAAAAGAACCACTCCGGTGAGAAAAGCTGAGTCAAAAGAATCTTTTGACAACGTTTCTATTTCCGATACCGCGAAACAAAAAGCATCCGAAGCAAAACTTCAAGCAGAAGTTCAAACTATAGCACGCAAAATTCTTTCTACTCCGGACGACCAAGACCGTTCCGTTAAACTCAAAGAAGTTAAGGAAAAATTAAAGAACGGGGACTACGACAATCTGAGCGCGGACGTATTGAATACGATCGCTGATCGAATCTCAGAAACCATGTTAGGACAATAAGAACCGTTCCGGATAAACTGATTTTTACCTCTATTTAAATTAGAAGAATTCCGATTCACCAGATAACTCTGGGGGACGACGACGATGCCGATACTCCCCGATTGGGTTAACTACACATTTCCTCCCAAGATCCACTTTGAAGCCGACTGCGGTTACAAAGTGGGTAACTTCGTAAAAAACATAGGCTCGCGAACCGTTATTTTCTCCACGCAGCAAGAGCTGGAGAATATGGACGAACTTTCCATCATCAAAACCAGTTTGGAAAAGCATATCGACGGAGTGATTCTTTACGACGACATCGTGAAAGAACCCACTCCCGAAGAATTGGATACGGCCGCCTATTTCGCCAAGATCGCGAATGCGGACTGCATCATCGGTTACGGTTCCTACGAATCCATCTCGATGGCGAAGATCATCGCGCTCCTCGTAACGAACGACATCTTCGCCGAAGAGATGTTAAACGACAAGAAGGCGAAACTCAAAAAACCTCTTCCGTTGATTCTGATTCCCACTCATCCCGTTTTCGGTTTGGAATGTTCTCCGATTTCCACGATTCTTCTCGGAGAAGAAAGAATCACGAAATACTTCTCCCACGAACTTCTATTTCCCGAGTTGATCATCGCGGACCCGAAGATTTCCTCCTTTATGAGTTCCACGGATATTTCCAAGGTCGGAGTGGGAATTCTTGCGGCGGCGGTGGACACGATTCTTTCCAAGTTTTCCACGGAACTTACGATTTCATCCGCGCTTCGGGCGATCGAACTTCTGCAAAAGAACCTGATTCCTTCCATCCGCGATCCGAAAAACATCAACTACAAAAACGGCCTTTATGCGGCGAGTCTTTTGACCGGAATCGCTCAGTCCTCCAGTTCCTTGGGACTTTGTTTCGCCCTTTCATTAGCAAGTGCGAATATTACGAATTTGGATATTTTCCAGTCCATGTCGATCCTTCTTCCCCACGTCATGGAATACAACCTCACCTCCTCCGCCGGTAAATACGTGATGATCGCGAGAGCCTTGGACGAGGATATCACGAATATCTCCGTGATCGAGGCGGCGATCAAAGCCGTGGAAGGAATCCGTAAGATTTTTATCGAACTTAAAATTCCGCAGAGACTTTCGGAATATGAGGTGAGAAAGATCGATCTTCCGTTGATCGCCAATCTTGCGGCTTCGTTTCCGTTTTTGGATTCTCTTCCGAGAGAACTTCCTAAGAACGAGATCGAGACGATCTTAGTCGCCGCGTTCTAATCGGATCGGCGCGATTACAGCCGTTGGTGCGCGAAAGTGTGCGACTTGATTCGAAAAAAGCGGATTCTTTTTTAAATTGTGGGAACTCATACATAACCGCGCCGTAATCTCAGGTTTCATTCTTATCGAATTGTGGGAACTCCTTCAAGATTGCAGGATTATCCTAAAATGTAGGATCTCACACAAAAAGGAACCGCCATGAAATCCAAAAGATTCTTCACTTTCCTATTCTTACTTTCATTCTTTCTGAGCGGCTTTGGATTGTATGAGGCTTTGGATCGGGGTTGGATCTGGTTTGTCAGTCCTTCTCCGGAAATCTATCCGATTCGAGGGATCGACGTTTCCAATCATCAGGGAAAAATCGATTGGGATGCGGTTCCGAAATCGGAAATTTCTTTCGTATTCATCAAAGCGACCGAAGGCGGAGATTTTGTGGATCGCTCCTTTGCATTCAATTGGAAGGAAGCGAAACGCAACGGGTTTCCCGCAGGTGCGTATCATTTTTTCACCCTCTGCAAATCCGGAAAGGAACAGGCGGAGAATTTTATTCGAACCGTTCCCAAAGAAGTCGATTCTTTGCCTCCCGTCGTCGATTTGGAATTCGTCGGGAATTGTAAGGAAAGGCCTCCTGTGGAAAACGTTTCCTCAGAGATCGCGGATTTTTTGAAGGCGGTCGACTCGCATTACGGTAAGAAGGCGATTTTATATCTTACATACGAGTTCATCGATCTTTATATCGGTTCCAACTTTCAAGATCGTCCCGTTTGGATTCGGGATATATTTAAACATCCGAATACGTTTTCGGATATTAGGTGGATTCTTTGGCAGTATCATAGCCGGGGGCGGGTTCGTGGAATTGACGGTCCGGTGGATCTGAACGTTCTCCAAGTAGATTTGAAGAGTTTTGCCGAACCTTCTTCTTTGTAAGAGTCGTCCTTTATGTTGGAACGATGGATGCGTTTTTATTGAGCTGGATCCTCCGGTTCGGATGAAAGAGCGAAATTCAAAAGCCCGGTGCAATCTGAATTCGTTTGTTCTTTGAAGGATATTTTTGGATGAAACTTTTTTCGGGGTCGGCCGTGGTTTCCGTCGAAAAAATCCAATTTTTAGGAACCGTTCTGTTTTTTCGAGAACCGTTTACTGTATGGGTTATTTACTGGTAAGTTCCGATTTTCAACTTTCCTCACGGCTGCAAGAATCGCATTCCGAAACCGTCACCCTTTTGATTCCGGAAGAAACCTGGAATCGTTACTCAAAGAAAGAAGCCGGAAAATTACCGCTTCGAATTCCTTATTTGCTGCAGAGATATGGAAAGTATCTTTCCGCAATGCCTCGTCTCGGCAAGAAAACCGGTCGAACTTTGTATCAACCGAGCGTGGGTCCAAGAAGGATGAAGCGTGTGAATGCTCGTTTGAGTACCGGGAGTTGGACGTTCTTGGGAACGCTTGCACAGGCTCATGGGGTCTCCCGTTGTTTTCTGTTTAATTATCTTTTGTGGTTGGAAGCCGTGGGGGTCGGGGATTCTATCGAGAGAACGATGAATGAGGGAGTTCCCACATTCCACCGGTATTACAGTTACATCCTGACCCTAGATCTACTCAACAACCGAGTGACCCGACGCCTCCACTGCAAACCGGCGTCCCATTTTTACGCGTTAAACTATACGGACTGGTATCCTGAATTCCGTAATTCCCCGACAAACCCTCAAAAAAACATTTGAAACCGGCTCTCTAGAACTAAAACTTGGAGCCAGAATGAGCGACGAACATATCGATACAATCATCGGAGACGATATTCATTTCCGAGGAAAACTGAAATTCAGCAACTCCCTCAAAATCAAGGGCAACTTTAAAGGAACGATCGAAACGACCGGAAAACTCGTCGTAGGTGATACCGGCGAAGTCGAAGCGGACATCGAAACCGGAACCCTCGAAGTCGAAGGAAATCTGAAAGGAAACGTTTCCGCAAACGAAAAAGTCTCCATTCGTAAAACAGGCAAAGTGATCGGCGACATCCGCACCCCCGATTTAGAAATCGAATCCGGAGCGAGATTCAGCGGAAACAGCGCTATGTAAGAATGCCTAAACTCTCCCCTTTTTCACACGGCCCGGGTTTAAAGGACTTAGTTCCTTCCGGGTTCCGTCAACATCTCAGCCCGCTTCAACATCGATTCTACGAAACACACCTTCGGGATAAATCCCATCCGGAACATCTTCTCTACCACGGGCTTCGCGAACTTCCATCTCCGTTTTTACTTCCCGATCTCGAACCGGCCCTCGAACTTCTCAAAGAATTCGTTCGTGCGGAAAAGAAAATTCTTCTCTTCGGCGACAGGGACTGCGACGGGGTTTCCTCCACGAGCCTACTCGGAGGATTTCTAAAAAAGATTCATAGGGGAGAATTGATTCTCAAGACTTCGAACGAAGAAGACTACGGACTCTGCCCCGCCGCTCTCGATTTCGTAAAAAAGAATCAACCCGATCTGCTGATCACCCTCGACTTTGGAACGACCAATCACGTTCAAATCGACGAACTTGCTTCCCTCGGAATCAAGGTCATCGTTCTCGATCACCACGAAATCCCGGAACGGATTCCCGATTGTTATTTGATTTCTCCGAAACGACAGGATTCGCAATATCCGAACGAAAAGATTTGCACCTCCGTTCTCTCTCTCAAATTCATACAGGCTTATCTGTATTCTTCTTTGGAAGAATACAACCGCGCGGTTTGGATTCCCGACGGAAATTCCCTATTTTCAGGTTATCTAATCTACAGGGGCAAACTTCTCTTTCAAGGAGATCGCCAGGAAGCGGAATCGAAATTCTCCTTATCCATAGTGGACGAAACGTTCGCGTTCAAATCCTCTTACCCCGAAAGAGAATGGTTCTATCATGAATTTCTAAACTACCCAGCGATCCTCGAACAATATCTTCAGAACTTCGATCTGGCCTCGATCGGAACCGTTTCCGACATGATGCCTCTCTATGGAGAAAACCGGATCATCGTCCGCGAAGGCTGCAAGATTCTTTTCAAACTCTATCGCAAGGAAACGCGTCACAGAGAAGGGCTCTTTCAACTCCTTCAGTTGATGGAACTCGCCGACAAACACGTTACTTCCAAAGACTTAGGCTGGGGACTCGGCCCGATGATCAATTCAGCGGGAAGAATGAATCGGACCGAAGTCGCATTAAATTTACTCTTAGAAGAAGATCCTGCGCGCGCGCAGATCGGCGCGAAAGAACTCCAAAAGCTCAACGAAGAACGAAGAGAAAGGACGAAACGCAACTTATTCAAGGTGGACGGTTTTCTGAAACGGAAAAAAGAAAGAACGGAAAAACCCGTGCTCTTCTGCTACGAACCCGACTTCGAACCGGGAGTTTCCGGAATCGTCGCCACAAGACTCGTGGAAGAATACAAACGTCCGGTTCTTTTCATAACTCCGGATCACGGTCATGCAAAAGGAAGCATTCGTTCCTACGGTAAGGAGAATGTCCTTAATCTTTTGAAAAAAGCGGAACCGCTTTTCTTTCAATTCGGAGGCCACAAGGAAGCCGGCGGATTTTCCCTGGAAATCGAAAAGATTCCCGAACTTGCAAAGGTCGTTTTTGAACACGCGGACCATTGGCTCGAAGAAGAACAAAAGCAAGCCGCGCTCGATCAAACGCCGAGTTTAATTACCCTCCAACCGGAAGAATTGAACGCAAAACTCTTTCAAGAGCTTTCGATCTTCGAGCCGTTCGGTCATGAGAATCCGGTTCCTCTTTATTCCATCAAGAACGCGAAGATCTATCATACGAAACCGATGACCGACGGCAAACACGTTCGTTTTAGAATCTTAGGTGCGCCCGAATCGATTCAATGCCTGATCTGGAATCGTGGAAAAGATTTTTTGGATTTATTAAGCAAAGCGGGAAGTTTGGATCTCTGGGGTTCTTTGGAAGAATCCACTTTCCGATCCAAAACCTCTCTTCAATTTGTGGTGAGTTATTTCCAAGAATCGGAAAACTGAAAACGGATTCAAAGAAATCACGTCTTTCGCGTTAGGGATCGATGCGAGGTCAAGTTATTGGATGAAAGAAAAAGATATTCACTTTCTTTAATATACAATAACTTGACCAGAGCGGAGAGCCCGGCCGCAAATGCGGCAACGCCAAAGATTACGTCGACTTAAGACTCGTCTTCGGGATAATTTTCGGCACGGTTTCCCCTGGAATCGTCGTCCATTCCGGCATTTCTGGAATTTTCGTTTCCGCCGCCGGAGGATTCTTCTCTTCGATTGCCGCGTTCTCCCCGAGACTGTTGTCCCTGGTCCTGGCCTTGCTGACCTTGACCGCCGCCTTCTCGATTGCGATTCCGGAAATTCTTATTCCGATTTTTGTTTTGGCGCTGGCCTCCTTGTTGTTGGCCGCCGCCTCCACCACCGCCCCCGCCGTTAAACTTCTTAACCGGGATCGGCCTTTTACGAACGGAAATTTCCCAAAAGAAAGCGCTCTGAATCGATTGTTCGTCGTTTTCCGCGATCGCTCCGATCTTAAAAACCATAAACGCATCGTAGAAATAATCCTTCATTCTAAAGAAATTATTCTGGGACGACTTTTCGTCTTCGGTGCTTAAGAATCTTTGCTGGCTCGCAAAAATCTTTATCAAACGGTCCTTGTCCTTCTTCGGGGTTTCCAGACGTTTGAAGATCGGTTCCAAACTGTTTTTGATGGCAGGAACCAGATGCATATTCTCTTTTTGTAATGCTTCCGAAGCGAGGTCCGAAAAGATCAGAGAATAAAAGATATGAGGAGTCATCTCCTCCCGTTCGGTCAGAAGTTTGTCCGCAATCGCAAGACGTTTTCCGATATTGGTTTCGAGAAACTTTTCGCCGAAATTGGAATTCTTCTTCCTTTCCTTTTCAAAGGCTTCCTTAAAAAGAACTTCGAGAAGTCCGTGTTCCGCCATTCCCTGAAAGATCAGGGAGGTTTTCCAAGTGCGGAAGATTTTGTTGTATTCTTCCAACATTCTCGAGCTGGAAGCTTTTTCCAATTCGATCTTGTGTTTACGGATCGCCTTAGCGGTCGTCTTTTCAATATTCAATCCGAGAATCTCCGCGAACTTAACCGCGCGCAGCATTCTCACCGGATCTTCGCGAAAGGAGATGTCGGGATCTCCGATCACTCGCAAAACCTTATTCTGAATGTCTTCAAAACCGCCGACGTAGTCTATGATGGAATCGTTTCTTACATCATAATATAAGGAATTGATTGTAAAGTCTCTGCGGGCCGCGTCTTCCTGTGGCGTCCCGAATTTGTTGTCTCTCTTGATGAGGTAATCTTGATCCTCCACGGCTTTCCCGAGTCTGTAGTCAGGCAGGGAACGAAAGGTACTGACTTCGATCACTTTTCCACGGAAAAGTATATGCACGATTTTGAATCTTCTTCCGATGATACGGCAGTTATTGAAGATCTTTTTGATCTGATTCGGTGTCGCGTTAGTGACAACGTCGAAGTCTTTCGGCTTTCTTCCGAGAAGAAGGTCGCGAACCCCTCCTCCCACGATATAAGCCTTGAAGCCGAATTTATTCAGCCTGTGGATGATTTTGACCGCGTCCTCATCTATCATGTTTTTGCGGATCAGGTGGGCATCCCGATAGTAGCGTTTGCCGTCCGGGTGAGAGAGAATATCCTCAACTGATCCTATTTTTTTCTTGAACAGATTGGACAGGAATTTCATATAAAGAATGGGTCTATAATCCCTTCGATCCCCCTACCTGCAAGTAAAAATCTATGACAAGCCCTGCAAAGTACGATCTCAAATTGACTCATTCCGAGCGCTTGCAGGTCAAAATTCTCAAATTCAAAAATCGGTTCAAAAAGTTCAAAGAATCCGGCTCCAAAAAGATCTCCTTTTTGCTCGTTCCGCACAGTCATGAGAATGTGATTCGTATCGAACTCAACGTCTTTATGGCTTGGTTCCTCGGAATCCTCTCCAGTCTGATTCTCGTGTTGGCGTTCGTGTTTCTTTCCTATCTGAACTTCTTCTATCGTCCCGACGAAGACCTCTTTCAGAAGAGCGATGAGAACGTCAGTCAATATCTTTACTACGATATGCTTCTCCAGGACGCCAAAAAGGAGATTCGCGGCTTGGAAAGAAAGACGGAACAGCTCAATCTCGTCGCTTGGGACGAGGTTCCTTGGAAACGGATTCTGACATACGAAGTCATCCCCGAGTTCCGTCTCAAAAAGGAAATCCCGGATTCGGAAACGAACCTGGAACTCTACAAAAACACGGTCGAAGGTTTTGCCGCGCAGAACATAGAACTCTTTCGGATTCGTCAGGCGTTTGAAAACGCGTTCGATTATCTCGAAGAAAGGGAATCCATTCTCTACGCGCTTCCGAGAGGCCGTCCGTTAAAACCCGGAGTGGGTTTCGTTTCCTCCACGTTCGGCGGAAGGGTCGATCCGTTCGGTCTCGTCGTCTTAGGAGAACATCACTCGGGTGTGGACTTCGCTTCCTCCGAAGGAACTCCGATCTATGCGACTGCTCCGGGAATCGTCGTCGAATCCGGCCAGTCTTCGGGCGGGTTGGGAAAGAACATTCGGATCAATCACTTAAACGGAATCTTTACCGTATACGGTCACTGTTCTCAGATTCTCGTGGAAAAAAATCAGATCGTAAAACGCGGAGATCTGATCGGACTTGTGGGTTCCACCGGTAAAGCGACCGGGCCTCACGTTCACTACGAGGTTCACATGGGACAAGATCCTCCCGTCGATCCTGCGGAATTCATCAACATCGAGTGACCTCGACTTCTTTCTCTTCGTTCCTTTTGCACGAAAAGAATTCACTGTCTCGGAATCACATTTGCCTTTTTCAAAAAAGGATTATGGGTTGATCCAATCCTGCGATCGTTAGTATTGGTTACACTATGATCGATAGAATTCCAGTTCCGTTTCTCAAACAATTCTTCAATTGGGACGGACCTTCCACGTTCAGCATCCTGATGATGTTGGGTTTTTTAGCCGCGTCTTATCTTCTTCCAAAGGAATTAAAACGAAGAGGTCTTGAACCGGAGCATTCCGATTGGCTTCTTCTTTTGGGAATCTTAGGCACCTTGGTCGGCGCGAAGATTTTCTTCGTCTTTGAAATCTGGGATCAAATCTTCGTGGAAACTCCCGGCTTTGACGGAAAGTATCTCTATCCCCTAACACATTGGTACGGTTTTCCGGGAAGAATGGCCCTCTGGGACAATTTGTTTTCCGGAAGCGGTCTCGTGTTTTACGGCGGGTTTCTGTTCGGAATTCTTTTCATCTCTCTTTATATGAAATACTTCAAACTCGACGTGCCTGCGTATCTCGACGCTGCCGTTCCGAGTATGGCGATCGGTTATGCGATCGGAAGATTGGGCTGTTGGGTTTCGGGCGACGGCTGTTACGGATTTGCGACCGACGTGCGGATTCCTCTTTTGGTTTTCGACTATCACGGCGCTCATCCTTCCGGCGTTCCCGTTTGGAACACTCCTCTCATCGAATCCATCGTTTCGTTTTTGTTCTTCTTTTACTTTCAATATTGGGCGAAGAATCAGAACTTCAAAAAGTTTTCCATCGGGGCTCAATACCTGATCCTGCACGGATTTGCGAGATTGATGGTGGAATTTTTAAGAGTGAACAAGGCGGTGTTTCCGTTTATCGATCCTCCTTCGATCGTGAACATTCCGAACGCGGAACAGAACCCTGCGTTCTTAAACCAATACTATTGGCACGGGTTTTCTCAGTCTCAGTGGGTTTCGATCGCGATCATCGCGGTAGGAGCCTTCTTTATCATCAAGGGGAAGCTCTGGCAGAAAGAAGGTGCGGCCGCCTAAAACGGCGAGTCGCGCGCGTTCAATCGCTTTCAGAACTCGACGCAGAGCTTTCCTGAACTCAAGCATCTCACTCCCATAACTCAGCGGAGCCTCTCTACGGATCGGCATCCAGGTCGTTCTGCGGGGCGCGTTTAAAGCGAACGCTTTAACGTTTGGATCATCGTGGTCGTGTCCTGATAATCCGTATTCTTATACAAAAGATTTCCGTTTTCATCCAGGATCACGAAGAAGGGAAGACCGATCTTGAGTTCTTCAAAGCGCGGATCGTTCGCATAGGTTTCAAAAATCGGGTCCTGATCTTTGATCTTAAGAAGAATCGCACCGCGCAACGCCTCGTTCAAAGCAGGATCGTTTTGTGTGAGTTCCTCAAAAGCCTTGCAGTTCGTACACCAGTCCGCATAGAAATCGATAAAAACTTTTTTACCTTCTTCCTTTCCTGCCGTGTACGCCTTTCCCGGAGTTCGAAACCAGGAAAGATTTCCTTTCGTTTCGATTTCCGCTGCGGAAGCAGAATAAGAACCGCCTAAGTTCGGTGCGAGAAGAATGACAAGCCCGGTCGCGGACAAAACGACTCCGCCGAGAAACAAAGCTTTCTTCATTCTTACGTAGCGGTTCCAATCTTCCGGAAGAAAGAAGTAGAGGCAAGCGAGCAAAAACAAAATCCCGAGCGCCGCCAACGGAATCGCCGAATCGGCGATCCCCCAACCGCTCAATGACTTTTGAAAATACGTATAAGAAAAGTATAATACGAAAATACCGAGAACCCACTGAATCCAACGCATCCATTTTCCGGATTTGGGAAGACTCAGACCGAATACCCCGATTATCAAAAACGGAAGACCGAGTCCGACTCCGAATAAAAACATTTTAAACGAAGCGAGAAGGACCGAACCGGCCATGATCGCACCCGCACCCGCAGTGATTTGCAGAAGGATCGCGACGACCACCGGCCCGACGCAGGGAGAAGAAAGAAGTCCCGCGCCCATTCCTAAAAGGAACGTTCCTCCGCAACCTTGTGCGGTTTTCACTTCTTTCGATTGGAAAAACGGAAGATGGATCAGATCCAAAGAACCCAAGGCCAAAAGAAAAATCAAAATCGCAAGTCCGAGATTTACGATCGGATATCGTAAAATGACGTTAAACGCACCGCCCGAAAAACCGGCGATCACGCCGAAGGACGCATATACGACGACCAGTCCGAGATAATAAATCGAAGGATGAAGAATGCGGGGGGCGCCTTCTCCCCTGGCCCGAACGATTCCCACTGTGATCGGATACAAGGGATAAACGCACGGCAAAAGGCTCGCGAGAACTCCACCGGAAATCAGAACGAATCCGGTCGTCCAGTCAAAGGCGCCGCTGGAAACTCCCTCGGAGACGGATTTTTGAATTTCGGAAAACCAAGAAGCGGATGACGTTTGGGCGGATACGGAAAGAGAAACGGCGAAAAAAGACAGGAATCCCCAAACTGCAAAACTGCGTCGAAAAATCTTGTATAGGGCGGTTCTTAGTAACACGGATCAAACGACCAAAAAAACACGAAATCGTTTCGAGAACTATGTTGCGGCTCAAAAATCAGGGGTCAACCCGATTCTAAACGCACCATGCCCGAACTCGTAGTTTAGACTGGATGCGTTTTCAAAAGATTCTTTTTTTGCGGAAAGGGAGAAGGCGCTACCCCGTTTTTTC